>CBDUUP010000066.1:0-15142 GCA_965370435.1 uncultured Anaerolineales bacterium | reverse complement strand
ATAAACCAAGAATACTCGATTTCGCGCTCCTTTTCAATATTCGTCCACCAAAGCCATTAGAAGGGTAAGTGTTATCTTGATGTAAATGGGCGGACGTCTGTCCGCTCCTACGAAAGGAGATGACCACGGCTTGGGAAAATTTACAAAATATCTACCAGAGAATATTTTACTATAAACTAGTTGACAGTATAAACTAAATATGGTATAGTGATCGTGTAAAAGGAGCAGCGTATGATAAAAACAGTGAATTTAACTAGAAACTTCGGGAAGTTGGCGGCGGTTAAGGATTTGAATTTGACCGTCGAGCCGGGCGAGATATTCGGCTTCCTGGGGCCTAACGGCGCAGGTAAGACCACCACCATCCGTATGCTGGTGGGGCTGCTCAAGCCGACCAGCGGCACGGCGGTTGTGGCCGGGCACGACGTGCAGGAGGATGCGGTGGAGGCCAAGCGGTCGGTCGGCTACCTGGCTCAGACGCCTTTGTTGTACGAGAAATTGACCGGGCGCGAATTCATGCGTTTTATGGGCGGGTTGCATGGCCTTAGCGATGAGGTCGTTGACCGGCGCAGCGAGCGGCTCCTGGCGTTGGTAGACCTTTCCGAAAAGGCTGATGACTTGATCGCCAGCTATTCGGGGGGGATGCGCCACAAAATTGGGTTGATAAGCGCTATGCTGCACAAACCCGGAGCGCTGATCCTGGATGAGCCATTGGCGGGATTGGACCCCTACAGCGCACGGCGGATCAAGGATGTGCTGCGGGAATTGTGCAATCAAGGAAATTCCGTGTTCTTGTCCACCCACATCCTGGAAATCGCGGAACGGGTATGCGACCGGGTGGGGATTCTGGACCACGGACAATTGGTAGGGATCGGCGCGGTCGAGGAACTGCGCCAGCAAGCCCAATCTGATGGGGACAGCACCCTGGAAGACCTCTTCCTGAAGCTCACCGGCGGTGAGACTGTGGCTGAGGTCGCCACGCTGCTGGCGCAGGAGTAGGGCGATGGCTATGGTTTGGAAGATACTTCGCCCCTCCTATTGGATATTAGATCGCAAGATCCGCGCCACGAACAGGTTCATCGTGCTTGGGGCGATCATGTTGGTCTTATATGGGGGACAGTGGTTCTATGACAACCTGTTGGCCGATCAATTGGCATTGCTCAATTCGGACCTGGGTGTGACGCTCATCGTCTCGCTCTTACCGATGGGGATTTCGCTGCTTTTACTTTTTGCCATGCTGGGTTTGGGCGACGTCATCCACATCCTATACCGGGCCTCCGACCTGGAGATTTTGATGGCCGCCCCGCTCCCTTACCGGACCATCTTCCTGGTCAAGCTGCTGCAATGCAGCCGGGCGAGTTTCTTCCCGGCATTGGCCTTTGGCGCGCCTCTGCTGGCTCTGGGCGCGGCGCAGGGAGCTTCACCGTTCTATTATCTGCTTGTTGGGGTTTTGATCTTGGCGGGCATGGCCCTGGCGACCTCGCTGGCGATGAGCCTGGCGATAGCGCTGGCGCGCTGGTTCTCGCCGGAGAAACTGTGGACGGGATCACTCATGGCGGTTATGCTATTCTCGTTCGCTTTTACGTTCGTCCAGCGATCCAGCCTGGATTGGTTCGCCGAACAATCCTCCGAACTGGCGGTTCAACTCAGCGCGGCGCTGCATGAACCGGGCCGGTTGATCTGGTTTGGGGTAGTCGTGGTCGGGTTGGCGGGCGCCGCTGGGCTGGGCGCATATCAGGTCTTTGCCCTGGCCTTCTACGGCGGTTGGAATCGGCAGCGTGTTGTGGCTGTCAAACCGGCCAAGCGACGCCGGCGCGGGTCGCGCCGGGGCTGGTTGGCCGGAATCGCCCGCAGGCTGCCCGAACCGGTGGGGTTCATCGTGGTCAAGGAATGGCTGGACATGCGGAGAGATACCCGGCGTCTCATCGGTCTGTTTATATACCCTTTGATACTCGTCCCCCTGGCCTGGCAGCTCCTGTCCGCGGGCAATGTGCTGCGGCCTATGGCTTTCTGGTTCTTGTTGTTTTTCAGTATGGCGTATGGGCCGGTAAATCCGGTCATGGATGCGATGTTATCCGTGGGGAGAGAGGGACGCGACCTCGAATTGCTGAAAGGAGCGCCTATCTCGATGAACGACGTGTTGAAGGGCAAGTTCTGGGGCACAGCATGGACGTTCTCCGTTGTGATATGGGGAATACTCCTGACTGCGCTGGGGCTGCTGATGAACCTCGCCGGGTGGCAGATCATACTCCTGATGGCGTCAATGGGGTGGACGTTGATCGTGGGCACGGCGATGAATGTTCCCTACGGGGCTATCGTTGCCGATTTCACTGTGGATGACCCGGCTGGTAAAAGCGTGGCGATACTGCCCGCATTTTTATCGCAGGGAGCCGGGATTATCTTCCTGGTGTTGAACTTTGCGACGGTGGCCTGGCTGGTGGTGCGGCTTTTCCCCGAAAGCGAGGTTGCTTTGCCGCTGCTGGTCTTGTCAGGACTCTCACAATTGGGTTGGCTGCGAGCAGAAGGCGCTGGGCCGCTGCTTGCGCTGCTGGCTGGACATGGGTTGTTTATAGCAGGAGCCTGGGCGTTGAGGGGCGCCGCGGTCCGCCGATTAGAGCAGTGGGAGGCTTAAATGAAATCTTTCCCCGATGTAGAAGACCTGATCCGCAAGACCCGCCAATACGAATTCGCCGATGGGCTGCGCGATTTGCAGTTAGGCGCTTATCTTTGGGTGAGCGGTCTCATGTGGTGGGTGATCTTTGAGCGTTTCTGGATCGCTCTGCTGCTTGACCTCCGGCAGAACGTGGGCCGGTGGGCGGTGTGGGGGGCCACCCTAGCGCTTATTTTATTGCCGGTCCTGGCATTTTATGGAATTTTCACGCTCACCAAAGCTCTACGCAGGCGCTGGCTGTGGCGCACCAGCGGGATGGTCAAACCGGCGCGCTGGATGACGCCGCGCCGTATCAATCTCATATCGTTTGTCATTTTTATCGGCGGGCTTGGACTGGGATATGGATTGAAAGCCTTATTGGATGCGGATGATTTTTTCCTCTGGAGGATGTTTTTGGCTGCTCTGGGGTGGGCCTTTGGGTATATGCTCATCAGCCTCGGCAAGCACATCAGCATCTCCCGGTATCGCTGGTTGGGCGGGTTGGGCGGCTTATCTACGACCCTCTTCATCTTCTTTCCCCTGTCATTTGGTCAGGCGGGGTTGGCGTTCTGTACGGGGTGGGGGATGCTTCTGATCGCCAGCGGAATCGTAACGCTGAGGCAAGCCTGGCTGGCGTCTGGAGGGGTGAACGATGGCGGATGAATTCAAGGACATCACCAGCTTTGACCGGATGATCCACGAACCCTCCCGGTTGGCGATCATGGCGGTTCTCTCCGCTTGCGAGAGCGCAGATTTTGCCTTCCTGCTGAACGCGACCAGCTTGACCAAGGGCAATCTCTCCGCCCATATGCGGAAGTTGGAGAAGGCTGACTACTTGAAGATCACCAAAGGGTTCAAAGGAAATTACCCTCACACGACCTGCGCGCTCACCCGGGCCGGGCGGCGGGCTTTTGACGCTTACCGGAAACAGTACCTCTCGTTGGCGGAAAGGTTTTCTGAATGAGCGTGCGCCGCGCTGCCAAGTAGAATCTACTGGTTCTCCGGTTGGCGGCTGGCAGCATTCACGACCAGCAGAGTAAGAAATGGCACCAATAGAACCTGCCAACGCCACCAGAACAACCACTCAGGATCCAGAACATAACCCAGGAAAAATGCCCATCCCAAAAACCACATCGTAAGCGCCATCCGCCGAGCTTTTCCGACCCAAACCATGTTAAGGGGAATCAACAACAGAACCAAGTTATGGGTTAGCGTTTGGGGCAACAGCAGCAGCCCCATCACGATACTGGCAGCAATAACGACTTTCTCAGACCAGCGCATCTTGACCAGACTGATGATAACTACTCCCAGGGCAGCCACAGCAAAAATTGGGCTGATCTCCCAGGCTGTTCTCGGAGGCCAGGAGAACGGAGCGTATTCACTGTAATCTCGTAATTGCGCCAACCAACCAGGTATCCACCATCCTGCCACTAACACGCTAATGAGGAACCATCCTGCTCCGAATCCCAGAAATGAGCCTATCAACCTCCAACGGCGTTCCCGGAGGGCTAAAAAAAGGATTACGACTATGGGAATCGCCACCAACTGAGGTTTTATAGTGCCAACTGCCAGGACCGCCCCGGCCAGGAGATCGCGCCGGGTGTGGTACGCCCAGTATCCGATTCCCACCGCGGCCAACGGTATGGCCGTAAACTGGGAAGGGAAGAACATGGCGAAAGAGTAATGCCAAAACAGCCACAGGCCAATCATAATAAAAGGCGTTTTCCCCCATATTGAGCGCAGCAAGATCAGCGTCCACGCCATCATGGTGAGCGTTAGGCCAGTCCAGAGAGCGGCGGCAATTGCTCTATCAGGGATGAGCCAGAACGGGGCTAACATAGGGATAATGTGGGCCGGGTAGGCGAAGCCCTGTTGGTCTTCACCAGGAAGAAGCTGCTCGCCGTAGATCATGATCTGAATATCACGGGTAGTTGATTGGTCGTACAAGTCACGCCCCTCGAAGATCAACAAACGCGCGCCCACCCAGCGCGGGTAGAAATCGGTGTGTTCTCCTCCACGGTACCAGAATGTGTAAGTCATCACGCTTATCACCGCCCAGAATATCAAGGAGATGGTCAGCGCGGCGACTGCTTTCCGGCCAGGTGATTTCTTCGCAGCGAGGAAGACTTTGCCAATCGGGTTGGGTGATTTAACCATCGGCCCTTTCGGGAGCGTTCATGAGATCACTCCCCCAACCTGAGCAGAACCGAAGGTCGCTCGGCTGCATTCAAATTGACAACCATAGGCTGGAAGGCCGGCAACTCAATGATCCTCCGGCTGGTTATCCAGAATTTCTTCGATGCGTTCTAATACCTGTTCATCCAGAGCATCCAAATAGTCGCGGGCAGCGAGGTTGTCATCGAGCTGCCAGAGGCTGGTGGCGCCGGTGATGACACTGCTGACCTCCTTGCGACGCAGCAGCCAGGCGATGGCGAGCTGGGCCATCGTCATCTCCAACTCTTGGGCGACGGCGGTGAGCGCTCGCACTCGGTCGAGATTCTCGGGGGTCAGGCGGTCTTTTACCCAGGCCATATCTTCCAGGGTGGCCCGGCTACCTTCTGGGATACTATCGTTGTATTTTCCGCTCAGAATGCCAAAGTAGAGGGGACTCCAGGTGGTCAGGCCGATGCCCAGGTCGGTGCACAGCGGGGACAATTCGTCTTCGACTCGCTGGCGGTGGAACATATTGTACTGGGGCTGCTCCATGGTCGGCGGGATGAGGCCATACTGATGGGCGATGCCAACTGCGCTGGCGATTTGGGCGGCCCGCCACTCGGAGGTGCCCCAATAGAGGATCTTGCCCTGTTGAATGAGGACGTTCATGGTCTGCACCACTTCTTCAATGGGGGTGTCGGGGTCGAAGCGATGGCAGAAATAGAGGTCTATATAGTCAGTGTCCAGGCGGCGAAGGGAGGCGTGGACGGATTCCATGACGTGCTTCCGGGAGAGGCCGCGCCCGTTGGGGCCGGGCATGGTCTGCCAGAAGACCTTGCTGGAGATCACCAGGCTCTCGCGGGACAGGTCTTTGATCGCCTGGCCCATCACAGTTTCGGCCTGCCCGTTGGCATAGGCATCGGCGTTGTCGAAATAATTGACGCCCTTTTCGTAAGCTGCTTTGATGAGGTCGGCGGCGGTTTTTTCGTCGATCTGAGCGCCGAAGGTCACCCAAGCCCCCAACGATATCTCGCTGACTTTCAATCCTGATCTTCCCAAACGCCGGTAGTGCATAGTTGACTCCTTCTGGTTGATGGAATGGATTCTGGTTATATAGTATAGGGAATCGAGGGCAAAGTCAACAGGGAATAATGAAAAAGGAGTAGAAGCTGGACGACAGAGCAATCGTTTTTGAATTATAATTCGTACAATGCTGAGTAAGAAAGAAGTTCTCAGCCGGGAGACCTGGATGAACCGGAAGTGGAAAGATAAAATTTCCGATGACGTAGACGCCGCTCTCACTTCCCTGGCTGAACAAAGGGGTGAAGGTTACGTTGTCGAGATAAAGATGGTTCTCGACGCTAACCTGGAAAGGGGGCGCATCGAGCGATTCCTGGGCGATGATTATGAGTTGAGCCGGGTTGATGAGTATATCCAGCGAGTTGTAGGATTCTACGATGCCCTAAACCCTAAATTGCACGGACTTCAAATCGAGAAAGACACGGCATCGTGGGAAACCCTGGGTGAAAATCTGCAAACCTGGGCCTACAATTATTTCCGGCGGAAAAATTTCACCCACGGGCCTAAAACAATGGAGATCGTGGGAGAGTGTGCGTCGGATGCCGCCGGGATCATTGTGAACGCCTACTTCCCCTTTGATACCGATTTCACTCCCTGGGCGCACCGGATCTTGCTCAACGTTTGCGGCAAGTATATCCGCAGCGCGCTCAAGAAATCGGTGATCCCCAATGACGTTATCGTTCCCATAGATGACGTGATGGGGATTTTGCCAGATATGTCCATGCAGGACAACCAGCGCCGGAATGAAATCCGTGAGGAACTGGAAGAGGCTATTGAGAAATTATCCCCCTCCCGGAAGGATGTGATCCTGAAACGTTACTTTGAGGGTCTCTCTTTACACGAAATCGCGGCAGTTATGGAGAGATCCATTGGGGCGGTGTATAGTTTGCATTTTTACGCGTTGCAAGATTTACAGAAGATTATTAAGGATAATAGGTATAATAATGAGTGAAGGAGAAAAATTTTCTTCAAACTGGGTGCAATCCGAGTTGGATTCCTTACGCACAAGGCTAAAACAAGCCGGCAAATGGCAGGAAGCCATTGATAGACTCTTGGAAATGGTGTCTGACACTGCCTCGGAGGCCACAGATTTTACGTTGGTGAATGAAGATATGCTATCACTTATTGTTAATGAAGCTTATGACGGTGTAGACATTGAGTCCCGTTATCCGGCCATGTTCAAAGAGATGCTCAGGAATGGGCGGTTGATGCAGGATTTTATAGAGGGGCTGGATCTTCTGGAACGCGAAAACCAGAACCAATTGACGCCGCTCCCTCAAAAACTCAAGATTGACCTGGCATTCCTTGAAAGCGCTTGCCCGAAAATCATTGAGGAAACGGTCGAGGGAGAGTGGCGGGTAAGCTGGCAGTGTTCGACCGAGCATCTGGAGAAGATATTTGCGCCCCTTCAACTCGCTTTCCGCGAGGATGGGAGCGTTATATTGGAGGAGCCTTGGTTCATCTTGCTGCGCGATGAAGTCGAGGTTGAAGAGACCAAGATGGCTGTTTTGTTGGAGGGGACGCTCTCGGATGAACTCCCGGGCAGCTTGAACGTATTTCTGAAAGTGGCCCTGACCCACGCGCATCCCGATAAAGTCCGCCTTCCACGGCTGCAAGCGACACTGCGCTGGGGGGGAGTTTTTGAAGAGACCTTGGTGTCGGAAAGCGGGAGAGCGGAATTTTCATCCGTCGCCATCGACCATATATTGGACCACTCTGATCGAAGCGTGTCCACCGATTTGGAGCTTACTTTACAACGCTTGCCCCAGTAGCCTGACGAATACATGACCGAATCTGCATCCATACAGGCGTATTTGCTGTTGGCAGAGGGTCTGAATTCAGCGCGGGTTAATGAAGACCAACTGGAGGCAGAAGCCGCTCAACTTCCCCCGCTTGACGAACAATTGATAGAAGACCTGGCCGAAAAGTCCCATGATGCCGGACTGGCCCGGCCGCGGATGGGCTGGGCGATTGCGGCGGCGGTGGATGCCGCCGCCAGGGTTCAAGACATCGCTCCGTTCTTGCGGGCTTTGGCAGCCTGGTTTGTGGGACGGGCGGCCAACCATTGGGTGCAGCCCGGAATAGTGGAGGAGGCGACCCTGCGCGCCCGGCGGATTTTCGAGACCTTGGAGATGCCCGGCTGGATCGCGGCCTGCGACTGGCAGCGTTTCGCCCTTCCCTGGACGCACAACGATTTCCAGGGGGCGGCGGACGGCCTGGACCGCGCCCTGGAAGGGATGCTTGAGGCCGAGTTCGAGAGGTTCATCCCTGAGTGCCGTCTGTCGGTGGCGTATGCACAGATTTTGACTAGGGCTTTTGACGAGGCGATTCTAAACCTCGATTTGTGTGAGAAAGAATTTGAGACTCGCGGGGATAGCCTCAATATGGCCCGCTGCTGGTTGAATCAAGCTAGCCGCCTGCGCCGCCAAGACAAGTTTGATGATGCGCTTGACATGTTAGAGAGAGCGAGGACAATGTTTGATGGGTTGAATGCACCCATTGAGAGAGCTAAAGCTGATTTCCAAATCGCCTACTGTTATTTCGCGCGTGCAGATGACTACTTAGGAGCAATTGAGAATTTCAATCGCGCAGCGAGAGTTTATTCAGAGAGTGATCTTGAGTTGTATTATGCAGAATGTTCAAATGGCTTAGCTCAGGTTCATACTCACTTGGGAAATTTAACAGAAGCCGCCGAGTTGTTGCATAGTGCCAGAGAGGTCTACGAACGTTATGATATTGCCGGGATTCGTGCCGACAATACTAATGATATTGGATTACTTGAGATGTCGCGAGGGAGATTCAACATAAGTCTCGAATACTTTAAACAAGCAGAAACCTTGTATGATGAACTTGGCGTTCGACTTTATGCAGCCATTGCAATAACGAACCAAGGCAGGGTATACGCGCAGCATCATCGGTTTCAAGATGCACTGCACCACTTAGAACGTGCCAGAACCATCCATCGTTCTATCAATAATTTAAGTCGGTTGGCAGCGTGTGAAATGTACCTTTCACAGGTTTGGTCATTACTTGGGCAACCCGTATTTGCACACGCTCACTTGGATAAAGCCGCAGAACTTTTCAATCAAACCGATCAAGAAGCGTTATTGGCAAAGGTATTCAACTCCCGTGCCAAAATTTTTTTCGCTCAAGATATGTGGAGTGAAGCCATCGCCCAACTGGAAAATGCTTTAGCGGTTTCGAAGGCATACAACTCCCGCCCGCAAATTGCCCTGGCGCAACGTTTACTAGGCGAAGCATTAACTACCATCGGCAATGTTGAAAAGGCGTTGGAATCATTAACATCTGCCGAATCCAACTTCGCCGAGATGGGGATGGTGATGGAACAGGCTGCTAGTCTGGTCGCATTGGGGAATCATTATGTTCAGGTTGAAGCGACAGAGATGGCTCGGGTCGTTTTTGGGAAAGCTTTAGATTTGAGCGAGGGTAACATGCCTGCGATTGACTGGCGCGCTCACGCTGGATTAGCTGGGCTGGCGGAAAGTGATAAAGACCTCCAAACAGCTCTGGACACGTACCGGCAGGCGATTACAGTTTTTAATAAACTTCGAGGCGGCTTCTGGCAACCCGCTCTGGCCGCGGCTTATTTGCAAAACCCTTCTGCAAGCGTTGACCGGGCGGTGACTCTGGCCGCTGAAGTCAACGCTCCCTTGGATGCCATTCACTTCATAGAGAGCAGCAAAGCGCAAACCTTGCTACAACTTTTGACCGAGCCAAATGTTTTTGGAGGTGCGAGTGGCTCTGCTGAGCTGACCGAGGTTGAGAACGAGATAAACTGGCTTCGTGAAAGGATGCTATTGACAGTAGATCCACACACTCGCTTGCAGACATCTGAAGATATAAGAAACTTGCGCGCCAGATTGATAGAGAAGGTTGAACAATATGATACTCTGGCAGCCCGGCTGGAACGTCAGGCTGGACAAGAGGGTGCAGGGGAACAGACACACCAGTCATTTGACCTTTCTTCTTTTCAACACCATGCCACAATAACTCTGGGGAACTCCTGGATGGCGTTGGATTATTATATGACCGGCTCACATCTCACCGGTGTGGCAGTCACACCGGAAGGCTGCCATGTCTGGCGCGCACCCGTCACCGGGCGGGCTGATATGGCCCTGAGTATGTGCGTCAAAACGCGGCGCAGTATGCAGCCGCCCAACGATGGTGACCTGGAAGCGCTGGGAAGTCTGCTTATCCCCGGCGAGATTGAAGAACAACTTTCCCCGGAGACCACGCTGATTATTGTCCCCCACCGTGACCTGCATCAGGTTCCATGGGCGGCGCTCCGGATGGGCCTCGGCACCCGCTCGTTGGTGGACGTTTGTCTGCCGGTCGTCACACCATCTTTACATGCGCTGACCTTGCTCTGGCAACGGGCAATAGGAGACCCGCCCCCGGCTCGAAAGGACGGACTGCTGTTGGGGCTTTCTGATTTCAAGGGTCTGCGGCGGCAGCTGCCCGGAGTTGCCGAGGAGATCGCTGTTTTGGCCCCGCGCCTGGGACCCAAGGGAAAGAAATTAATTGGAACCGAGGCGACCTGGGAGAACTTATCAGCGTTAAGTCAAGAGGACGATTCGGGTGGATTGTCCCGCTTCGCTTGGTTGCATGTTGCTAGTCACATATTCTACGATTCCCGCAGTGGGAGGTTGAGCAGTATAGCCCTACACGATGGTGATCTGTGGCAAGACCGGCTGCGAGACTTGGCTCCCCTGCCGGACCTGGTGACCTTCTCGGCGTGCAATGGCACACAAAGAGTGGTTTATGAGGGCGATGAGCACGTTGGTCTGCCTACCACCTGCTTGATCGCAGGGGCAGAGAGCGTGGTGGGCAGCATCTGGCCGGTTCCTGATGTTGCGGCGGTCACCTTGATGGATGATTTTTACACTCATTACCTCTCTGGACTGCGCCCTTCAAAAGCATTGGCTCTGGCTCAAAGGCAGGCCCTGGCCCGTGGCAGCAGCTTGCGAGACTGGGCCAGTTTTACCTGCATCGGCCTTCCCTAACGTTTCGGTGACTAAAGTCACCTAAACTTTTACAAAGTCGGCCTGCGCCGACTCTGAGTCCGCCGAAGGGCGGACTTCGTAGTTGTTGTTGCGACTTCAGTCGCTGAATTCCCCCCAAAACCGAACCCCTTTGTGAATTTAAAAAAAAGGCCGGCACGGGCTTGCAAGCCCACGCCGGTCAATTTCCTTACGGCTGTGTTGAAGCTAACCGCTCCCGCAACCTCCCTGGGAACTGCCATCACTGCAAGCCAAGATCGCGGAGGGCGCGGCCTGGCCGCGGTCGAAGAAGCTGAAGTTGGACGGTTCCCCGAAGCCCGCCGAATGGAAAACCAGGTTCAGGACCAGCGGTCCCGCCAGGACCACCACAGCCAGGGCGATGATGATGAAAACGCGTAACGCTTTAGAGAGTGTCATGATAAAGCTCCTTTTCAAATTGAATTGGAGGCTTTGTCTTGCGGGCGCCTGGCCGGGGTTCCGGCCTCTCGAGACACTCAACGCAGCCGTCGGATAGGGGTTGCAAATCGTCTGCTAGCCAACTTATGCACTACCATCATAGGCTTTTTATGTGCATTGGTCTATTTAGGTTACAATGTAAACATGCATAAAAATATGTGCGCCCCTGAGTTGAAAATGATACAAATAACGAGAAGTTTGACCTTTGGGGCATCGTTACGGATTTATCGGGGGAAATCCTATAACGAGTATCACCGCCATGGACTTTCTCAAGAAAAAATAGCGACCTTGGTCTCTGCCAGGACGGGGTACCTCATCAACCGCAATAAGGTGGGCGAATGGGAGCGGGGTGAAAAGACCATTCACCAGGACGACCGGGATATGCTGTTGGCCTTGATCGCAGTGTTCCTTGAATTCGGGGGGTTAAAAACGCTGGAGGAAGCCAACCGGTTGTTGGAACTCGGAAACTACAGGAAACTCAATCATGATGAGATTGGTTCAGTAAATCCGCCCTGGAATGAGGGATCGGATTCAAATTCCAAGGAACCCACACCGCCGGAGGACTCCCCCGACGAGTCTCCCCCAGAGATAAAGCCGCCTAACCTAGCCCCCCATCCGCCGCGGCTGATTGTCGGGCGGGAGGAGACTCACCGGGTTATGAAAGCGCGCCTGGGATTGACTCCCTCGGGAGGAATTTCTGAGGAACACCGGGCGTTCTCGGCGATCCAGGGATGGCCGGGGCTAGGAAAGACCACCACTGCCACCGTCATCGCTCATGATCCCAGAACGCTGGAAAAATACCCCCATGGAGTGTTATGGGTAACCTTGGGCCAAAATCCGAAAATCCTACCCGTTCTGATCGCCTGGGGGCGGGCATTGGGAATGGATGGGATGACGCTTCCCCATACCCTGGAAGAAGCCACCCGGCAGCTAACCGCCTTCCTGCGCAAAAAGCGCGTTCTGTTGATTGTGGATGACGTTTGGAAAACCGAACACGCGATTCTATTTAAACTGGGCGGGCCAAAATGTGCTATGATTATCACAACCAGAATCAACCAGGTCGCCCAGAAATTAGCGCCACTACCGGATGACGTGTATAAAATGAAAATATTACCAGACGATGAAGCTTTCGAACTTCTACAAAAATTGGCCCCCGAAATCGTCGAGCAGCACCCAGAAGAGTCGCTGAAACTCGTCCAGGAGCTTGAAGGGCTGCCGCTTGCTATCCGCGTAGCCGGGCATCTGCTCAACGTAGAAGCCAGCTACGGCTTCAGCGTGGATGAATTGATCGCCGAACTCCACGAAGGGGTGAAACTCCTAGAAGCCAAAGCCCCTCCCGACCGCTTTGATATTAGCAGGGAAGTCATTCCCACGGTTGCCGCCCTCTTGCAGCACAGCACCGACCGGCTGGACCCTGAAATTCGAACGCGCTTTGCTTATCTGGGAGCTTTCGAATCCAAACCGGCCACCTTTGACCTGGAAGCCTTGAAAGCGGTCTGGATGGTCGAAGATCCCAAACCAACCGTCAGGGTCTTGGTGGACCGAGGCTTGTTGGAGCCAACCACGACAGCCGGACGTTTTCAGATACACGCCTTGCTGGTGATGCTGGCCCGGACCATGCTCAAAAAAGAAGAGACTGCCGGTTGACACTTACTCAACCACCCCCATCATAAAAAAAGCCCCCGATTATTTCAGGGGCTTTTTTCTTTCGGGTGGGGAAAAGTTGCTAGAGGCGACGACGGGATTTGAACCCGTGATCAGGATTTTGCAGACCCTTGCCTTACCACTTGGCCACGTCGCCGAGGGAGATAGATCGGGGCTGATCGCTATTGGATAACTGAGCGGGCGATGGGATTCGAACCCATGACCTCCTGCTTGGCAAGCAGATGTTCTACCACTGAACTACGCCCGCAAAAACGGCCTGGTTTCAGGCCGGAGTGCCGAGAGCCAGAATCGAACTGGCGACACCGCGATTTTCAGTCGCGTGCTCTACCAACTGAGCTATCTCGGCCTGAACACATAATCAAAAGCTTCCCCAAAGCCCAGGAATTTTAATCGCATGTGGATGGATTGTCAAGCAAACCGTTCACTCGCTGCGCTTCCCAGTCAGGCGGGCGGGGATGCCAGCCCATACTTCATCCTCCCCGGTGGACTCCAGCAGGACAGCGTTGGCGCCCACCACCGCGCCGCGCCGCACCCGCAGCACGCCCTCCTTGCACAGTATCTTGGCCCCTGGCGACAGGATCACATCATCCTCCACCACGAGACCTTCGAAGAGGGATTGTTCCACCGGCCGGTGGATGTCGGCCCGTCCCAGGGTGACGCCGGGATATATCTTCACCCGGTCGCCGATGGTGGTATGGGGATGGATGACGACTCCGAACCCGCCGTGGATCAACAAGAAATCTTCCCCCACCTTCACCGAGCGGGGGATCTCCACGCCCAGCAGCTTGAGGAGGAGATAGGCCAACCTCCCCACGAGGGGCCAGTTGCGGGCATACACCAGGGTTGAATAAAAATCTCTCTTAGCCATCAGTTTGCGATCAGAAATCTAATAAGGCTTGCACGATCCGTTCCGCGGCGTGTCCATCCCCGTAAGGGTTGACGGCGCGGGCCATCTCTGCGTGGGCTTGGGGGTCGTCCAGCAGGCGGCGGGTCTCGGCGATGATGGTCTCGGTGTCGGTCCCCACCAGGCGAACCGTGCCCGCTTCCACGCCTTCGGGACGCTCGGTGACCGCCCGCAGCACCAGCGCCGGGACGCCCAGCCCCGGAGCTTCCTCTTGCAGACCGCCCGAATCGGTCAGCATCAAGGCGGACCGTTTCATCAGGTGGATCCAAGGCAGGTAATCGAGGGGAGGGAGCAAGGTGATGTTGGGGATTTCTCCCAGGAGGCGGTGGACCGGCTCCTTCACGTTGGGGTTGGGATGGACGGGGTAAACGAACTGCACCTCGTCCTGATAGATCTCAGCCAGTTGAGAAAGGGCGCGGCAGATGTTTTCCAGCGGCTCTCCGAAGTTCTCCCGGCGGTGGGCGGTCACCAGGACCAGGCGGCGGCCTTCAGGGAGATCGGCCAGCGGGCCGCTCTGGGGATCGTAGGGCCGCGCGGCGACGATTTGCAGAGCGTCTATGACCGGGTTGCCAGTCACGACCACATTTTGGGGCGGGACGCCCTCTCGCAGTAAGTTCTGTCTAGCCCACTCGGTGGGGGCGAAATGCAAATCGGCAACCACTCCGGCCACCTTGCGGTTGACCTCCTCGGGGAAGGGCTGCCATTTATCGCCGGTGCGCAGCCCGGCTTCTACGTGGCCGACTTTGATGCGGTGATAATAAGCCATCATGGCGGAGGCCATCACGGTGGTGGTGTCGCCCTGCACCAGTATCCAATCAGGTTGGATGCGCTCCAACACTGGGCCCAAGCGGGTGAAAACCGCAGCCGTCATCTGGGCCAGGGACTGGTCGGGGCGCATCAGGTCCAGGTCTTCGTCGGGGGTGATGGCAAACAGCTCCAACACCTGATCCAAAAGCTGGCGGTGCTGGGCGGTCACGCATACAAAGGACTCAATCTCGGCGGTCTTCTCCAAAGCCTGTACCACCGGGGCCATTTTGACGGCCTCGGGGCGGGTGCCGAAGATGGATAAAACGCGAAGAGTAGGCATGGTTGCTTTGGTTTGCTTTTTTGCCATTTCTGACCCACACCCCCCGCCCCCCACCCCGGGCCGGGGGCGGGGGGTTGGCGGACACGTGAGGTGGAGGGCGATGGGGGGGGGGTCAACGGAGATTTAAT
>CBDUUP010000065.1:0-15154 GCA_965370435.1 uncultured Anaerolineales bacterium | reverse complement strand
CCTCCCGCAGGTTGGGAACCTGCGGGAGGTTTTATTTATTCAGATTCCTCATCCTCCGGCGCTTCCCGGATGATGTAAAGCGGCCTATCCTTGGCCTCATCATACAGCCTCGCCAGGTATTCCCCCACAATGCCCAGCGAGATCAACTGAACGCCCCCCAGGAACAGCACCGCAATCAAGGTCGAGGCCTGCCCGTAGAACGCCTGCGAGCCGGTGGCCCGCAAAAAGATCACCACCGGGATCGCCAATATGCTGACTCCCGCCGAGATGAAGCCCATGTAAGTGGCGATTTGCAGCGGCAGGTAAGAGAATCCCGTGATAGCCTCCATCGCCAGACCGATCATCTTTCGGAGGGGATACTTAGTCTCTCCCGCAAACCGTTCGGCCCGCTTGTATTCGACCCCGATCTGCTTGAAGCCCACCCAGGCCGACATCCCCCGCAGGAAGCGGCGCTTCTCCCGCATCCGGTTGAGCGCTTCCACCACGCTGCGGTCCATCAGGCGGAAGTCGCCCGTATCCAGGGGGATATTCACGTCGGTGATGCGCCGGATCATTCGGTAGAACAAGGAAGCGGTGAAGGTCTTGAACCTGCTCTCTCCCGCCCGTTCGGCTCGCACCGCGTAAACTACCTCGAATCCCTCCCGCCATTTTGCGATCAGGTCCAGGATCACTTCCGGGGGGTCTTGCAAGTCGGCGTCAATGATAATCACCGCCTCCCCGCGGCTGTAATCCAATCCCGCCGTGACCGCGATCTGGTGCCCGTGGTTGCGAGCGAAGATCACCGCCCGGACCCGCTTGTCCTGGTCCCGGAGTTCCCGGATCTTGTCGGACGATCCATCCGTGGAGCCATCGTCTATCAAAACCAATTCCCACGGTTCCCCGGTGGAGTCCATCACCTCGCCGACGCGCCGGTAAAGTTCCGACAGGGATTCGATCTCGTTATATATTGGGGCAATGATTGAAAAAACAGGTGAGGACATCTTGATACCTCTTCTAGCTAGAGTAATCGTTTGACCGCTTCCAGGGTCGGTTCAATGATGGGCGCTTCGGGAACCGCCCGCAATGCGGCCTTGACATCTTTCAGTCCGCTTCCGGTGTTGAGCGCCAACACGGGGTCTTCCGATGTTATTTGGCCCATTTCCAGAGCTTTGACCAGCCCAGCGTAGGCCGTCGCTCCCGCCGGTTCGGCGAAGATTCCCGTTTTACCCAATGCGGCGATGGCGGCCAGGATTTGGTCATCGCCCACGGTGATATACGCGCCGCCGGTTTGGGTCGCGGCGCGCAAGGCTCGCACGCCATCCCGCGGCAGGTCCACCGAGATGCTGTCGGCCAGGGTGTCCGCCGAAACGGGAATGATCTCTTCATTGTTGGCATCGAAGGCGTTAGCTATCGCCGCCGATCCCTCCGCCTGGACGCCGAAGATCCTGGGCATATGCTCCAGCCAGTTGAGGGCCGCCAAATCCTTGAAGCCCTTGTGCAGCCCGGAGATAATATTGCCGTCCCCCACAGAGACAAAGATGCTCAAGGGCCTATCGGCCACTTTCTGGCGCAGCACGGTCTCCCATATCTCAAAGGAGGCGGTTTTCTTGCCTTCCGCGGTGAAAGGATTATAGCCTGTATTACGGCAGTACCACCCAAACTCCTTGGAAGCCTCCACCGAAAGGTCGAAAGCGTCGTCATAAGTCCCCTCCACCAATATCACTCTGGCCCCAAAGACCAGCAGTTGGGCGATCTTAGCGGGGGGCGCGTTCCGGGGGGCGAAGATAACAGCCGGTTGGCCCACCGCCGCCGCCATCCCCGCCAGCGCGGCCCCGGCGTTGCCCGTAGAGGCTGTGACCACCACCTCCGCCCCGATCTGTCTAGCCCTCGCCACCACCACCGCGCTGGCCCGGTCCTTGAAGGAAGCGGTGGGATTCCCGCTCTCATCCTTGACCCACAAACGGGGCATACCCAGGTCAGCCGACAATTTAGCCAGAGAAAAGACCGGCGTCCACCCCGCGGTCCGCAGTGGCGTACCCACCTCTCCCGGATCAGGGATCGGCAGCAGAGGCAAATACCGCCACAGCGAAAACTCCTCCGAAGACCCAATCGCCTCCGGGGAGGCGTCATTATTGATAGCCGCATAGTCCAGGATCACGTCCAAATTTCCCCCGTCCTGAGGACAAACGTATTCAACCTCCTCCGGGCCATAGGTCTGGCCGCAAAGGCTGCATGTATAGCCGGTGTAGCTGCCCATGTTCAACTCCGGTAAAACTCGTCTTAGTGGTCTAAGTGGTCTTAGTAGTCTGAGTGGTCAGAGCGTGCTCAAATAGTGTAACGCAAGTTTGGCTAATTTCTGACAACGGTATTCAGGTCGCGATTGGTTCACGGCCAAACTGCGCTGCTCAAGGCACGATCCAGGTTCCGGTTTCACCGGCCAGGGCGCGTTGGATGTTGGGCGGGTCGGTGATGAGGGCTTTCTTGCCGCCCTCTTTCAGGAACTTGATGATAGCCTGAACCTTGGGCAGCATGCTTCCAGGCGCGAAGTGCCCTGCCTCGATGTATTGTTCCGCCTCAGCGACCGTCATCTCGTCCAGCCATTCCTGGTCGGGTTTATTGAAGTTGATAGCCACCTTCTCCACCGCGGTGGAGATCAGCAGCAAGTCCGCCTTGAGAGAATTCGCCAGCAGGCCGGAGGCGAAATCCTTATCAATCACCGCCTCAATACCCACCAGGTCTCCATTCTCCTGCTCAACCACCGGGATCCCGCCCCCGCCCACCGCGATCACCACCACACCCTCCTGGATCAATCCCTTGATGGCCTCCACTTCCACGATGTGTTCCGGGAGTGGCGAAGGCACCACCCGCCGCCATCCCCGCCCGGAGTCCTCAATAAAATCCTGGCCCTCGGCCATTCGTTTCTGAGCCATTTCTTCGTCCATGAAGGAGCCGATGGGTTTGGCTGGATTCTGGAAAGCAGGATCATCAACGCTCACCTGAACCTGGGTGACCACTGTGGCGGCGATCTTGTCCATCCCCCGGCGCTTGAACTCATTGCGCAGCGCCATCTGGAACATATACCCAATCGCTCCCTGCGTATCGGCCCCGCAGAAATCCAGGGGCACCGGATGCAGCTCATGCAGAGATAATTCAGCCCGCCGCATGATGAACCCCACCTGGGGTCCATTCCCATGAGTGACCACAACGTCCCAGCCGTCGGCGATCATATTGGCAATATGCCCCATAGTCTCGCTGGCGGCTTCATACTGGTCAGGGATAGCTTTCTTGGTCTTATCTTTGATTAGGGCGTTCCCGCCCACGGCTACAACAGCAATTTTTTTGGTCATGGTGTTTTCCTATGTTTTGGATTTTTGTTTTGAAGTGCAAGGTAAACAGGTATACAGGTAGGCAGGTAAACAGGGACAAGAATTACGCATCAGTTTCCTCCTCAGAGGGAGGCTGTTGGGTGTCATCATCATGATAGAGGGCTGAATCTTCACGCACCGCTTTGTCTCCATATAGGTCGCTTCCGGCTTTCTGCCGGCGGACGTAATTCATCAAACCGTTGAGCGCTTTCTCGGTGCGTCGGCCAAGAAAATGAACCTTTGCAAAATATTCTTGGTCAATATACCTTAAAACCTGCGCATTGACAAAGTGGGCCAGGGTTTCATTCAGCGAACCTCGGGCAATAGAATAGAAGCGAAGCGTATCCAAGAAGTGATACCGGCCATATCCTTCAGCGATATTCGCAGTGACACTCTTGGCTGAGCGCCGAATTTGCTGCACCAGATCATATTTCTCGCTGGATGGTAACACGCCCGCAACTTGGTGTGCGTTGACCATCAAATCCAACGCCAATTTATAACAATCCAAGTCCTCAAAACCTCGTTTCCCAGCCTCCCCCGACGCCGAGTATTCAGCCTTGACCAATTTCATCCCTCAACCTCCTTGTTTCCATTTTTCCATCTACATCCGTGTTTACCGTGTATACCTGTTTCCGTATTTACCTGTATACCTGTTTTTCCGTGTTTACCTGTTTCCCTGTCTACCTGTCTACCTCATCGTCAAGGCCATGACAGCCTTCTGCGCGTGCATGCGGTTTTCGGCTTCATCAAATACCACCGAATGCGGCCCGTCAATCACTGCGTTGGAGACCTCGACTTCACGGTCAGCAGGCAGGGGGTGCATATAAATTACATCGTCTTTACCTAGTGCGATCTTGGCCTCGTCCGTAATCCAGTCTTGATACTTGTCCTGGATACCTTTGCCCTCTTCAGGGTCTTGGGTAGTCAGGAGCGGACCCCAGGACTTGGCATAGATCACGTCAGCGTCCTTGCAGGCTTCTTCCATATCGTCCACCACCTCGAAGCCGGTCTGGTACTTGCGAGCCTGCTCACGGGCCTGGTCCATGATGTCGGACATCAGTTGGAACTCCGGCGGGTGAGCCAGCACAACGTCCAGGCCGAAGCGGGGCATCTGCAAGATCAACGACTGCGGCACCGAGATAGGCTTGAGATAAGAAGAGGCATAAGCCCAGGAGACCACCATCTTCTTGCCCCGCAGATCGCGGCCCTTCTTCTCAATGATGGTCATGATGTCGGCCAAACATTGATGGGGATGGTATATCTCGCACTGCATGTTGAGCGCCGGCACGCGGGAAGCCTCGGCCACCAGATTGAGATAGCGGTTGCCGACTCCCCAATCCACGTGACGGATCGCGATACCGTCGAAGTAGCGGCCAAAGATCTCGCCAAGTTCTTTTTCGGTGTCGCCGTGGGAAATCTGGGTCGTCCGGGACTCGATAAAGGCAGCGTGCCCGCCCAACTGAGCCATCCCCGCCTCAAACGACCCCCGCGTCCGCGTGCTCGAAAAGAAGAACAACATCGCCAACACCTTATCCCTCAAATAAGCGTGCGGTTCCCCCAACGCCCGTTTCCGCTTCAAATCCCACGCCACATCCAATATCGTCTCCACCTCTTCCAAACTAAAATCAAGATCCCCAATCAAATCTCGTCCACGTAAGTCCGTTTGCATAACATTCTCCTCATTAATTAATTTCTAAGAGCGTTTATGTGCCGAATACAGCTCTCGGTCAATATCGCTATCTAATGTAGCCGATTTCAATGCAACATCAATATCTGTCAAAAATTTCTCATTCTTCTTAATGATCGACATGAATATCTTAAAAGCATCAGCCAAATGTGTATCCAGTTTGGCAGGTGATTTCTCGATCATCGCAATGTACTTCTGTTGTTGTTCTACCTTTTCTGCCCAGTTGTCATTACCTTTCCAAAGATAAGCCACGATCCTTGCTACATGAAACGCGCCATTATTGGCCAGTTTCCTTCTTATATCATCAGAATCGTTTGCATAATTGTCACGAAGCCAATTGGAGGTAAGGTTATATACAAGATTTGACAATACATAAGGCTCAATCATCGAATGACCACCAAAAATACGCTCAAAATATTCTCCCCACACTTTGTACTTACGTCGGCTCGCATCAGAAGGCTTCTTCAGAACAATCGCTAGATAACTTTGGGCGACGGTTTCATTAACAACAATACGGCTTATATCAATATTTTCCTCTTTATCGAATTGGTAAGACTTGCGTTCAAATAAAAAATCGTGTTTAGCAAACCCTCGCTCCATGTCAATCTGTACAGGATCATTTGCCCTCAAATCCCTATTTGTTATCCTGTTCTGGTTGTTTGTTGTAAGTACAATATTGTTTACAAGAGAATCATCTTCTGTTTCATAAATACGCATTATTACACGTACATCTCTTGAAAGCTTATCTTCTTCCGCTGCTAATGCCAATGAAGTAGCGGTTTGACAACCATTTACTATTTGCATATTTGTAATCTTAACATGGGGATTATCAGGATCAGTTACTGCATCGAAGCTATCGCAAACAACTGTGATTCCATTATTTAGAAACCAGAAAAGATGCCCTATATCCAATGTAGTGCAAGTTCTCATAATATCTTTATTCACTGATCCTTTTCTTCCACGAAATCTCCGAATATTTGAATCAAAAATAGCGCCAGTTGGGTCATCATTTACAACTCGCGCAATTTCTTGTGCGGAAACTGAACAAACTAACCCCTTTAAACCCCCAGAATGATACCGAATCAGTGATGGATTATTGGCATCATAACGAATACGCAAATCGGCATCAACTCTCCTTTCACGTTTCTCAATCATATTTATTCGATTTACTAACTCGTCAGCTCCCCAGACCTGGAATTCAAAACTTTCAAAGGTATCATTATCGTATTGATCTACAATTGTCTTGACCTCCTGTAAAAACTCAGGAGAAACACCACCGCTTAATCCATTAGTAACGAAACCGACTATTACAGTGATATTCGACGGCCCTAGATCACTCTGAACAGATCTATATTCAAGAATTTTATCTTTGAACTTCACATTATCAAGTCGACTAACGTCCGCTCTCTTCTTATTGAATATCCAATTCAGTCCATTACGAATTTGAATCACCGAGTTAGACGAAAAACTCGTAGTATTCTTGAACTGTAGAATATAAACTGTGGCCTGACTCTCTTCTTGATCAATAGTAATTACATCTATCTGTTTATCCTGCCCACCCTCGACGAAATCCGCTTGGACAAAAGAATACAAGCTCCTTTCCGTAATAAGGGAATGGGTAAATCGTAAAAATGCTATATCTTCTGATACATCCAGAATCCTGGCCGTATTCTCGACCCGATCCTGTATAATTTGCTGTCGAAGATTCATGTTGTGATCTCCTAAGGGGTACACGGTCGCGTACCCCTATACTCTAAACTATTCCATTGCTCCCAACACTAATGCCAACAACGCCATCCTCATCACCACGCCGTTGAACGCCTCTTCCCAATACCGCGACCAGCGAGTATTGTCTACATCAACCGGGATTTCATCCATCCGCGGAAGGGAGTGCAAAAGGATCGCATCCGACTTGGCCTTGGTTTCCAGCAATTCACGGGTGATCTTGTAATTAGCCGGAGTCAAATCCAATTCACCCTCTCGCTCATCCAGACTCTTGGTGTAATCCGGCTGGACCACCGGCTCGACCAGGATCACGTCCGCCTCGCCAATGGCTTCCTCAACGTGCTCGGCCTCTTTGAAATCCAGGCTGTAGCCCTTCAATTCAGCCTTGAACTCCTCGGTGAGAGACATATCCGGCGGAGAGACAAAAGTGATCGGGCAGTCGAACTGGGTCAAAGCGTAGCCCAGCGAGTGCATGGTCCGCATCCGCATATCCCCAACCGCCAGCCATTTCAGCCCGTCAATGCGGCCCTTTTCCCGCAATACAGTGTACAGATCGGTCAGCACCTGGGTGGGGTGTTCGCCCCATCCATCGCCGCCGTTGATGACCGGGATGCTGGCCCATTTAGCTGCCTCGTGAGGCGCGCCGATCTGGAAATGCCGCATCACGATCACGTCGCCATAATACTCCAGCATCTTGACCGTATCCTTGATCGACTCCTGGTAGAAATCCCCCGCTCGGGTCATCTTGGCGTCCGAGAAGCCGGTCACCTGGCCCCCCAGACGGATCATGGCCGACTCGTGGGCCAGTCGGGTGCGGGTGCTGGGTTGGTAGAACGCCGTCACCAGGGTCTTTTCTTTGAGCAGATCGGTGTTGCGGCGGTTCCGAGCGATAGGCTCCAATTGTTCCGCAGCCTCAAATATCCGGAAGAACTCATGGCGCTCGAAATCCTTGAGAGAAAGTATGTCACGTCCTAGAAAACTTCGCATAGTGGTACCTCCTGTGATTAGGTAAATTGATGAAAACGATTTAGGCAGTCAGGAAAGTATTACGCAGAGGCGCCTCCTACTCGTCGCTCCACATTGAAGCGGAAATGCCCCGGCAGGAAGTAGCTGAAGGAATAATCCACCACCTCCCCGCTGGTCGCGTAGAGGAAGGCTTTGAGGCATAAAAGGGGATCGCGCCTTTGGATGTGCATAGACTTGGCAATCTCCGTCTCAGCAGCATCCGCGGTGATCTCGGTCCGGGAGGTGGAGAGAGCCGGATGCCCGCGCTCTAAAAGCAGGTCCAGCACCGATCCGGTGAAATCACTCGGCACCTCATCTGCAGAAAGATAACCCGCCGGCAAGATGTCGATCAAATAAGCCACCGGCTTATCCCCGGTGATAATTACCCGGGAGATTTCAATGACTTTGGACCGGGAGGAGATTCCAAGCGCCTTTGCCTCCTCCGATTTCGCCGTGCGGGTCTCAATTTTTAGTTCTCGAGACGCGACCGGAAGTCCGATCCGAGCGGCCATGGTTTCGATGCTCTCCAACACGTCGACGCCTGTCTCAATGACCTGGGGTGGGCGCAGGACGTACGTGCCCGAGCCTTGCCGCCGCCGGATCAACCCCTGGGTTTCAAAGGTTCGAATGGCCTCCCTCAGCGTGGCCCGGGAGACACCCAACTGCTTGGCCAATTTCGGCTCGGTCAGCAAGCGCTCTCCGGGAGGGGTTTCAGATATCAGGATCGCTAGTTCGGATTGTAATTTCTGAAAAATTGATTGTTTCTTTTTCTTGGTCATTATTTCTCCTTTCGTTACATCAACACTATTCCAGCATTCGCTGGTATTCGGGGTTCTCTATAGTTAATAGCCATGAGATCCAAGATTCGGTCCTCATGGAAGTGTGGTTAAATAAGCCTCAATCAGATAATCGTACTTGCCGGTGTTCATATTCCAAATCGCAACCATGCGATTCCAGTCAAAAAGGTCCCCCCTGATAATCAAGGACAGAATATCATAATATTGAGCTAAATATTCATCCTCGATCAAGTTACTTTCCGACGATAACGTTTCAAAATAGCCGCTGGGCATGAGGTGAGGAAAGTGCCCAATACGCCATTGTTCAACATTCTCTATCGGCAGCCGCGCCATCAGAGAATCAGCCAAAGCATTCTTGTCAATCACATAAACATTGGGGCCTGCCTGATAAGCGCTTACCCCAAGAGGTCCCACTAAAATTACTTCAATGGGTTTTTCTTGTAAAACCCATTGATCCCCCCCATATTTCGAACCTGGAAACAGCTTATCCTGTTTAGACTTGAACAAGCCCATTTGCGAGTAATATACCGCCCTTTCATCTGAAATACCATTCTCGTCTATGAAAAATCTAAAATTCTCCCCTCCACCGTAATCTAAAGAACTCCTGAGTGGTGATGTAGGAAATAACAAGCCCACCAACAGAATTGAAAGTATAACACCGGTGAAGGATCGGGGAGAGGGGATCGCATGCAATGAGAGAACCGATACAGCGGCCAGAAGCGGCGCTGCGAAATATCGCCCACTCATGAAATCACCCCCAATGTTCAAAACATAGAAAAGGTAACAGATCATTCCCACAATTATGGGAATTTGACGCCGGTTTTTGGTTATCAATGGTATGGCTATCCCCATACTAATTACTATCAACGTAATCGGATCAATCCGCAAAGAATTTACAAAGTAGTCACCTCCTTGGGCTATCAAATTTGCTTTACTTATGCCTGTATTCAGTTTTGCATAAGCAGTATTAGGGAAAAGGAACCCATAATAGAACAGCGAGAAAATCTCCCATAGGATAAAAGGCAGAAAACCAACCACCAAGACTCCCAATGCTTTGCCTTTTTGAGAATAGTTCCAAAAAATGTATAACAACCCGGGCAAAACGAGCAATAATGTATCCATCCGATTTAAGGTCGCCAAACCTGCAATAAATGCTAAAGATAATAATTTTAGGCTAGTCATCTCCTCCCCCTTGAAATAGATCCAAATAAATATAAGTAATAATAGGTTAGTTAAGGGGTTTTCCAGACCGGAGGTTGAATAATCAACAAACGCCTTCGACAAGAATAAAACCATAACACCAAGAGCTGCTATCTTGATTGAGCGAGCGTGCCCGAACGCATAAAGCGCAACCGTAGCAACTGACAAAGCGATCGAAACTGTGATAGTTATATAAAACAACTGTGCCCAACGGCTGTAACCTCCTAGCTTAATGACCAAAAACTGGATGCCGGATAGTAAAAAGAACCATAAAGGATGCGTAAAAGTCTGAACCCGCTCACCAATATTAAACACCGGACCATAGCCATTAACAACATTTTCAACTGACCGGAATGTGATATAGGCATCATCACTCACCCAAGCTGTACGAATAACCATGCCAGAAAATACCGCCGTGATCAATATCAATCCAAGAGCGCGTTTCGTGAACAGTCTTTTCATGGTATTCATTATTGAAGTGGGTCTATATCTAACCATTATAGCTGCCAGGTATCACCCCAATTACTCAGCATCCGCCGGTAGTCGGGGTCATCATATCGATATAGGTCAAACGCAGAAGCATAATCGGGAAGTTCAAGGCCCGCAACGTGAGCGGCCACCAACTCGCCCAGCCCAGCGGAGGCCATAATGCCATACCCCGACAGCGCCCCAATTACGTATCCGCCCTCCACCGCCAGTGGTCCTGCGAGAGGGCGGTTTTCACGGGTCTTCGTGTAATACCCCCCATCCAGGTAGGGTTTGGGCATCCGCTCAAGATAAGCTTGTAGCCCAGGGATCATCTTTATCAAACCGCGCAGCACCAATTCAGGGATCATGGGGTCGAGCGGCGGCGGAAAAGTTGGCTCCACCGGATCGGTGTGCAGGTCCCACAAACCAATAACGGTGGCCGCGCCAGAGCCGCCTTCCGGCCGGGCATGCGCCCCGGAGGGCAGCCTCCCGGTGAGCGGACGGGTCTTTTCGTCCTCCTCCAGCATGGCGCGTTCTTCTTCGTTCCAGGGCAGGGTTTGCTGGTCAATATCAATCAACAACGGCGCCTCCCGCCCGATCACACCCTCCGGGTCATTGAAAGACACCTTCAGGTGTAATTCCTGACATACAGGGATCTCCACCCCCAGCATCTCGCCCACCTGGGCCAGCATCGGCCCGGCGGCGTTGACGAATTTCGCGGTGTGGATCCGCTCCCCGCCCCCCAACACTACGGCTTGCACGCGGTTGTCCTCCACCTCAACCCCCACAACCCGGTCCTCCACCAACTGAACGCCGCACGCTTTGGCTCTCTCCAGGAGGTAAGCCCCGTACTGCTGGGCGCTCAACCAACCCGCTCTGCGCACGTGCAGCGCGGCCACGATCTCCTCCGAGAGATAGGGATAATGCTCCCGGATAATATCCCCCTCGGTGATCAGGTCTGCGCCGTCGGGTTGATCGGTGAAGCCGGACCGTGAAGCAGGCACGTAAGTTTCCCCGCCGTTCCCCCCATGAACTCGCACCGGCCCCGCCCCCAACGAGGACGCCTCCTGGGCGAACCCCTCCAGATCGGCGACCCGTTCAGGATCGCAGGTAGTGTACAGATACCCCCGCCGGTTCAGGTGAAAGAGATTGCCGCTCTCCTCCGCCCATTCCTCCAGCAGGTCAATGCTCCGGTTCATCATACCCACCATAGCGTCGCCCGGCCCCGGCCACCAGTTGCGGTAGCACTCGGTGGATTTGTCGCTGGTCAGGCTCATCGGCGCCCGCTCGTCCACCAGGACCACCTCCCCCACCCCGTAGCGCACCGCTAGATGATAAGCAGTGGCGACCCCGGCGATCCCGGCCCCACAGATAACGACTTGAGCGTGGTCCATAAACTCGGTTAAACCTCCCCGAGCAGGCGTTGAGAGGCCTGGTTATGCTTCTCGATGTGGGTTGGCAGGTCAAGGGTCAATAGCTGCCCTTCCTTGACCACCAGTTCCCCGCCCACCACAGTGTAGTCCGCCTTCACCGGCGCGCAGAATACCAGCGCGGCCACCGGGTCATGCAGAGCGCCGGCGTAATCCAAACGTTCCACATTCACCGCGAAGAAATCGCCGCACTTGCCGGCTTCCAATGAGCCGACATCTTCCCGGCCCAGCACCGCCGCGCTTCCCCTCGTGGCAATCTCCAACGCTTGGCGGGCTGTCATCAAAGGCGGCGCTTCCTCCCCGGAAAGCGAGGCCCCGCCTATCCCCGCCCCCAACCGGGAGAGCAGCATCGCCTGCCGGGTCTCGCCCAGCATGTGGCTGCCGTCGTTGCTGGCCGAGCCATCCACCCCCAACCCCACCTTGACGCCCGCCCTCAGCATATCCAGAACCGGCGTGATGCCGGAGGCCAGCCGCATGTTGGAACTGGGGCAATGCGCCACCCCGCAGCCAGTCCGGGCGTACACGCCGATCTCCTCCTGGTTGACGTGCACCGAATGGGCGAACCACACGTCCTCCCCCACCCAATCCAGGGACTGCATGTAAGCCACCGGTTTGTGGCCGAAAAGCTCCAGGCAGAACTGCTCCTCGTCCTGGGTTTCCGCCAGATGAGTATGAAGCTGGACGCCGTACTCCCGCGCCAGCCTGGCCGACTCGCGCATCAAATCTCCGGTCACGCTGAAGGGTGAGCAAGGAGCTAACACAACTTGGATCATCGCCCCAGGTTCTGGATCGTGGTATTCCTGAATTAATCGCACGCTGTCCTGCAGGATGAAATCTTCCTCTTCAACCACGCTGTCCGGCGGCAGGCCGCCCTTGCTCTCCCCCAGGCTCATCGAGCCTCGGGAAGCATGCAGCCGCAGCCCCACCTCCCCCCCTGCCTGGATTTGGTCATCCAGCTTGGCCCCGTTGGGGAACACGTAAAGATGGTCCGAAGCGGTGGTGCATCCAGAGAGAGCCAGTTCCGCCAGCGCCGTCTGCGTCGAGATGAAGATGTCTTCCGGCGTCATCCTGGCCCAGATAGGATACAAGGTCTTGAGCCAGTTGAAAAGATTGGCGTCCTGGGCGGCAGGAACCGCCCGCGTCAGGGTCTGGTAGAAGTGATGGTGAGTGTTTATCAACCCCGGCAGCACAACGTGGCCTCGCAGGTCGAGTACCTGATCGGCGCTGTCGGGCAAGTCCCCCGTGGGGCCAACCTGCTCGATGAAGCCGCTGCGAATAAAAAGACCTCCATCCGGTATCTCCCGGCGGCGGTCGTCCATCGTCACTAGCATTTTGGCATGTTTTACAAGCAAAGTAGCCATCGGATTCTCTCAAAAAAACAAGTCTCTACCATTAAATTGTCTGACAACTTATAGTTTACCAGATAACTCCTATTTGTCAAATGTTTGGCAGCCAGTCTGTCCAAAATGGCCTCAAATTGCCTTGTATCTAGAGAATTTTTGAGTCTTAGTTGCACGAAGACAAGAAGGATTAAAAAATATATTATCTTTGTGTTTTTGTGCATTAGTGTAGAATTTAATTAATCCAGCCAAATTAATCTCTGTGCTCCAAAAGCCTGCTTTTCAGTCCGCCGAAGGGCGGACTTCGTAAAAGTTCATGCGACTTTAGTCGCTGTGTCGCGCCTCCATCATTTCTCCAACCCAATTCGTTTTTCGTCTGCCATCCATGATCTCTGCCGTCATCCTTACCTCCACTTTGGAACATTCGCCCAAATTGTGTAGTTAACAACCCCTAGTATACCTCAAAAAATGAAAAAGAGGCGACCCGCCGGGTCGCCTCCATAATGTTTTATCGTTGGCGCTATTACGCGATCCCCTGCGCCATCTTCGCCGAGCGCACCGTGTTGCGCAGCAGCATCGCAATCGTCATCGGCCCCACCCCGCCGGGTACCGGAGTCAGCGCGCCCGCCACTTCCACCACCTCGTCGTAATCCACGTCGCCGGTCAGGTAGTAGCCCCTCTCCCTGCTGTCGTCATCCACCCGGTTCACGCCCACGTCGATCACCGTCGCGCCGGGCTTCACCCAGTCGGCTTTCACCATGTCGGGACGTCCCACCGCCGCGATGAGGATATCCGCTTCCCGGCAGACCTCCGCCAGGTTCTTGGTGCGCGAGTGGCAAATGGTGACGGTGGCGTTCCGCTCCACCAGGAGCAAGGCCACCGGCATCCCCACGATATTGGAACGGCCCAACACCACCGCATTGGCCCCCTCGATCTCGACGCCCATCTCATTGAGCAGATAAATGCACCCATAAGGCGTGCAGGGCACGAACATCGGTTCACGGCCTTTTTGGGCCAGCCGTCCGATGTTGATCGGGTGGAAGCCATCCACGTCTTTCTCGAGGTTGATGGTGTTCAGCACCTTCTCCTCATCCAGGTGTTTGGGCAACGGAAGCTGGACCAGGATGCCGTTCACTTCCGGGTTGGCGTTCAGGTCGGCGACCTTCTTCTCCAAATCTTCCTGCGAGATGTCGTCAGGCAGCGTCTCGCCGAAGGACTTGATGCCCAGCTTCTTGCAGGCTCTATTCTTCATACGGACGTAAACCTGCGAGGCAGGGTCCTCCCCCACCAATACTGCGGCCAGACCGGGCGGTTTGTGCCCCGCGGCCACCATCTCCTCGATCTCCTTCCCCAGGTTTTCTCTTACTTGGGCGGCAATTGCTTTGCCATCAATCAATTTTGCGGTCATTTTTACTCCACTGAAATTACGTGATCGGATATTCTCAGCCTGTATTCCTTGGCCTCTCCCTCCATCGTATAGCTGATGATGAAACCAGCCAGCCTAATGCGGCCCAATACAGCGCCCTTGAGCTGCAAAATGATCTGGAATTCTTCTCCAGGCTGTAGGACAAATGTCTCGCCTTCTGGAATCTCACCAATGTCTAGGATCACAGACTGATCCCCTTTCACCAACATCATTTGGAGAACGTCAATAGGGATATTGGTATCCCGGCTCTCCAGGTTAATGAGGATCTTATCCAGCGAGACTGGCTCCCTCCCGGTATAGCGCAAGCTATAGACGCCTTCTTTTTCATAGCTCTTTATGACAATTAAGTTAGGGGGGCCATCAACGAACTCAAACACCCGCGCCAAAATTGACAGCCAGACAATGGCGACCAGTATCAGAATGATCGCTACCCCGCCGCCTATCCATATCCATTGTTCGCGAGTGAGCTTGGTTCTCTCTTTCTTCTCAATTTGTTTTTCCATAACACAATAAGCCTCCGATAAGGGTTTGAATGATTGCTCTGGGGGTCAGCCCAGAACATTATCACCGAAAGTGCCAAAAATTACAATAGTGAATCGACAATCTGCCCAGGGGCATACTTAATACGTTTGAGACCGTCTCTTGGGTCAATCCATATGGTGAATAGTGGACAGTGGGTAGTGGACAGTGAGGGGTGGACGAGATATGAGAACAATCTTGTCTGACACTTTT
>CBDUUP010000064.1:0-15190 GCA_965370435.1 uncultured Anaerolineales bacterium | reverse complement strand
CCTTCATTGCTCCCCGTTGAGCAGATCCTTCTTTTGACCCCCTGAACACTTACAACGAATTTTGGGAATAGCAGGCTTTGGCGACCTCGAAATTGCCGTACTCCCTCGCACCATCAAAACCGAAAGCGCAGAAAATATCCCCCTAGGATTCATCATGGGAAATCCACTTTCCTTGCAGATACCTGCCCGCGGGGGAGACATTAATGAAGTGATAGACAAAGTAGCCGGCGAAATCACCCAGAGATTCGGTCCTCCACCGCTTGAAGCGCCCATGCAGGCGATTGTTTTCAAGGCCCATAAACCGGCAAAAACCTGAGCCTAAACTTCGACCATCAAACCCCATAAGACCGGGTGCATTTCAGTTTGGGGGTTTGAGTGACTAAAGTCGCTTACGTTTACGAAGTCGGCCTGCGCCGACTTGACCATGTTTTAGTCCGCCGAAGGGCGGACTTCGCAGTTGTTGGTGCGACTTTAGTCGCTGTGTCGCGCAAACTTTCCCCCAAAACCGAAATACACCCCATAAGACCCGAACTGAACCAAGTCATCTTGGTTCGGTTTTTGTCTATGATCCAGATTGAGGGAGGTCTCTATTTATCCACAATCTGTTTCAGCATGGCGATATGTTCACTCCCGATACCACAGCAGCCGCCAATCACTTGAACCCCGCGCTGCGCCCAAGTCTTGGCCGCAGACGCATACGCCTCAGGTGAGATGGTGTCATCAAACACCCAGTTTGGGGCCACAAAGGTCCCCGAATGAGCATACACTCCAATGGGGCCTGCCCAGTTCGCTTGCAAAACATCTAAACACGCAGGGATATCTTCGACCTCCGTGTGCATAAGGCTCACCAGGGGCACATCTTTATCCTTTATGGCCTCGATGCCTTCCGCCAGCGTGGGGCCATGCAGCAAACGCACAACGCCTAGATCATCCACGTTGCAGCTAAAGCCAACCCACACGGGCAGACCGCTCTTTTGAGCCGCCGCCAGCATGATCAGCATCCGCTCTACATCCATCATCATTTCCAGCATGATCAAGTCAGCGCCTGCATCCGCCATAATTGCCGCTTGTTCTTCAGCGTTCACTTGAAGTTGGTCACGCCGTGGAATTTTATCGGTAAAAGATGAATGGGTGATGCCGCCTGCCACCAATACATTGGACGCCTTCAGATTCGTTCGCGCTTCTCGCGCCAGCTCAACACCGCGCCGGTTGAGCATCTCGAAATGCTCTTCAAGACCGGCATCTTGCAAGACGTGGCGAGAGGTTGAAAAGGTGTTGGAAATCACAATTTGGGCGCCGCTGCGAATGTAGTCCTCATGGACCTGGCGCACAATGTCGGGATGGGTCAAAGCGCCGCCCCCATTCCATCCGTCGTCTACCATGGGAACCCCGCGCCGTTCGATTTCAGTGCCCGTAGCCCCGTCAATCAAGATGCGGTCGCCATTGTGCAAGCGCTGCATGAGGGCGAGATATGGGTTCATGATTAAGTCTCCTTTTTTTATGAAATATATTAATATTGTAGTATTTTAACATAATGCAGAATGGTGGGCCATTTGGGTTCAAGAAAAATTGGAAGAACGACCCAAGATGATTCGCTTCGATTTTTACATATACTTCATTTTAACAACGGAAAAGATTGTATAATATTGAGCGTTATATTTACGTTGCAGTTCTTCTGCCAAAATCCTGCCAATTAGTTGGTATCTGTGATACATCAAGACATCGTTCCGAGTTTAGTAAATAAACCATCAAGAGATCGTTCCGCACATTAACAACCAAACCATCAAGAGATCGTTCCGAAAATAGGGTCTAATGCACACATCCAGAGAAGGAGGTAGTGCAAATGAGGACGCTAATGGAAGAACGAACAAGCGCAATCCATCTTAAGCGTGCAGGGCAAAGTTCGAAGGAAGTTGCCCAAGAGATAGGGCGAACACCCCGATGGGTGCGAAAATGGTGGCGGCGGTACAAAAGCGAGGGGTGGGAGGGGCTGAAAGAACGCTCCCGGCGTCCCCAACGGATAGCGAAACGAACGGCAGATGAAGTCAAGCGGGCCATAGAGCAAACCCGCAGCGAGTTGGAAGCCGAAGTCTCTCGAGGGCAAGGGCTGAAGTATGTTGGCGGGCAAGCGATCCGCACTCGCCTGAGAGAGAAGGGAGTACATCCCTTACCGAGTAAATCCACTATCGAGCGAGTGATACGAGCCGCAGGGATGACTCGGCCTTATCAGCGTCTTGTTCAGCCTGAGATCCGCTATCCGCGTTTGCGGGTGAAGAAGCCCCAGACCTTGATCCAAATAGATATTGTGCCTCATTATCTGAAAGGTGGGGAACGGGTGCCTTGTTTCAACGCTATTGATGTGGCTTCCCGGTATCCTACTGGTCAGGCTTTTAGTCAATGTCGCTCTCAAGATGCCGAAGCCTTTCTGATACGCGTCTGGTAAGAGTTGGGTATCTCCCAATACACTCAAGTAGACAATGAAGGCTGTTTCAGCGGCGGCTTTACCCATCCGCACGTGCTGGGCAAAGTTGTCCGTCTAGCGCTTCAGGCAGGCACAGAACTAGTTTTTTCGCCTGTGTACCATCCTCAGAGCAATGGATATGTGGAACGTTTTCATCAGGATTACAACAAGCATGTCTGGGAAGAGACCTACTTGAGCGGCATAGATGATGTACAGGAAAAGGGTGAGCGCTTTTTCGCTTTGTATCGGCAGCGACCCCACAGCCGCCTGAACGAGCAGACCCCCTACGAAGTTCATCACCGCCAGCCACCGTCTTATCTTCCCGGAATGATCCAACCTGCGTCCAAGAGACGACCGCTCCATGAAGGCAAAGTCCATTTCATGCGGAAGGTCTTGCCAGACAAGACTGTCTCGGTTTTGAATGTCGTTTGGCCTGTACCTAAAGCGGAGCCTGGGCAAGGCGTTTGGGTCACTTTGGATCTGCACCCTGCTAGAGCTACCTTGGTCGTATACAATGCTGCTCCCGATGCAAATGTCCGTCGGCGTTTGGCGGCTTACCGATTCCCGCTCTCAGAACCCGTGTTGCCGCATCCATCTCGCTCTGCTAAGCGAACGAAGTCGAGCCTTTGGCCTGTAATCAGGAAAGCAGCCCGCCTGTTCGCCCATTTTTTCAGCGGAACGATGTCTTGATGGTTATTTGGTTGTTAAGGTGCTTGTCTTTCGGAACGATGTTATGATGTACGACAGGTATCCACTAAGAGGCCATATAGTGAAAGATCAACGCATCAACGTAGGCGACAACGAAATCCAGATCAGAGAATATGAAAACGCAGGCCCTGCCATCCTCTTCCTCCACTTCGGCGGCGGGAATTTGATGATGTGGCAGGGTGTGGTCCCCCATTTTCAAGAAGACTATCATCTGGTCCTCTTCGATCTTAAAGGCCACGGCAAATCCGACAAACCCCAGACCGGCTACCACATAGACGAATTGGCCCAAGAAGTTGTCGCCGTCATGCAGCATTTGCAGCTAGAGCGCGCCCACATCGTGGGGAGTTCGCTGGGCGCGGAAGTGGGCCTCAGCATGGCGGCCAAGTATCCCGACAGAGTTCTCTCCCTGGTATGCGAGGGCGCGCTGTTCAGCCAATTCGGCCCCTATGGGCTTTGGGAAGGCTCCGAGGCTGAGTTCGATGAACATTCCGCCCAGACTTTGGAGAAAATCCGCAATACGCCTCCCACAGAATTTTCGTCCATTGACGAACTGGCAGCCGCCAGCCGCCAGGGTTTTGAAAAAATGGGTTGGTGGAGCGAGATTTTTGAATCTGTCAAAAGATATGATGCCCATAAAATCGGTGAAGATAAATACATTGGAAGTTGGGGAATCGTGGTTGAAGATTACACCAAACATTTACACTCCTATCGTTTTGAGGAGTATTACCAGAAAGTGAAATGCCCGGTCTTGATGCTGCCCGACACCTACCCTGGGCAGGATGATAGAGAAAAGGAAGTGATGGACGGGCTGTTCAAATTACTTGACCACGGAAAAATCGTTTACGTTCCAGAATGGGTGCATGCCTTTGGTTGGATGTTGTACCCAGACGGCGGGAGTGAAGCCGTATTGGAATTCTTGGCCGAGGTCAGTGATTGAAAATCCAACCTACCGAGGAATACATGAATCTTGTTACCGGCCCTACGGGGCACATAGGCAATGTCTTGGTCCGCACCCTGCTCTCGTCAGGAGAAAAAGTGCGCGTCTTGGTACAGCCAAACGACGACCTGTCCCCTCTGGAAGGGTTGGCCGTTGAGGTCGTCGAAGGGGACATCTTGGACGCCCAGGCGCTTTTCCAGGCCTTCGAAGGGGTCGAAAACGTCTACCATCTGGCCGGATTGATCTCTATCATGCCGGGCCGCGACGCCCTGGTTCACCAGGTCAACGTATTGGGGACCCGCAATGTCCTTTTTGCCGCCCAACAGCAGGATATCAAACGCCTGGTTTACACCAGTTCCATCCATGCCTTGCCCCGCGCCCCGCATGGCGTCACCATCGACGAAAGCCTCCCCTATGACCCAGAAAATGCCATCAGCGCCTACGACCAGAGCAAAGCCCTGGCTTCCCTGGCGGTGCAAGAGGCCGCCCAGCAGGGTCTTAACGCCGTCATCGTCTGCCCCACCGGTGTCATCGGCCCATACGATTTCCGCGGTTCCGAGATGGGCGCCCTCATCCGGGATGCGGTTGAACGCAAACCCATGCTTTACGTTGAGGGCGCCTACGATTTTGTGGATGTGCGCGATGTCGCTCAAGGTATCATCCTGGCGCGCGACCAGGGCCAATCGGGTGAGTCTTACATCCTCTCCGGCGAACAGCTCTCCGTCCCCGACCTGATTGAAACCCTGTGGGAGCTGACCGGCCGGAGCTTCCTGCGCATGAAGATTCCCTCCGCCGTGGCGCATTTCGTAAGCCGCTTCACCCCCCACTACTACCGCATCGCCCGCGCCCAGCCGCGCATTACCCCCTACTCCCTGGAAACCCTGTGGGGCAATTCGGTCATCAGCCACGCCAAGGCCGCCCGCGAGCTGGGCTACCAACCGCGTCCGCTCAAGGAAAGTCTGGCAGATACCGTCCAGTGGTTCCGCCAACGTTCCCGCCATTCATCTATTCGATGATTATGATTCGACGTTTTGAAGAGAACGATTGGGCCGCCGTATGGGGCATCATCGAGCCGGTTTTTCGAGCCGGTGAAACCTACGCCTTCGCCCTCGACATTTCAGAAGAGGACGCCCACAAAGCCTGGGTGTCGCTTCCCGCGGCCACCTACGTCGCCGTAGATGGCGACAACGCTCTCCTCGGAACCTACTACCTGAAGCCCAACCAACCCGCCCTGGGCGATCACGTCTGCAACTGCGGCTACATCGTTGCCGAAAACGCCCGCGGGCGAGGGATTGCCTCCGCAATGTGCGAACATTCCCAGCGAGAAGCCGCCGCCCAGGGATTTCTCGCCATGCAGTTCAACCTGGTGGTCTCTACGAATGAAGGAGCCATCCGCCTCTGGAAGAAGCACGGATTTGACGTAGTTGGAACCATCCCCAAAGCCTTCCGCCATCCACGGCATGGCCTGGTGGACGCCTTTGTTATGTATAAATCCCTTTCATAGAAAGTCACTTTCTAAGAAGGTTACGAGGAAACCCTAAGGGTCTTAAAGACCCTTAGGGTTTTTGTCTTTCTTCGTGCCTTCGTGTCTTCGTGGTAAAGTTTTTGGGCTAAGAAACTACAGTTTCCGAAACCGCCTCCCCTTCCATCTTTTCAATCTCCGGCTCAGCTTCCACCACCTCATCAATGATCGCGTCCGGGAGTTCAGTCTCCAGGTTGCGGATGCGGGGATGGGCCAGGGCCAGCACGCTGGCGACAAAGAGCAGCAAGAAAGAGATGATGAACATCAGCCCATAGCCTCGCCCTGTCCCAACCCCGATGACGGCCCCCACGCTCGAGGCCAGCGCGCCGCCCTCCGCCATCAACGGTTCGAAGACCTTATCCGCCAGCGGCCCGGCGATGATGAAGGCCAGCGGCATGATCGAACGGGAGATCATGATCCGTATGGCGAACACCCGGCCCTGAACGTCTGCGGCCACTTTGGTCTGGAATATCGCCTGGCTGAGCGCGGAAGCGAAGGGGAGGAAGAACAAGATGATGAACCCCCCGGCGGCGACCACGAAAATAGAGGGAGTTAAACCGGTGACGAGAAAGCCTATGGCGATGAAAAAGACCGAACCGATCAATCCCAAGACCCGGCGTTTGGGCCCTCCCCAGGCGCTCATCACAATACTGCCCCCCAACATGCCGACGCCGATGGCCGCCTGGACGCCGCCCAGTTCCGCCGCCCCGCCCAGGGTCAGCGCCAGGGGAGTCAGCATCACGGAGGAGATGTTGAGGGCGAAATTCCCCACCGCGAAGTACCACAGTATCCAGAACAACCCCGCCCGAGCGCGGAGGTACTTCCAACCGAACAGCGCGCTTTGTATGAAAGACGTCTTCTCTCCGGTTTCGGTGGTGGGCTTGGGCTGGGGGATGCGCACCAGGAGCAAGGCTCCCACCGCGAAGAAGAAGGTGATGAAGTCAATCCAGATGATTCCCCTCAAGTCAATGTAGACGAACAGAACCCCGGCCAACAGCGGGGTGAGCAGCCCGCTGATGGCCTGCCCCATCTGCATCAATCCCCCGGCCCGGGCCAACTGCTCTTTAGGCACCAGCATGGTGATCGAAGAACTGTAGGCCGGTTCCTGGAATGCGCTGAATATCGAACTGGACATAGCGATCAGGTAAATGTGCCAGATCAGGAGGCTGTCGGTCATCAGCAGAACCGCGGCAACCAACGTGACCACGGCCGCGCCGGTGTCGGCCAGGATCATGATCTTGCGCCGGTTGTACCGGTCCGCGGCCATGCCCGCCACGGGCGAGAGCAGGACGCTGGGCAGGGAACCGAACAAGGCGGTGATGGCGAACGGCGTGGCCTTGCCGGTCCGGGCGAAGATCCAGACGCCCAGGCCAAAACTGGTCAAGCCCGAACCGAGCATCGAAATTAGCTGCCCGATCCAGATGACGAAAAAGGTCTTCATTGAGCGGGGTCTTGGGGTAGTGTTCTCCATGATTGTCTCCGGTGCGCAGGGATGATACAGTTATAAATATTGATGGCGTTATACAACACCTGGATTAATCCAAAGACACGAAGATTGAAACCTGTCTCATCTTCGTGTCTTTAGTGTTTCGCAGCAAAAAAACTTGTCACGCCGGTACGGCGTCCGCCGGTAGGTATCTGCCGTTAGAATGCCTGCCGGGAGTAGGACTTAATCTGAAGCCGGGGAAGCCGCCATCTCATCAACCGGGGCTTCGTCAGCGCTTTCCGCGCCAACTTCATCGGAGACGGCCTCGATCTCGTCCACCTCATCGGGGATGGCGTCGGGGATCTCGGTCTCCAGGTTGCGGATGCGAGGATTGACGAAAGCATATAGACTGACGGCCCAAAGGCAGAACGCCGAGACGATGAAGATCAACCCGATCCCGCGGCCGGGGCCGGTTCCCATGATGGAGGCGATGAAGGTGCCGTCCAAAGCCCCGCCCTCGGCCAGCAGCGGGTTGAAGACCTTATCCGCCAGCGGCCCCGCGATCAGGTTAGAGAGCGGCATGATGGAGTAGGCGATCATGGCCCGGATGGCAAAGACCCGTCCCTGGACGTCGGCGGGCACTTTGGTCTGCCAGACGACCTGGCTGAGGGCCGACGAGATGGGGATGAAGAACAGGATCACAAATTGGCCCGCCGCGATGAGGATGATCGAAGGGAGTAAGCCTGCCATCACGTAGCCGACCCCGCTGAGGGCGATGGTGGCAACCACGCCCCAGATGCGGCGTTTCTTGGGTCCGCCCCAGGTGCTCATCAAGATGCCGCCCAGCAGCATGGCGACCCCGCTGACCATCTGGACCATGCCCATGCCTTCAACGTTTGCAAAGGAGAGGATCAAAGGGCCAAAGAGCACGCCAGAAATGCTCAGGAAGAAATTGACCGCCGCGTAGTACCACAGCAGGCCGAACAGGCCGGGGCGTTTCACCAGGAATTTCCAGCCAAAGACCGCGTCCCGCAGCATGGAGGGTTTCTCCCCTTCGCCTTCCACCTTTGTGGTGAGCTTGGGCTGGGGGATGTGCACCAGCAGCAGCGCGCCCACGGCGAAGAAGAAGGTGACGAAATCGATCACCATGATCCCGCTCAGGCCGATGGCTGCATATAAAAGAGCCGCTGCCATGGGGGTGATGATGGAAGTGAGGGCATAGCCCATCTGCTGGATGCCGCCCGCACGGGCCAGGTCTTTCTTGGGCACCAGCATGGTGATGGAAGTCCGGTAGGCCGGTTCCTGGAAAGTGCCGAAGACCGATCCCATGAAAGCGATGACGTAAATGTGCCAGACTTGCAGGCTGCCCGAGAAGAGCAGGACTGCCGCGCCCAGGGTGACCAGGGCCGCCGCGCTGTCCGCCAGGATCATGATCCGGCGGCGGTTGTAGCGGTCGGCCACCGAACCGGCTATCGGGGACAGAAGCACTCTGGGCAAATTCGAGAACAATGCCGTCAGGGCGAAGGGCGTGGCTTCCCCGGTCTGGAGGAAGATCCAGGCCGCCAGTCCAAAGCCGGTCAGCCCCGAGCCGATGATGGAGATAAATTGTCCCGCCCAGATGATGAAAAAGGTCCGCATTGTTTTGGGGGTGTTATTTTGTTCCATTACATTCTCCTTAATACCAATAGTTTGTAATACCTTTAAGTCTTTACTAGACGTTTGAATGACCTGACGGGTCTCACCGGGTTCCGTCTTCACCGTTCTCGCTGGTTCTACTTCAGGGCTACCAATAAATCTTCGCAGTCCCAGTAAGACCGGTCAGGGCTTTCAATCTTCGGTTGCGTTGTCGGGTTCTTCCGCTTCGGATTCCTCGTCTGTCTCAGGATAGTAGAAGCTGGGATAGAGGGCGACGGTCAGCCCGTAGGTTTGCAGTTCGCCCTCCGGAGCCGGGGAGTCGTCGTTGGCTGCTTCGAATTCCTCCACCAGGGCGCAAAGCCGCTCTTTGAATTCATCCGCTAATTCGTCTGGGATGCGGCTCAATTCACGGTTTATGGTCATGTGGCGCTCTTTCGGCGTCGCGCCCTGCGCCAGCGCGGCGGTGCGGGCCGCCAGGCTGCGGAGGATGTCGTCCCGGGTGGTGTCAATGGCCGCGACTACCATGAGGTTCAGGTTTTCTTTGCCCTCCGGGGTGGTGAAAGTGCAAAGGCTGTCGTCCATCTTGAAATCGTAGGCCGTCACCCAATAATGCTTTTCGATGATATTGCCGATGACCCGGGTGTCCACCACTTTCACCAGGTTGTGCTTCTCCAGCAAGTTGAAGTGATAGTACAGTTTGCTGGCCGGGGTGTCTAGCTTCTCGGCGATCTGGTTGATGGTCTGCGGGTCCGCGGCCAGGATTTCCAGGACCTGGTTGCGCAGCGGGTCGGCCAGGATCTTGAGGGTTTCCAGTTCGGTGATGACCAGTTGAGGGGCGGGTATATTTTCTTTCATCGCTAACCTTTCTTTTATCGCTAAAATTTATTTAAGCGAGCAAAAATATTGTAGCGTATAAATTGAATTAAGTCAAGAGGGAGTTTTGGGGAAACTAAGGAACAAGTAAACAAGTATATAGGGAAACAGGGAACCGCCTCGGGAGAATTGTCGGGGGCTGTCCTATGAGATATTCAACAATCTAAACTATCTAACTCCCCAACTAATTTGCCGGCTCAGGACGGGGCGAATCTGTTTTTCAAAAACCCTTGACAAGCTACCATACCTCATGTATAATACCTTCAGTATAATACAAAAGGATAGATACATATGGAAAAATCAAACACCGAAGATCTATTGCGCCAGTGGGAAGAGTCATACAAAAAAGGCTTGCTCTCTTTCTGGATCCTGTTCTCCCTCACCCGGCGCTTGATGTACGCCTACGAAATGAAAGCGGAGATCATCGAGTTCAGCCAGGGGTCTATCAACGCCGACGAAAACAGCATTTACCGGGCGTTGAGACGCTTCACCGCCACCGGGTTGATCCAGGGCGAGATGCGCCCCTCCCCCAGCGGCCCGGCTCGGAAATATTTTTCCCTCACGCCGCTGGGCACGCAACTGCTCCGTGAATTCATCCAGCGCAATATCCTCGTATTCCAGGACCAAACCATTCAAAAAACAATTCAAGCATTCCTTGAAAAAAACAACCAGGAGAAAATCAAATGACCGAAAACAATCTACCCCCAACGCTAGACAAAAAACAAAGCAGGATGAAGCTGCTCCGCAGGATTTTTTATCTCATCATTATGGTAATGCTCTTGCCGGTGGTGATGTTCCCCCTGATCCGAATGACCGAAGGCGCATCAGATATGAGCAACGAGTTCTATTTTGCGATTATTGCCGCCACCCTGCTTGGCCTGGTCATGATCGCCTATGTCTTGCTAGGGATCGGGCCAGTGGTCTTGGAACTGCTGGACATCCGTAAACAAGAGAAAGAGGAAAAAGAAGATATGGGCATGTTTCCGTGAGGAAGGCATAGCAGGGAAACAGGTAAACAAGGAACAGGTAAAAAAGGAACCGCCCCCGGGATAATAACCGGGGGCGGTTCAACATAACATTCAAAAATCTAATAACTACCCAACTACCCAACTACCCAACTATCTAACTATCTAACTATCTAACTATCTAACTACCTAACTAACCGTCTCAGGCCGGGCCGAATCTCCCTCCTGCACCCGGTAGGTATACCCGCCCTGGAGTTCTCCCTTCGCCCGCAGGTGTTTCATCACGTACTGCCCGCAGTTGCTGCCGATGTAGTTTTCCTCCACCTCCCCGACCGCCAGGATCACCTGGTAGCCCGCCGCCTCCAGCGCCTGAACGACGGCGTACTCCGCACCCCGCCGGTTGGGGTCAATGTAGGAGGCCAGGGCGTTCTCGGTGGCCTGGTAAGTGGGGTTGAGGGGGGTGATCTTGATGAGATATTTCGCGGGGCTGAAATGTTGGAGCAAGACCTCCGGGTCAAGCGGATAATTCTGGGCCAGGGCGAAGTTGAGGGTGATCTTCCGGTCGCCGGGAGCGTAAAATCGCTCGCCGTAGGCCGCCATCTCCTTGAAGCTCCACTTCTTGACCGGGATGATCTCGTCTCGCAGGGCCTGGTCGGTGGTGTGGATGGAATACTGGAACTGGAACCGCCCGCCGGGATACAATTCGCGCTTGATCGCCAGCAGCCGCTCGAAGAATTTATCCGTGCTGCGGGGGGCCACCGTGGAGAAAGAGGGCATCAAACCGGGAGCGTCATAGCGGGTGGGCAATGCCTTCAACACCTCCAGCATGGCGGGGTTCAGGGAAGGCTCCCCCATGCGGGCGAACTGGATCTTGAACTGCTGGCAGGGGATTGGCCCCTCCGGGTATCGCTTGCTCACCAGAAAGTCAATTTGCTTGAGGATCTCCTCCTGGGAGAGCTTGCCGTGGTAGTAGCCTCCCGCGTCGCACATCTGGCAGCCCACCGGGCAGCCGTACAGGGTGGATACCATCAGCACCCACTTCTCCTCGCGGCTCAGAGGGGGCTGCACCGCTTCCACGCATTCCACGATCCGCCCTTCCTCGATCTCTACCATATAAACCAGGGCGACATCTTCTTTTCCGGTTGAAGAAATCACTTTCATAAAGGGTTCTCCTTCAGGTGACGATATATTTTCATGGCCGCCAGGATGCCATCCCCGACCGCGATAGCCGTCTGCCGGTAGATGCCTCGCTTCACGTCGCCCACGAAATAGAGGCTCCCCTGCGCCTCCAGGTCGGAGGCCTGCGCCATGAGGTCTGGGGCCATGAAATCAAGCTGCGCCCGGCGGCCTATCGCGCCGATGACGTAATCGGCGAAGAACTGCAAGTCTCCGGCCGCGTTGGCGCAGTCCAGCCTTATCCCGCCCGAATAGCTTTCCAGGCGGGCGATGCGGGTGTTCTGGTGATAGGTGATTCGGGGCGCCGCGCTGGCCCGTTCCCAGAGCAGGGGCAGGCACTGCACGCCCTCGCCCCGGTTCAGGATTATGACGTGATTGCGCTCACAGAGATTCAAAGCATAATCGAAGGCCGCGTCCCCCCCGCCCACGATGGCGATTTGCTTCCCCTCAACTTCAAGTAAGGGGTAGACCTCGTAGAAGAGAAATCCGGCCGCCTCCTCCGGGATGGAGAAATCCGCCCCGGTGAAGGGCTTGGGCGTGGTTCCAGAGGCGACCACGAGGGCCTGGGCCTGGTAGACCCTCTCCGCCGTAGCGATCTGGAAGACCCCATCGGCGTAGGACACTTCCCGCGCCTCGCCAGTCGTCACCTCCACCCCGCCCGCCAGCCTCTGCGCCTCGAATAAGGCGACCAGTTCAGGGCCGGGGATGCCCTCCGGGAAGCCAGGGTAGTTCTCCACCAAATTAGCGTTGTGTAGCAGCCCGCCCACTCGGTCACGCTCCAACAAGACCGGCTTGATGCCATAACGGATGAGCTGCAAGGCAGTCGCCAACCCGGACGGCCCGCCCCCGATGATGACCACCTGCTCAGTCGCCATCGTTTCCCTCCAGGGCGGCCAGGACCTCATCCACCAACACCGGCGCACCGAATCCATGCGCCAGGTTGGTCAACGTCGCCAGATGAAAGGCTTCATTATAAGTCGCCGTGCCATCCACGGTGAAGAATACCTTGTATCCTCGCACGAAAGCGGCCCGGGCCGTGGTCTCACAGCAGAGATGGGTCATCACTCCGGTGACCACCACCTGGGATACGTCTTTGCTCTCCAGCAGGTCGGCCAGACCGGTCTGGTGGAAGGCGTCGTACTGGCTCTTGGGCAGCACGACCCCGTTGGAGGTGTCCAGTTCAGAGCTGAGGCCGCTGAGGGGGCTGTCGGCGGTGATTAGCTCCCTCCACCAGTCCGCCATCTGCCCAGCGTCCTGGGTGGTGTTCACATGTTGGGTGTAGATCACGGGAAGCCCAAGCGCGGCGTAGGCCTGGGCCAGTTTCACGATCCCCGGCAGGATAGCCCCCGCGCTGGGGATATGGGCGTGCGACTCCTCGTCCAGGAAGTACCGCTGCACGTCCAGCGCCAGCAGCGCCGAGCGTGCAGGTGCGAACCGTTCCATCGGCCCCCGGCGGGTGTTCAATTTGTTACGCATCTCCATCGCCTGGGAGGCGATAGAGTCGGCAGTGAAGTAGGCTTCTTTCATGGGTTTCGCGGGTGCATCTGTGCTGGGGCAAATTGTATCATGGGAGGCGATTTGTGGGATGGGTTGTTGTTGATTACCCGCGTTGACCCTCACCCCGCCCCTTCGGGGCTGCCCCTCTCCCCTTCCAGGGAGAGGGGCGCGAGCGCAGCGAGCGGGGTGAGGGTAGTCGCGGTATAATCCACCCAGACTGTCTTGAAAATTCTCTACTAAATCAAATAGGAGGACTTGACCCATGAAACCGCGAAACCTCCTCATCACCCTCCTCATCCTGGCGGGAGCCTGCGCCGCGCCCCTGACCGATACCCCCGCCCCTCTAATTATTTTTGTGACACCCACCGCTACCCAAACACTCACACCCACAGTGAGGCCAACGTCAACCCCAATACCGCCCTCTCCAACCCCCCAACCAACACTTTCCGCTGTGGATGCGAAATCGTTGATTCTCGACCTCATGAGGAATAACGGGGATTGCCCGTTATCCTGCCTTTGGGGTTTGATCCCAGGGGAATCGGATAGGCGGACCATGAATTCTTTCATGGCAAGATTTGGGGGTTTTGCTATGTCAGAGAACATACTGCTGAGCGCTAGCAATTATAGTGGGGGAGGAGGTTTTATTTTATATTTTTCGGAAGGGGATATAAATGTTTTTGTTTTTTTCGATTACTATTTGGATGGCGGCTATGGGGTAGAAAAACTCAGATTTCATACTTACCCTGTGCAAGAACATGGGGAGGGATTGGATTTAGTAGTGAAACAAATTTTTGGCGATCCCTACTACAACCAGATATTCCAATATTACATGCCCTCTCAAATCCTTTCCGCTTATGGGCTTCCCTCGGAGGCGCTGATCGCTCCTATTCTTGCAGACCCTGGCCGCGCAAAACCCTGGGAACCCTTCAGCCTCGTATTGATCTATCATGAATTGGGTGTCCTGATAGAATACCTTGTGCCCATAGAACGAGTCGGCGATCATTATTTGTGGTGTCCGAAAATGGCAAATGATAATACCGTGATTGTTTGGGATCCAGAACGTGAAACCTCGCTAACTGAGATTTTGAATGGGAAATCTGGTTACGGAATAAACCAATTGAACGCCGATTACTTCAAATCTATTGAGGAAGCTGCCTCAATGACCCTGGATGACTTTTATTTGACTTTTCAAGATCCCAATAGTGCAACTTGTGTGGAAACACCGATAGATATGTGGCCTTAATTTCGGGGAGATCACTTCAGAAACCAGGGAATAAGACCGTTTCGCCTATCTGTGGATTGACCATGACTTTGAATCATCCCACTCCCCCGACCGCGACCAGAGGCCGCTAGTAGCCGGGGTTAGGGCCTTCGCGGTATAATCCCCAAGCTACACAACCCTCCTCACCCCCCGGAGCCTCCATGAAAGACCTTCAACAAATCCCCCTCTTCGCCGCCCTCCCCCAGAAGGAGCTGGCCTATCTTTCCGACACCTTGCGCCGGGTGGAATACCCGCCCGACACCCTGCTCTGCAAAGAGGGCGACCCCGGCGACCGCTTCTTCGTCCTCCTGGACGGCGAGGTTGAGATCATCAAGGCTCTGGGCACCGCAGACGAACGCCTCTTGAACCACTGGGGGCCGGGCGATTTCTTCGGCGAGATGAGCCTGCTCGACCCCAACCAGACCCGCTCCGCCAGCGTCCGCACCCGCACCGAGGCCTGCGTCCTGGAGATGTCCCGCCAGGACTTCAACGCCCTGATGGCGCGCCAACCCGCGCTGGCCGTTGAGATCCTGCGGGTGTTGAGCCTCCGCCTGCGGGCCTCCGACAACTCCCTGATAACCGACCTGCAGGAGAAGAACCGCCAATTGGCCCAGGCCTACGAAGACCTCAAAGCCGCCCAGGCCCAACTTATCGAGAAGGAACGCCTGGAGCGTGAACTGGAAGTCGCCAAGCAGATCCAGGAGAGCCTCCTGCCACACACCCTGCCCT
>CBDUUP010000063.1:0-15271 GCA_965370435.1 uncultured Anaerolineales bacterium | reverse complement strand
GATCAGCAGGTCAACGTCGCTCTCCCGCCTGGCCTCCCCGCGCGCCACGGAACCAAACAGACGCACATTATTGGCGCCGTGTTGGGCGGCAATATTGAGGATCTCCTCTCGCTTCTCTTTCATCAACTCTTCTAACGTCATCATACAAATTCCAAAGATTATATTACATTATAACGTGGTTTTATATTCACCGTCCCTCCCAGTTCCCCGGTTAAAAGTCAGTTCAGGATCGACCCCGCCTGCGGAACCAACCCCAAACCCCGGCCAGTCCGGCAGCCAGAAGCAGGAGAAAACTCACGCTGATGGTGGTCCATTTCAACATGGTGAAAAGCGGGGCCAGCCAGGCCGCCAGCGCGGCGGGGTCTGGGTAGCGCAGCATGACCAAGGAGGTGGAAATATTCTCCAGAAAGTCGAGCAGCATACCCAACACTGGAGCCAGGTTGGCGCGCTGCCAGCGGCTGTCCGGGGAGAATGCCCTGAGGGTCAACCAACTGAGGGCGGTGACCAGGAAGGCCGTATATATCAACGGCCAGACCAGATCGAAGGTGAAGCGCGCCCGGATGTAGTCCGCTCGCCCACGCTCCCCGTAGGCTTCGGCCATCTGGTTCAGGTCCTCCGGCGAATAATAGAAAGAAAGGTCGGGCGTCCCCGCGCCGCCGTTGGCTTCTGCCGCGTTAGAGGCTTGTCCCGGCAAAACCAGGGTGGTGAAGGCGATGAAGACGACCAATGCCAACAAAGCTACCCAACCCACACTTACTCGATGCATCCATTCCGAGAATCGTTTTAACATTTTCATCCTCCGGGGATATTATAGCAACTTCTACGCATTGAACCGGTTCTTCCATCGTACCGCGAACGATTCTCCCCGTTTAATTAAAGAAGGTAAGGAGTATTACAAGCGAGGAGTTAGAAATTTCACCCTAGAAACCCAGAGATAAACTTCATCTCGAGAATCGTTTTTGATAACTGTCAGGCGCTAGATTTCATTACTCAATTCCTTTTCCCTCGCCTATAGACTCATCGCGCACCCATCGGCTCGCGGGTCGCTGCCACCCCACAGCGCTCCAGACTCCCGATCCCGCACGATGACCTGCCCGCGTCCGAAGGTGGCCCGAGCCTGGCCGCTCACTGGCGCGAGATGGTGTCCCATCATCGCCAGGCGGGACATCACCGGCACGGGGATGCCCTCCTCCAGGGAGACGCGGCCCCCCGCGGTCCCGTCGCCGATGCAGAAGCGGGGCCGGTCCAGAGCCGCCTGGGCGTCCAGGCCGTCGTCGATCAAGCCGATGGCGACCTGCATGTGGCCTTGAGGCTGCATGTAACCGCCCATCACCCCATAGCTGGCGAAGAGGTCGTCGTTGTCGGCATGGGTGATGAGAGCCGGGATGATGGTATGGTAAGGACGCTTGCCGGGGGCCAGCGCGTTGGGATGGGCCGGGTCCAGGCTGAACCCTTTGCCCCGATTTTGCAGGGTGAAGCCCCAGCCTTTAGGCACAAAGCCGGTGCCGAACCCGCCATAATTGCTGCCGATGAAAGAACAGGCATTACCCTCCCCGTCCACCACGGTCAAGTAAATGGTGTCTGATCCGGCGGTGGGCGTTCCGCGCTGCTGGTCGAGGGTGGCCTTGACGGAGTCAATAAGTGTGCGGCGTTGGTCAGCGTACTCCTTGGAGAGCAATTCGTCCAGGGGCGCGAGATTGGTCTCTGCGTCAGCCACAAACCAGCGCGTATCTGCGAAGGCTATGCGCATAGCTTCGATCTCAAGATGCAGCCGTTCCACAGAGAGCGGGTCGTGTTCGGTTAGATCATAACCCTCCAGGAGGTTCAAGGCCAGCAATGCCGCCAGCCCTTGCCCGTTGGGCGGGCATTCCCATACCCGGAAGCCGCGATAGGTTGCGCTGATGGGCTGATCCCAGGTACTCTGGTGGGCGGCCAGGTCCTCCACCGTCATGCAGCCGCCCTCGCCCTGGATCACTTCTGCTATGGCCTCCGCGATCTCACCCTCATAATAGGCCGTCTTGCCGCCTTCGGCGATGGCTCGCATGGTGCGGGCCAACCCCGGGTTGTGGAAAATCTCGCCCGGCCTGGGACCGCGGCCATCAATGGTCAGTTCCAGTCCATTGGGAGCGTTCTTCAATTGGCGCTCCGCGCCCCGCCCCCAGAAATAGGCCGTCACCGGCGCGACAGGGAAACCCTCCTCCGCCAGGCGGATGGCGGGGGTCAGGATTTGGCTCATCGACATGCTGCCGTGCCGCTCCACCAGGTCAACCCACCCGGCGCAAGCGCCGGGCACAGTGATGGTGTGGGCGTGGAAGACCGGGATATTCTCCCCCATTCCTTCATCTTGAAGTCGTTCCAGGGTCAGAGCCGCCGGAGCCCGGCCAGAGCCGTTGAGAGCGGTCACTTGCCGGGTGGCGGCCTCGTAGTACAGGGCGAAACAGTCACCGCCCAGGCCGGTAGAGGTCGGCTCGGTGACGTTCATGGCCGCCGCGGTGGCGATGGCGGCGTCGGCGGCGTTGCCGCCCTGGGATAATATCTCCAAACCGGCGGACACCGCCAAAGGCTGGGAGGTTGCGATCATGCCCCGCCGTCCAACGACAGGCGAACGCCGGGAGTTAAAAATCATCTCTGAGGTCATAAGGCTTTCTCCTGGGGAAATTATAAACCACTCCGGTACAAGTACGTAATCCATTGGCAGAAAAAAATAACCACAGAGACACAGAGAATACAGAGTTTTTAAGTTTTTCTCCGCGTTCTCTGTGTCTCTGTGGTGTAATGTGTTTAAAAAGTTAAGCCGCCAAGACACCCGCCAATAACCCAAGGACCAAAATCCCATTGGCCAGCGCGTGGGCGATGATCCCCGGCCAAGTGCTTTGGGTTCTCTGGGCGACATAAGACAGGGCTAAAGCTCCGGGGAAGATGCCGATCAGTCCCCAAGGCATAAAAGCGTGGAACAGGGTCCATAAAATGCCGTGATACACCCAGGTAAATTTTCCATGGCGCAATTCTTGGCGAGGTAAAATGTAACCCCGCCACCACAATTCCTCACCCAGCGTTGCGACGATCAACGAGAGCAAAACCACGACGACCACCCACCCATTGCCTGCCAACGGTATCTCCAGGAATTCAGTGGGGACTTGAGGAGAGGCAGATGCGTCCTGTGCATCTAGCTGCAGGTCGTCCGGCCAGTAGGCGGGAGGCTCCAGGCCGGTCCGGGTGGCGATCCAACTCCGGGTCGGGGTCAGCATTGCAGCCGTCACGACCATAAAAAGGGTGAGGCCAATCGCCCACAGCCAGACCTTGCCCCCCGCCTTGCCCAATCGCATGCGGGTTTTATAAGACTCCCAGGTAGGTAGATGGCCGTCTCGCCTGAAAGCGATCACAGAGGCAATGATGAGCAGCAGCATGGGCAGGGTGGCGTAAATAACGATGTAATTATAAAAAAAGGGCAGCCCCAACTGATGAATATAGGGCATACCGACATAGACAATAAGCCAAGCGCTGACTAATGGGATTCCGAAATACAATAAAGCGGATCGTAAAGGCATCGGTTGGATAGTGGGGGTGGCGTTCTCGTTCACTTCGACGACCTCCTCGCAGGGGCTGGTTGAAAATCCGATATATGTTATTGCAACCCCGATAGTTGCGTAAAGTTTCGAAAAATAATCCTTTGCGAAATTTCGCACAAAAATATCACCCCAAAGACACAGAGACACAAAGTTTTTCTCTGTGCGCTCTGTGTCTCTGTGGTGAAAATGTTTTTAGATTTTACTTTGTAGGATTGAAACTAGTATGCTATAAGGGTCCATTCTCGTCAGGCTTTTCCAACTCCACCCCCATCCGGCAGTACTCCAAACGCTGCTTCAATCCCGCCCCTTTCATCGCCGCAACGACGCTTTCCATCCACGAGGGCGCTGAAGCGCTCACCCGCCCCCCCTTGCTCTGGGATAACAATTGATTCAACGCAAAGCCAGCCATGTAGGGGGCTAATTCGGGGTGATCGGGATCCAGACGAGCCCGGATGGAACCCGGGCTGCTGCCGCGGGTGGAGACATCGTATCCAAACCGGGCCACAACCTTACCGGTATCCGCGGTTTTGATCACATAATCCACTTCCCGCTGGCCTTGGGCCAGGAGGATCAAGGGGATGAACAACCGCATCATGAACGGGTAACGGTAACGACCGGCCTCAATAGGTTCGTATTTTTCCCGGCTGGGCGAGGTGATGCGTTTCTCCAATTCGTAGCGGGTCTGCCAATCAAAACGGGCCAGCGGTTCTTGGACATAACCTTCCGGGAGAACCGGCGCGGGCGGGACTTCCTCCGGCGAGGCGGTGAACTCCACATCCCCGCTGTATTGCGCAAACCCAAGCTGCTCGTAAAGCGTATGAGCCGGATAATTTCCATCGATCACGTTCAAGAATGCTCTTTTCCCTCCCCTTTCGCGGATCAAATCCAGGCCAGCTTCCACCAGTTTGCGGGCGATGCCCCGCCGCCGGTAGGCTGGAAGCACCCCGACGGTCGTAACCACCCACGTTTCCGTGGTGGACAGCCGTTGAACCAGGGTCAGGCCGACAACTTTTTCGTCCTCCTCCCAGACGTAGCCGCAGAAGATATCCCGCATGGGGGGCGATATGATCTGGAGGACCTTTATGATGGGCCAGATACGGCGGAAGTTCTTCAATGAACTCACCACGAATTCCTGTTCATCGGATGCCACGCTCCATTCCTCATTCTCTGGATATTGGAATCCTTCGGTGATCACTTCACCCAGGGGTATCAGGTCGCTGGGAAGGTTTATCGGTCGCATTGACATTAGTTTTTCTCCTTGAAGGTTGGGTTGGATTAGATAGAATATTTAGAGGATGCGGTCTGCCAGGGCTTCCTTGACTTCCTTGCTGGCATTAAAGACACCTCGAACCGTAATAGAATTGATCGTCGCTAGGGCCAATTCAGGCGTAATATTATCCGATAAGTGAAGCATACCGATGATTTTGATATCCAAACGCTCACCCTTTTCCTGGTATTTCTGAAGATTTGAACGGGAATACCCAATCACCCCGATGGCCATGGCTCGCCGGGTGACCGCCTGGTCTAATACGGTAGCGTGCCGGGTGATTTGATTGCGGATGGCGGTGCGGATCAGGTCGGTGCGGTTGGAATAGAGGCCATGCTCCACCAGCAGGTCAATTTGCCCCAGGTCCACGACCCCCAGGTTGATAGTGATTTTTTCAGTGTCTACCATGATTTTTTCTCCTTGAATCTTCGTTTTACCATCCATATAGATGGTTGGTGGATGTATATTACCATCCATGCAGAATGTTGTCAAGGGCCATATGATGCGATTTAACCAAAAAGACCCTCAGCCGGGTTCTCCGGCCTTGGGTTTTGGGTAATTCAAACCTCCCGCAGGTTGTTATTTGAGGAAAATTGGCCTAATTTTGCTAGACATTATTCTAAAATAGGATTGCCTATAACAAACCTGCGGGAGGTTGGGTTTCTTCCTATAGCACAGCGATTACAAGAGTATCCCCATGCGGTTCAGCAGCACGCGCTGCTCGAAACCGGCCTCTCGGGCCGCGGTGACCAGCGACTCCATCCATTGAGGGATATTGAACTCTGCCACGTGTCCTGGGCTTCGGGTCATCACCTGGTGCAGCATCTGCCCGACCAGATAATCCCCCAGTTGGGAGTGGGCGGGATCCAGCTCAGCCAAAAGGATATTCCGGCCGGTCTCGCGGGTGCGATACACGTAAGCGCCTCGGGCCACGATCTGCCTCTCCGCAGCGGTGCGGATGAAATAGCTCTCGGTGCCCGCCCCATCCGCGGAGAGGACGATGGGCCGCAGGAAGCGGGTCAAAAACGGGCGGCGGAACCGGGCTTCTTCCACCGGTTCGTATTGGCGCACCCGCTCTGGGGTGATGCGCTGCTCCAATTCGTAGCGCGGCTTCCAATCGAAGGGGTCGGCATGTTCCTGGACATAGCCCTCCGGCAGGGAGGGTTCCGAGGGGATCGCCTCCAAGTCGGCGCTGAATTCAATGCTGTCGGTGTAGTGCTCGAATCCCAGCTTTTGATAGAGGGTGAAGGCCGGGAGGTTGCCTTCGATCACATCCAGGTAAACTTTCTTCCCCCCTTGCTGGCGAATGAAATCCAGGGTGGCTTCCACCAGCTTGCGGGCGATGCCCCGCCGCCGGTACGCGGGCCGCACGCCAACTGCGCTGATCTCCCAAGTGCCGGTGGTCCCTACTTGAGCGATCTGGGTGATGCCCGCCATTTGACCCTCTTCCTCCCAGACGTGCCCCCGCATGATATTGCGGAGACCCGGAGAGACCAATTGAACGAGCTTGATGAGCGGCCATATGCGGCTGTAGTTTTCCATCGAATCGGACATGGATTCAATCTCGTCGGTCTGTACGTTCCATTCTTCGTTATTGGGATAATGCCAGGTTTCCTTGACCATCTCGGCCATGTTCAGCAGGTCATCGGGGAGTTTCAGCAAGCGCAGGGACATGTAGTGTGGCTCCTTGGGGGGTAGGGTATCTGCCAACCTATTTACACGAGAAGTGCGCACCGGGTTCATGGAAGCAGGTGCGCATTCGGATTGGTATTGATAGTAACGGCGCTGATTTTACCATAAATTCAAACCCTCAATCACCTAAACAAGGGGGATAAGCGAAGAAGCCCCTGCGCAAACGCCGGGGCTTCTTGATAAAGAAAAAGTATCGCTGAGGTTTTCTCTAGTCGGCTGGGGTATCGACTGGAATATTCAACGCTTCCACTTCCTCCGTTTGCGCACGGGAGGTGGTGATGTCCAGGCGGGTGGAGAGGTACAAGGCGATCACCAGCATCAGAATCTCGATACCGAACACGGTGGAATAGGATACCAGCGCGTTATCGTTGGTGACGCTTTGCATAATATCCACCACCGCCCCACCCATCAAGCTGCCCATAGCACGGCCAAGCAGGTTCGCAAAGCCCCAAACACCCATGAGCAAACCGGCTCGAATCCGGGTGGTGAAACTGATCACCCCAGTCAGCATCCCCGCGCCGGCCAGACCGGTGCCCAACCCCATCAGCAGCACCAGATTCTTGAACAAGCCGGGATTTCCGGTGACGCCGGTCAGGATGACGCCGGCGAACACCAAAATGCTGGAGACCATGCCAATACGCATCACGGTCATGTAGCCCAGCAGCTTGATCAAGATAACGCCGGAGAACAGCATGGAGATCATCACACCGATCCCCCAGAAAGCCGTCAGACGGGTGGTATCGCCTACCGACATGTCAAGAGTCAACGCGCCGTAAGGCTCCAGGAGTACGTCCTGGGCCAGCGTGCCGATGAAGGTGAATAACACCAGGATGAAAAACAAGCGAACCTGGGGGTCAGCCAGCACAACTTCCCGAAGGGCCTTGCTGAAGGGTGTCTGCCGGGCCTTGTCAATTGCGGTCTGAGTTTCCTCGTTGCGCGGCTCGTTGCCAATCGCAGCGAAGGTGGATAACACGAACACGATCACCGCAACCCCCAGGGTGACAGAGACCAAGCGGGCGGGATCATAATCTTCGAGCGCGCTTCCCAAACCACCCGCCCCAACCACCAATCCAAGCAGGGTGGCGACTTCGTACATAGTGATGGCGCGAGGGCGTTGGGCATCATCAAAACGGTCTGCGAGCAGCGCCTGGAAGGTGTTATGTCCCAGATTGCGCCCCAACCCGAATATGGCGAAGGCCAGTGACATTCCCGCCAGCAGCGCGAAATTGGAGGGTTCCCCACCCACCGCCAACTTCACCGCGGCGAATGCCCCAATTCCAGTTACTAACGCGCCCAAGATCATGTAAGGCTCCCGGCGGCGTCCAAAAATCGGGAACCCATCTGAACGGTAACCCAGCCAGATGCGCAGCGGAGAAACCAATAAGGGTATGGCGAAAAACAGGCCCACCGCAGTCGCCGCGTACCCCATATCGGCGATCATGATACGGTTGAGGGTGCCGCCGATCAAAGCGCCGGTGAGACCATATCCCAAAGGGAATGCGGCCAAACGAATGTTGTTTAGTATACGAATTACAATCTTCCTCTCCAAATATCCTTGTATCCTTTTTAATTTTTTTATCTTGCATTTTGTGGTGAAAGAAAATCTATTGCCTTATGAGCAGCCTCCTTACCTTGCCGGATGCAATCTGGCACACCAATCCCATAATAAGAACTTCCGGTAACATAAATACCTGGAGGGAGGAGGTCATGAATGACTCTCACCCGATCCAGATGCCCCACGTCAGCCTGGGGGAAACTTTTGAGCCAGCGTTGTGCGCCGGTGATAACCGGCGAGGCTGTAATCCCTAACAAATCTTCGAGTTCCTTGCGCACCGTGCCCACCAGGGCTTCATCATCCAGTTCAGCGACCGAGGGCGCACCCCCGCCGAAGAACACCCTCAACAAAACAAAGCCTGAAGGCGCACGCGAGGGCATCTTCCGGGATGTGAAGGTTATGGCGTCTATGGATCGTTTCTCCCGGCGGGGGATCATCAGTCCATTGATCTCTAGACCGGGAGGCATATCTTCCTCTCGGTAAGCCAATGAAATAGTGCCGATGTTCTCGTGGCGGATGGCGGCCAGTTCCTCAGACGCGGCGGGAACAGACCCTCGCAGCATCTTGGAGGCTGCGTTGGCCGGAGCGGCGATCAACACCGCATCGGCCGCCATCTGATTTCCGTCCGAAAGAGCCAAGTGATACCGGCCCCCCTCGATCTCAACACTTTCGACCGCGGCGTTCAGGCGCAGGTCGGCATCCAGTTTCTCAACCAACACGTCAATCACCCGCTGGGCGCCATTCTGGAAGGTGATGAATCGAGGCCGTTTGAGTTTCCCCTCCCTATTCTGTTTGCGAGCCGCCAACATGCGCCGGAAGGCGGCCTTGAACAGGCTTCCCGCTTCTTTTTCCATCTCGCGCATGATGGGAGATGTTGTCAATATGCTTTGCTTTTCGGGATCGGTGTTGTAGATACCGGCCAGGATCGGGCCAATGAATTTCTGGCGCGCTTCACGGCCCAAGCGGCGGTCGGCGAATTCAGCCAGCGATTCATCGCCCTCATCTCTCTTGGCAGGCATGAAAGGCTCGGCCAAGAGGCGCAGTTTCCCGCGAGCCGTCATCAACGGGGATAGGATGAATTTCAAGGGAGCCAGAGGCACCGCCACTGGCCTCCCCTGATCCAGGATGAACATATCCCGGGTTTCACTGCCTGGGTCAACGATATCCTCCTCGATCCCCAATTCGTGAACCAGCTCCCATAGCTCTGGCTTGCGGGTGATAAAGGATTCGGGGCCTGCATCGATGATGAATTGGCCGCCATTCGGGCCAGCGAGGGTGTCGGTGATGACCTTTCCACCCCAGCGGGAGGATTGTTCGAGTACGGTGATATCCAATGCGCCCTGGGATTTCTGAAGCTCCCAGGCCGCGCTGAGACCGGTGATTCCACCGCCAATAACGACCACGCTGGGACGGTTCTCGGTTTTATTTTCCATTTTCTTTAATCAGACCTTTCATTAGAATTGGTGAGCCAATCTTGTATGTGTGAACGGGCGATCTCGGCTAGCGCATGGAGGTGATCCTCCCGGTTGTTGAGCGCCGGGATGTAATGGAATCGCCCTCCTCCTTCTGCCTCAAAGGACTGTTTGCTTCGATGCCCTATCTCTTCCAGGGTTTCCAGGCAATCCGCCGCAAAGCCGGGGCACAATGCGCTGACACTCTCCACCCCAGCCTTGGCCCATTCAGCGAGTACTTCATTAGTGTAAGGTTTCAGCCACTCCGCCGGGCCAAAGCGAGACTGGAACGAAAACTGCCAGTCGTCATCCCGGAGGTCAAGCCGCGCGGCAACCCCTCGGGCGGTATCCTGGCACTGTTCGTAATAGGGGTCTCCCTCCTCAACGTATCTTTGGGGAAGGCCGTGAAAAGAGAGCAGGGTTTTTTCCGTTTTCCCGTTGGTCTCCCACCCTTCGCGAATACTGTTCGCTAAAGATTCCAGGTAGGCCGGATGGTCGTGGTATGAAGTGATGGCGCGCAGTTCAGGCATCCACCGCCAAGTTTTGAGTTCCTCAAACACCGCATCGTAAGCCGTACCGGTGGTGGTGGAGGAATACTGGGGGAATAAGGGGAGGACCAACAGTTTCTCCACCCCTGACTCTAGCAACGATCTCAATCCATCCCCGATAGACGGTCCCCCATAGCGCATCCCCATGACAACTTTGACTGTTCGCGAGGTGGGACTGGAAAGTTTCGCCTCCAATTCACTGGCGATCCGCCGGGTGATGACCAACAGGGGAGAGCCTTCTTCCGTCCAAATGCGTTGGTACAAGCGCGCCGAGCGCGGTGGGCGGACGTTCAGGATAACCCCATAAAGAAGCGGCAGCCACAGCCAGCGGGGGTAGTCTATCACCCGGGAATCCGAGAGGAATTCTCGGAGGAAGGCGTACAGCGCCCTGGGTGTGGGGGCTGCTGGGGTGCCGATGTTGACAAGCAAAACGCCAATCGATTCGCGGCCGGCGTGTGACGCGATATTATGATGAGTCATCCATGCATTCCATTTTGTTTGCGCCTAAAAGCGCAGCGCAGCCTCATGGTACATTATTTCACAATTGAATTAACCTCTCCTTAAAATAAACATAGCATTGGATGAGAAGAAACTGATTATTTACTTAACTTTGGAGGGGATCGGGATTGGATGATTGGGGGAGGTTAACTTTCTATTTTCTCCACCACCTCCACTAACTTCAATTCGGGCAGGGATAGGACGATGAAGGCGGGTAGACCTAGCTTTTGCCAGAAGGGGAAGGGGTCAACCCCCAACAAGCGAGAGACGAAGAGGATGATGACGGTGCCATGACTGACCAGAGCGAGGGTCTCCTCCGGGCGTTGGGCGATGACGGCGCGCACCGCGGCATCGAAACGAGCGTGGGCCTGGTCGGCGGTCTCGCGGCCCATGACCAGTTGGTCCGGCTGGGCGAAGAATTCGGCCACCGCGGCCTCGAACCGTGCTTGGCTGCCGTATAGGGGCAGGTTGCTGCGGTCATGTTCGTGGAGTCCGTGAGCGATCTCCCAGGACAGGCCCAGAGATTGGGCGGTCAGTTGAGCGGTCTCAATCGCCTTGGGTTCCATGCTGGAGATGAAGATGTCGGGAGAATACGGTCGAAGCCTCTCCCCCAAAAGTTCACATTTCAGTTTCCCCTCATGGGACAACCGCCATTGACTAGCCGGGACGCCGGAATCCATCTGAGAAAGCGAATGACGAACAAGAATGAGATCAGCCACTGTCTTTGCGTTGAACGTTGGAACGTTTAAACGTTCTAATGTTCAACCTTCCAACCTTTTAACCAACCTCAATCCTCTCTCCCTCTACAACTTCCCCAATAATCCACAACGGCTGCTCGACCTCCGCAGCGCGTTTTTGCAATGCTTCGATTTTATCCGGCGGGACGGATAGGAGCAGGCCGCCGCTGGTCTGGGGGTCGAAGAGCAGCATCTGGTCGGATTCGGGGATGCCCTCGGCGAAATCGACATGCTCACTGAAGTAGAGTTGGTTGTCTGAAGCGCCGCCGGGGAAAGTCCAGTCCTCGGCGTAGCGCCTGGCGCAATTTACAAAGGGAATGTCCGCCAACCGGAAACGCATCCCCACCCCGGAGGCCTCCGCCATCTCCCAGGCGTGGCCCAGCAGGCTGAACCCGGTCACGTCGGTGCCGCCCCGCAGGTTGAATTCCAGAGCCAGTTCTCCCATGCTCCGGTTGAGGCGGGTCATCCAGCCAACCACCTCAGCCACGTCTTCCGGCTGGGCCTTGCCCTGCTTGAGCGCGGTGGTGGTGACGCCAAATCCCAGCGGCTTGCTGAGGACCAAAACGTCCCCAACTTTTACTCCGGTCTTGGTGATGGTCTGGGCCGGATCCACGAAGCCGATGACGATCAAGCCATATTTAGGCTCCTCGTCCTGGATGGTGTGCCCCCCGGCGATGACGACCCCGGCCTCACGGGCCTTCTCCGCCCCGCCCCGCAGGATCTCGCCGGTGATCTCCGTTGGAAGGTCAGGCGGCAGCCCGGCGATGTTCAAAGCCATGAAGGGCTTCCCTCCCATCGCATACACGTCGGAGAGGGCATTGGCCGCGGCGATAGCGCCGTAGTCATAGGGATCGTCCACCACGGGGGTGAAAAAGTCGGTGGTCACCACCAGGGCGCGGTTGTCGTCCAGCCGCCAGAGGGCGGCGTCGTCGGGGCTGTCCAGCCCGACCAGGAGGTCAGGATAGTCGCCGCTATTGAAAACACTCTGAATGGGGCGCAGCACCTGCGCCAGCGCTTCGGCGCTCAGTTTCGACGCTCAACCGGCGCACTTGGAGAGGCTGGTCAGCTTGATCTGGCGTCCAGAGGGGGCTTTGGCGGGTTTGCTCATGGAGTGTATCTGGAAAGTTATGGTTGTTGAATGATTGGTAATCGAAAACAGAGAATGTAGATTGGTTAATTGATGAATGAGAATAGTGAATAGAGGGTGGATAAATATCAGCCCTCTATTCACCAGGGTTATATAAATATTATTTGAGCCTACTGCATCCCATCCACCGATTCCAAGTCGGGCAGCGGGAAAAGGAAGGGGGAATCGCCAGGGATGATCATCACCTTGATGCTGGGAGCCAGCTTATCAATATACAAATATTGAAGCAGGTCTGGATTATCTTTCAGCGCCGCGGCGATCAGCTCCAAGGCTTTGGCTTCCGCTGCGGCCTGGATGAGGCGAGAATCCGCCGCAGCCTGAGCGCCGATGACCAGGGCTTCTGCTTCGGCTGTCGCCTGAATGATCAGTGCATCAGCCTGGGCCTGGGCCTGGATGACCCGTGCCTGGGCTGCTCCATTGGCCGTGGCGATCTCTTGCAGGGCTTCCTGTTCCTTCTGCTGGACGACGAAAGCGGCCTCTTGGGCCTTCTGCTCAGCGATCTGTTTTTGCTCAACCGAATTGGCATACTCATCCGAGAAAGAAACATTGCGCAGGACGAAGTCCTGCAAGATCAGGCCATTCTCTGCCAACAGCGCCTCCATTTCATCGAACATGATTTGGGTCATATCCAAACGGTGGGTGCTGTAGACTTCTTCAATCGCAAACTGGGAAACAGCATCTCGGATCACACCCCGCGAGGTGGGGCGGATCAAATCGTCCACGTAGCGGTGTTCCCATCTTTTATATACATCTACAACCCTCAAAGGATCCACCGAGAAAATAACCGAAGCGTCCACCCTCACCACCTGACCATCGGAGGTTCTGGCTTCCACCGAGTCGTCGCCCGAGATCTGTCCTTCCGAGTGGGCGATGGACATGGTATAGGTTTGATTAGTAATGTTGTAGATGATCACTGTTTCAAATCCAGGGATGATCCAATTCAAACCAGGTTGCAGCGGCTCTGAGCGGACACCCTCAGCTCCCGGCCAGGCTGACCGGACGACGCCGCGCTCAGTGCCATCAATAAAAACCACCCCGGCGCTAACGACGCTTATGGCGATAGCGACCAGGATCACCAACACCAACGCACCGTTCAATCCTTTGGTGGATTGTTGTCGGGAGGCCCGGGCGACGATGAGGCCGATCACCAACATCACCGCCAGCCAAGATGCTCCTGCTATAATGTTCAAAAGTCCTTCAATATCCATTGTTCTACCTCCAAATAGTTAATAAATCGAATTCTGACACACAGAGAAGATTATAACCGGATTTCTCTCCCCTGCTATTAACGATATATAATAGATTCTCCAGGTAAAATGTTATCCAAATACCTAACCTCCCGCAGGTTTGACCGAAAACTGTCCATCGTAAAGTCCAGTTTGGCAATTGACGAAAAAGATCATAAGGGCTCAACCTGCGGGAGGTTTAGATGGCGACCAAATCCCCATCCTCTCGCAGGTTTGACCAAAAACCATCCATCTCAAGGTCATCTCGACGATCTGTTTTTGCTCAACAGAGTTAGCGCCCTCCTCCGAGAGAGAAATGTCGTGCAGGATGAGATCATCCAAGATCAAGCCATGCTCTTCCAATATTTCCCCCAGTTCAGTGAATATCATATCGGTCATCTCCAATTGGTCGGCCCTGATGACCTCTTCAAGCGTGAACTGGGATACAGTCTCTCGGATCACACCCCGCGCGGTGGGACGGATCAGCCCGTCTACGTAGCGATCCCACCATTCTTCGTGCACCTGGTTAACCTTCTCGGGGTCAACGTGGAAGATGACCGAAGCATCCACCTTTACCATCTGATCGTCTGAGGTGCGGGCCTTCACAGAGTCGTCGCCCCCTTGGTCGGCGGAAGTCATGCTATAGGTTTGTCTGGCTATGGAATAGATCACCACCGTCTCATAACCTGGCTTGATCCAATGCAAACCCGGTTCCATGGGTTGTTCTTGGACGCCCAAGGAGCCCGGCCAAGCGGATATGAGCACACCACGTTGGTGAACTTTTATATTAACCAGCCCGGCGCTGATGACGTTCATTACCAAAGCCGCCAGGATCACGACCACCAACCCAATGCTAAATACCAGGATGGATTGGCGTCGGGAGACCCGAACGATGATCAGGACGATCACCAACAACACCAAAAGCCAGGAAGCCCATGCAATGAGTCTCAAAAGACTAACAATATCCATTGTTTTTATCTCCATCTAGTTTATGAATTGAATTCTTTTATGCAGAATAGATTATAACCAGTTTTTGGCTCCTGTTTTTCCCAAGTTGAGGGTTTTTTTATACAAAGACGACTCGACAGAGTTCACTGAACTAACAAAGCATTAGACTTCTTGCAAAAGTCAATCAGGCAGGCGCAAAGTTCGTATTGCATGCCTTTATTTTGCTCACTTATGCAAGAGGTCTATTATGTATTTCTTAGTGACATCGTGACTTCGGGGTAAATATTTTTTCAGGTTGAGCGCATCCAAACCCCGGTTGCCCGTTCATTCAAAGCGTGATACCATGCCCCTATGAGCGCTCACCACGGCCACATCCTGGAAATGCGGCTGGGGGATGACGGCCAAACCCGGGCCGTCATCGCCTGCCCCTCCAACGCCATCCCCGCGCCAGGGCAGTACCTGCTGGCCCATGACCCCGCCCAGACTGAGGCCGTCCTGGGACACCCTCTTTTTAATGGGCAAGCCAGCCTGGAGGAAAAGTCCGACCGTTTCCTGGCCGCCCCGCCCATCCCGCCCAACTGGCAAATAGGCACAAAACTTGAACTGCGCGGGCCGCTGGGAAAGGGTTTCCAT
>CBDUUP010000062.1:0-15350 GCA_965370435.1 uncultured Anaerolineales bacterium | reverse complement strand
GGGCAACCAAACCGTGCTGCTGCGAGGGGTCAACGACTGCCCCTACATCATCAAGGAGCTTTGCCAACGATTGGTTGAGAACCGGGTCCGCCCTTACAAACTCTACCAATGCGACCTGTCACAAGGCATCTCCCACCTGCGCACAACTATCGCCAGAGGGATTGAAATTATCGAGCATCTAGTAGGCCACACCACCGGTTTCGCGGTGCCCGAATTCATCGTAGACCTCCCCGGTGGCGGCGGAAAGACGCCCGTCCACCCCCGCTATATGATCGGCCAATCCGACCGCACCACCATCTTCCGCAACTACGAGGGCGTTATCGCCAAATACGTCGAGCCGGAGGATGCCGGCTTCCAGGGCTGCCCGGAGAATTGCACCATCTGCGATGACCGCACAGCCCGCGGCCTGGACTACCCCAAGATTGGCCTGGAAAGGCTCTATAGCGGGGACGAGGTGAGCATTGAGCCTGCTGATCTGCCGAGGCATGCGAGGAGGAAGCAGTAGGCAGTATTCAGTAAACAGTAGTCAGTGGACAGTGGTCAGTTAGTAGTTGTAAGTGATTAGTAGTTTGTCGGTAATTGATGATGAGTAGATGTTCTAAGGTTTTTTCTTTATTAGGGCGGACTGGTGTCCGCCCCTGTGTGTATCTGAGGCTCAGGAGATAGACTCATGGCTGAAATTTCCCTTCCAACCCCCCAAGAATTAGTTGAGTTGGTGGGGGATTTTACCCGGAAAAGGATCGAGGGGAAAAGTTTCCCAGGGGCTGCGTTTGTGATGGTAAAAGATGGGGACATTTACTGTGCACAGAAGTTCGGTCACGCTAACCTGGAATCTAACAACATCGTCTCAGCAGAAGAGACCATCTTCCACATCGCCTCGGTATCGAAAACGCTCACCGCCACAGCGGTCATGCAGTTGAACGATAGGGGTAAATTCCGTTTTGACGATCCCATAGGAAAATACGTCCAACTTAAAACACTCAAACCTCCTTATGGTGAAATCACAATTGCCAACATCCTTCACCATAACGCAGGTTTCGACGAACGTCTGATCGGTGTATCAACAGAACACATTGACCAATGGCGCACTCTGGGAGAGTACCTCAACAGCCGGATGCCCCCTCAAGTCCTTCCTCCGGGAATATTTCGCTTTTATTCAAATCATGGTTACGCGTTGTTGGGCCATCTGGTGGAAACGCTTTCAGGGTTACCCTTCGATCAATATATCACCGAGAGCATCTTGAACCCTTTGGGTATGGATTCCTCGACATTCTCCCATATCTCTGAACTGACAGATAATCATGCTGTTGGTTATACCCGAAAGAATAATCAATACATCCCCCATGGCGTTGATTATGCGTACATTGTCCCTGCGGGCAGCTTCAAGACCACAGTCACCGATATGGCCCGATTCATGATCGCCCATCTGAATGGCGGGGTTTACGATGGCCGCCGAATCCTCGAAGAAGCTACGGTGCAGAAAATGCACACCAGTGTTTTCCGCCTTCATCCTCAAATGCCCGGTCAAGCTTATGGATTCGCCGAATCCTTCTACCGAGGCCAGCGGATGCTCACCCATAACGGCATGATGCGGGGTTTCGGAAGCGTCTTATATCTAATCCCCGAACATAATCTAGGTTTTTTCCTGGTCGCCAACCGTTATTCGGGCAGCGTAACTTCTGGTTTTCCTAGATGGCTGCTTGATCGTCTTATTCCAAAACCAGAACATATCAGAACCCAGATTGACCAAAATCCTGGAAACTATCAAGCCCAAAAGGCGTCTTTCCGCCATCACCGGTATTCTCGAAGCACAATTGAGAAGTTCATGTCTCTGCAAAATGAAATTGACGTGCCTTACATGGATGATGGAACCTCTGATGAGGGAGTAGCTCTGCTTCAAAAGATCGGAAATAAGCGGACGGCATTCAAGAAGAACGCCAAAGGGCGCGTCACTCACATGTTCAGGGCCGGAGTCGGAACCACAGAAGTCTATGAGGTCATCCCCTGGTACGAAAAACGAAAATTCCTGATAGGAATGGGTGGTGGGCTGATTGGCACAATCATCATCGGATTGCTTCTCAGCTTCCTGCCGGGATTGGATTTGCCGAATTATTTTTTGCCCGCTCTATGGGCTACAACGACGCTCAACCTCTTCTTCTTGGTCGGATTAGGACTGGCGGCGAAAGATATCATCACCGATTACTGGGATTTGGCTTACGGCTTACCCGTTCGTTTGCGCATGCTTTTAATCCTCCCCATCCTCACTGCTTTCCTCACTCTCCTGATGCTGGGCTTCACCCTTTCAGGCTGGATCGATGGGTCTGGAACCCCATTGGTTATGATCTATTACACGTTGATGTCCCTGGCAAATGCAGGGCTAACCTGGATGTTCCACCATTGGAATTTACTGGGGTTCCGCTACTAACCACGAATCTTTGTCCGCGGTACTCCAGCAATCCTCAGTAGCCATGTTCCTCATTCAGAAAAGGCGCGACGATGCGCCAAAGGGAGGAAGGATTCTCCTCTTCAGCCGAGATGAAAGACTCGAAAGCGATCCATATGCCGTCCGGCGACCAGGACGGCGCGGCGTCCTCGTACTCGTCCTCAAAGGTGACACGCGCTGGCTCGCCGCCCACTGCCGGTATAACGAAAATACTCGCCGAGGGCAGTTCTCCAAAATCCGAGGAGTAGACGATCCAGCGACCATTGGGCGACCAACTGGCGTCGGTATCGCTGGAGGGGGAATCGGTGACTTGTCTAAAGTCAGAGCCATCGGGGGCCATAGTATAGATGTCCCAGTCATCGCTGCCGGGTTCCCGGCGTTGGAAAAGGATGCGATCCCCTCGAGGAGACCAATTCGGCTGGCGGTCGTCGGTATTTTCGCTGGGGCCACCGGTCAACTGGGTCATCTCTGAACCATCCATCCGAACCTTCCATATGCTGCCCTGCTGTACATCCTCCGTTTCATCAGGACTCACCTCAAACACGATCCACTGGCCGTCCGGGGAGAAGCTGGGTTCCAGGAAGTAATAATACTCCCCCATGTCCTGGTGATGGGTGATGCGCATAAACGATCCTGAGTCCGGGTTATGGGTCCAGATCTCACCCAGATCACCTTCGCGCTCCGAAGAAAATACAATGAGACCCATTACGGGATTCCAGGCCGCGCCGGGCAGATTGACGCTGTCATATTCGGATTCGTAGAGCAAAGTCTCTATCTCGAAAGTGTACAAATTCAAAGTATAAAGCCCCGCCGGACCCCAATTGTAGCCGTTGTCAAAGCGGGTGAACAACAAACGCCGTCCATCGGGCGAGAACGCCGCGTTCTGGGCGCTGCTGGGCGGTGTTGGATCGTAGAGCAATTCAGCCCCATCAGACCTGCGGGTCAGGGCCGCCTGGGTCTGGGCGGGAGGCGTTTCCGTTTGATCGGACAATGGCGGTTTATCCACGTCCACATCAGCAGGGGCCAAGCTCTGACAGGCTAAGAATGCGCTAACAACCGAAAGTCCGGTGAGCAATAGAGATCGTTTTTTCACCAACATTTCCTTATGAACTAAGAGTTTTCCTTTGAGGTGTAATTGTACCAAGACTCATGATGACTAAAGTCATCCCAACATTTACGAAGTCGGCCTTTGACGACTAAAAGCTGTTTTAGTCCGCCGAAGGGCGGACTTTGTAGTTGTTGGTGCGACTTCAGTCGCTGTGTCACGCTAACTCGCCCCAGAACCGAAATGCACCCAAATCCAAATTCTCGCTTGACATTCACTCCAAAAAGTCATATACTATTACTGACCGACCAGTCAGTCTAAGCGATAGATCACCTATGACCCCTCGACCTGACGTTACCGAAGAGCGTAAAAATCAAATCCTCGAAGCGGCGACCGCCGTCTTCGCCCGGTTGGGATTCCACAAGGCTCGGATGGACGACGTCGCCGAAGAGTCGGGACTCAGCAAGGGGACGCTGTACTGGTACTTCAAGAGCAAAGACGAAATTATCTTGGGTTTGGTAGACCGCATCTTCACCCAAGATATGAAGGCGCTGGAAACCGCTTTGGACTCCGACCTGCCTGCAGGGGAACTCTTAATCGCTTTCGCCCAAATCGGAATCGAGGAAACTAAGCATCTTCGGCCCTTAATGCCGCTGATGTTCGAATTCATTTCGTTAGCCGCCCGCCACAAGTCGGTGCTGAACACCATCAGCGGGTATTACCAGAAATATCAAAGACTTCTGACCCAGGTCATCCAGCAAGGCATAGATTCCGGCGAATTCAATCTGGTGGATCCCCAGGCGACGGCTATCACCTTTATCGCCTTGTTGGAAGGCATGGTCATGATTTGGTTCATCAATCCAGAGCTAATCGAGTGGGATGTCATGGGCGATTTGCCGATGGATATTTTTCTCAACGGAATCCGCGCCTTAAATACGCTATCAACTTGAAAATTCTGTACTATGATTACCTCACTCACTACTGTGTTTCATAAGGAGACTTGAAATGGACATGGGATTGATCGTTATGCTGGCGGTTTGGCTCGTGATCGGCCTGCTGATGGCCGTCTTGGCCGGTTCTATCTGGAAAGACCACCGCCCCTACGGAGAGACTGGAGATTACGTCATCTCCATCATCGTCGCCATTCTGACCGGTCTGGCAGATTGGTACTTGGTCCCCATGATATTCCCGGATATGGGGCGGATCATCGTATTCGTCGCGGCGATCCTCGAACCGCCCCTGGTGGTCTTGGGGGTGCTATGGCTTATCCGAAAGATCAAGAAAGCTGATGCTGAATAATCGCCAACCTCTCCATGTCTGACACACCTCCCCTCATCGAAACCCATGCCCTCACCCGGGATTTCGGCAAAACCCGGGCGGTGGACTCTCTCGATTTGTCCATCCAGCCCGGGGAGGTCTTTGGGTTGGTGGGGCCGGACGGCGCGGGCAAGACCACCACGCTCCGCATCCTGGCGGGTCTGCTGGACATAACCAAAGGCTCGGCCACCGTGGCCGGGTATGACCTGAAACGCCAGTCAGAGGCGGTCAAGCCCAAGATCGGGTATATGGCCCAGCGGTTCAGTCTCTACGGCGACCTCAGCGTGAGCGAAAACCTGGACTTCTTCGCCAGTCTCTATGACGTTTATGGCGAGGTCCGCCGGGAGCGCACCGAACGGCTCATGCAGTTCGCCCAACTGACCGATTTCTTGGACCGGCGCGCCGCCCACCTCTCCGGCGGGATGCAGAAGAAGCTGGCTTTGGCTTCCACCCTCATCCACCAGCCGGATATCCTCCTGCTGGATGAACCCACCACCGGCGTGGACCCGGTCTCCCGGCGGGAGTTCTGGGACCTGCTCACCGACCTGCACCTGGCGGGTACCACTATCGTGATCAGCACGCCCTACATGGACGAGGCTGAACGCTGCCAACGGGTGGGGTTGATGTATGCCGGGCGGATGGTGCTCTGCGACGATCCCAAGCGCATCCGCCAATCCGTGGCCGGGGAATTGATCGAACTGCGCCCCAGCGATTGGCGTTTGGGGCGCGAAATACTTGAAGACCTGCCGGGAGTGTTGGAAGTTCAGACCTATGGCGAATTGCTGCGGGTCTTCCTTGACTCTGCCGAGCAGCGCTTGCCCTCCTTGGAGACCGCCTTGACCGAACGAGGCATAACCTACCGGGGCTTGCGCCGCACGGAGCCGCAGATGGAAGAGGTCTTCATTTCCTTGATCAAGAAGCTGGAGGAGGGATAAAGATGTTATTGCGCCGCGTCTATGCCATTACGCTCAAAGAGATTCGCCACATCTGGCGAGACAAGGGCAGTTTCTTCCTGGTGGTCTTCATGCCGGTGATGCTGCTCTTCATGATGGCCTACATGATGACCGCCGAACTCCGCAACATTCCGTTAGCGATCCTGGACCTGGACCGCAGCCCAACCTCGCGAGCCTTCATTCAGGAAATCACTCAAGGCGACGACCTGGATCTATACGTCATGGTATCTACGATGGACGAGATCGAAGATCTGCTCCTTCGCAGCGAGATCAAGGCCGCCATTATCCTGCCTCCGGGCTTCGAAAATGATCTGGTGTCCATGCGGGGCATCCCCATGCAGGTGTTGATTGATGGCACTGAACCCGGCAGCGGCGGCTTTGCCCTGGAGCAAATAGGACGCCGGACCCAGGAATTCGCCGGACGCCTGCTGGCAGACCAGCTTCAGGCCCGCGGCATTCCATTGGATTCCCTGCAGCCCATAGATTTGAGGATCCGCACCTGGTACAACCCCAACCTGGAAGCCAACGTAGACATGATCCCCGGCTTGCTCTCCATGGTGCTGGGGATGCCCGCCATGACTGTGGCCCTCACCCTGGCCCGGGAGCGAGAGCACGGCACCTTCGAGCAATTGCTGGCGACGCCCATAGGGCGCGCCGAACTCCTGGTCGGCAAGATGATCCCTTACGTGCTCGCCGGCCTGGTCAACGTGGTTTTCACCACCGTTGTCGCCATGCTCTGGTTTGATGTGCCCTTCCGGGGCAGCTTCTCCCTGTTCATGATGCTCTCCGTCGCCTTCTTCTTCGCGGTGCTCAGCATGGGGATGATCATCGGTGTGTTTCTCCACACCCAGGCCGGCGCGATGGCGCTCTCCTTTCTGCTGGTCTTCCTGCCCGGATTTTTCCTCACCGGCATCTTCTTCCCCATCTCCTCCATGCCCGCCATCGTCCGTATGGAAGCCTACGGCTTACCCGGCACCCATTACGCTTTCATCGCCCGAGGAGTCTTCACTACTGGTGTGGGATTAGACATACTTTGGCCTTATGGCCTAGCTTTGGTCGTCCTGGGAATACTCCTGACCGGTGTCTCGGCGTTATTTTTCAGAAAGAAATTAGGATGAGAGTATGCAGGTTGCAAGTGGCAAGTAGCAAGTGGCAAGTGGCAAGATACAAGTGGTAAGTGTAAAAATTGTAAGTGTGAATGCGTGCTATGAATGAGAAAAAGATTTTGAATTTCGAGGCTTGGAAGAAGACTGTCCATCCAAGTCTGCGCAAAGATCCGCTTTGGAACTTCCAGGTATACCCCAAAGCGCTGTACGCCTACGATTTGGTCTGGGCTGACTGCAAACTATTGATGAAAGATGTGCGCGGCAAGAAAGTTGCCGAACAATTGATTCGCAGCGTCGGTTCCATCAGCGCAAACATTGAAGAAGGTTACGGGCGCGGCTACGGAAAGGATTACGCATACCGTTTACGCATTGCGGTCGGAGAGGCTCGCGAATCGCGCGGTTGGTATTGGCGAAGCCGGAAGCTCCTCCCGCCAGACGATTTAGATAATCGCATACACTTATTTGACGAAATAATCGCCATGCTGGCCCCTAACATCATAAAACAACAAAACTACAAACCTAATAAATGAACCCGTCCATCCTCCACTCCCCCACCCACCCTACCTCCACTTGCGCCCCCGCAAGCTTATCCACTCGCGCATCTGCCCACTTGCCACCTGCTCACTTGCACACTTTCAACTTGCTTCTTGCACACCTGCAACTTGCCCACTTGCAATTTGCTCACTTGCACACTTGCACACTTGCAACTTGCAACTTGCTCACTTGCAACTTGCACACTTGCAACTTGCACACTTGCACACTTGCAACTTGCCACTTGCACACTTGCCACTTGCACACTTGCAACTTTCCTCTTGCACACTCCCCGAGGATCCAATGTTAGCCCGTATCTGGAGCCTGGTCGTAAAAGAGTTCATCCACATCCGCCGCGATTGGTGGCTGCCTGCTTTCATGCTCTTTGGCGGCGTTTTGGAATTGCTGCTGGTCGGGTGGGCGACCTCCCAGCCCATCACCAACATTCCCTTATTGGTCATAGACCAAGATCAAAGCGCAGCCAGCCGGGAGGTGATAACGGCCCTGGAGAACACCACCACCTTCAATGTGAAAGCTTACATCACCGACACGGATGAGATTGAATATGCTTTCGAGCGCGGGCAAGCCAACGCCGCCATCATTATCCCGTCCAACTACGCAGCCGAACTGGCTTCTCCAGACGGCCATCCCATCTTAATGATCTTGCTCAATGGCTCTGAAAGCCCCTCCGCGCTCGCGGCCATGCGGACGGTGGAGGGTTTGGTTGCCGACCTGGGAGAAAAAATTGCGGTGAGCCGTTTGGGAATGGGCGAAGAGGCCTTCGCTGGATTCAGCCCCAGTGTGCGAATTTGGTTCAACGAAGCCTTGAGTCAGGCACTCTATTCGGTCCCGGCGGAACTGGCCATGATGTTGGAGTTCACCGTGCTCTTATTCGCTTCGTTGGCATTTTCCAGGGAGCGAGAATTAGGCACTTTAGAGCAATTGCTGGTGATGCCATTCACCACGCTAGAAATCATTATCGGCAAATCTATCCCCGCCATCCTGATCAGTTTTTTGGATTTCATCTTGATGCTCGGCGCTGTGAATCTGGTTTTCAAGATACCGGTGCGGGGTTCCTTGGGGCTGCTTCTCTTGCTGGCCTTTGGCTATTTGATGGTCGAACTGAGCAAGGGGTTGGTGATCTCGGTCGCCTCCCGCACCCAGCACCAGGCTTTCCTGGTGGTGATGCTGGTCGGGATGATTGACGTGATGTTCACCGGCTACGCCACGCCGGTAGAAGCCATGCCGCCAGTCCTGCAATTCGTCGCCAACTTCATCCCCGCCCACCATTGGATGACCATTTTCCGGGGTATTCTGTTGAAAGGCGTTGGGTTGGAGACCCTGTGGCCGAGCGTCCTGGCCCTGGCGGGAATTGGATTAGTGATGATCACTTTCTCGGCCCGCTACATCCGCCGAGCCTTGAACTAGGAGAACGTACTGTGCAGGCAAATATCCACGCGATCCAGGTAAACGGATTAACTAAGCGCTTCGGTGATTTCACCGCGGTGGATGACATAGATTTTGAGGTCCGCCGCGGGGAGATATTCGGGTTCCTGGGGCCGAACGGCTCCGGGAAAACGACGACGATTCGAATGATGCTGGGTCTGCTCCAACCCAGCGCTGGAGAGATAGAAGTCCTGGGCGTGCCGGTGAGCGAACATCCCGAACAGATCCGTCCGCGGGTGGGCTACATGTCCCAGCGGTTCAGCCTCTATAATGACCTCACCGTAATGGAGAACCTCAAGTTTTACGGGCGGGTCTACGGTCTGAAAAATACCCGCCTGGCAGAGGGGATCGCCCAGGCGATAGAGATGTCCGACCTTTTGGGGCGCGAGAACACCCTCACCCGCGACCTGTCCGGCGGTTGGCGTCAGCGGCTGGCTCTCAGCGCGGCCATCCTCCACGATCCCGAACTCATCTTCCTGGACGAACCCACCGCCGGGGTGGACCCAGTCTCCCGTCGGGCCTTCTGGGACTTGCTTTACAATCTGGCCGCGGGAGGGACGACCGTATTCGTCACCACCCACTACATGGACGAAGCCGAGCACTGCCACAGCCTGGCCTTCATCCGCCACGGGCACATCATCGCCCGCGGGTCGCCGGACGAGATCAAACGGGAGGTCATGCAGGGCCAAGTGCTTGAACTGGCCGCGGACGACGTCGCCCGGGCGGTCAAAGCTCTGCGAGAGGCGCAGGACTCAGGCAGCCTCCTCATCCAGGAAGTCGCCCTCTACGGGTCAATGGTGCACATCGTCGCTCCTCAGGTAGAGGCGTTGATCCCGGAGATAAAGAAAACTTTAGAGAAGGTTGGCCTCCATCCCGGCGAGATGGCCGTCATCGAGCCATCCCTGGAGGATGTCTTCATCGCCAGCATGCAAAAACCAGCCCAAGAAAAAGAGGCCCCATGAAAAAACGACCACTTTTGACCTTCTTCTTGATCGCATTTGGCCTCTCCTGGGGTTTGGGATGGGCGTATTCCGCCCTCCCTATTCAAACCAGAGGGCGCATCGGCGAGGTGACCGAGACCCACCCCCTGTATTATCTGGCAACTTATACCCCGGCGATTTCGGCGGTGATCGTCCTGGCTGTGACGCAAGGCCGCGCCGGATTGGGAGCATACTTCCGCCGCTTCCTGCATTGGCGGGTGGGCTGGCGATGGTACGCGGTTGTATTCCTCGGCGTCCCGTCGCTCTCCTTGCTGGCCCTGTTGATCAATCTCGCCGCCGGAGACCGGCTCCCCCCACTCACATTCGGCAACTGGATTAACTACATCCCCATTATGGCTTTCCTGCTCACCCTCAGCCCGGTGGAGGAACTGGGATGGCGAGGGTATGCGCTTCCCCACCTGCAAACCCGGTTCAGCGCCTTCACCTCCAGTCTGATCCTGGGAGGTCTCTGGGGTTTGTGGCGCCTGCCTGCTTATGACATCTCCGGCTTGACAGAGAATCTTACCGAATTTCTCTTGTTTTTCTTAACTACGATCTTCTATTCCATATTGATGACGTGGGTCTACAACAACACCGGAGGCAGCCTGCCGCTGGCAATCTTCTTCCGTTGGATGACCAACATCCCCGCCATCCCCGACGTACAACCCACGCTCACCATCATCCTGGGTTTGGCGGCTCTTCTGGTCACCGTCCTGGCCGACCCGCAAACCCTGGGGCCTAAAAAACATACCCAGGCCACACCGGGGATCCCCTTCCCCAAGAAATCATGAACCCATAAGGCTCTTTTCCCGCCTTAATTTTGAGGTGCATTATGCGCAGAAATACCATTGTCCTGTTGATCGTCCTGCTCATTATCTTGATCGGGGTCGGATACTTTGCCACCAATCCCGACCAGGGAGAACAGCTTTTGGTTGATCTGGGCCTCACCACCCCCGTCCCGGAGGGATATACTGCCTCCGGGATGCTGGAGGCCGAAGTCTACGCCTTGAGCGCTGAATATGGCGGGCGGGTGGAGGAGGTCCTCATCTCCGAGGGGGAGGCTGTCACCCAGGGGCAAGCGCTTGCCACCCTGGATGGGGAGGCACTGGAAAGCCAGATCGCCGTCTCCCAAGCGCAGTTGGATACCGCCCAAGCGCTGCTCGATATGCTCAACGCAGACCCGCGGGAGGTTGACCTGGCCGTGGCCGAAGCCGCCCTAGACCAGGCTAAGGCGTTCCTGGAGGCCGCCGAACAAGCTATGGTGGACGCGGACGAATTGGCTCCCGAAGACCTGCGCGACGAACAGGTAGCATTGGCAGAATCTCTGGTTGACCAGGCCCAAGCCGGGGTGGACGCCGCCGAAGCCATGTTGGAGGCCCTCCAGAACGGCCCCACCCAGGCCGATATTGATTCCGCCCAAGCAGGGGTGGACGCCGCCGCCGCCGGTCTGGCCGGATTAGAAGCCATGCGGGAAAAGCTGACCCTCCGTGCGCCGATTGACGGCGTGGTGATGGATGTTTTGATCCTTCCCGGTGAATTGGCGCTGCCCGGTTGGCCTGCCATTCTGGTAGCCGACTTAAGTGAACTGACTCTCACCGTCTACATCCCGGAAGGGGATTTGAATCACATCACGGTGGGCGAGGGGGTCAAGGTCAAGGTGGACGCCTATCCAGAGACGGAATTTGAAGGCCTGGTGGTGTTCATCGCCGACCAGGCCGAGTTCACCCCCCGCAATGTCCAAACGCCTGACGAGCGGGCCATACTGGTCTACGCGGTGAAAATTACGGTCCCCAACCCCCACGGAGCGCTCAAACCCGGTCTCCCGGCCGATTCGGTCTTTGAGGTGATGCCATGACTATGCGAAATCGCTTATTTTCTTGTATCATTATCTTCACCCTTTTGCTGACCGGATGCGGTCCATCCGACACCGCCGACGACAACCAAATCGAGGCCACCGGCTTCATTGAGGGTCGGATATACACTGTCGCCTCAGAACTGGGCGGCTCCGTCACCGAGGTGTTGGTCGAGCAGGGGGAGCAAATCTCGGCCGGGCAGACTTTGCTCAAGCTGGACACAACGGCGCTGGAGCACACCCGTGACCAGGCCCTGGCGGGAGTGGATGCCGCCCAGGCCGCATTGGAGGCCCTAGAGAGCCTGCCCCGCGCCGAGGCAGTCGCCGCCGGGGAGGCCGCCCTGGATGCTGCAGAAGCGAAACTGGTCGAAGCGCAAAGTGTGCTGGCTTTGCTAGAAGCTGCTTATGATCCTTTGCCATTTGATCCACCCGAAGCCGAATTGCACGCGGCGGAGGCCGCAGTCGAGATCGCCGAGGCGGGGGTAGACTTGGCCCAGGCGCAGCTTGACCAAATCAACGCCGGGCCGCTGGAGGGTGAATTCGAGATGGCCGAGGCTGCGCTGGCCGGAGCACAGGCCAACCTGGCCCTGGCTGAACTACAGATCGAACGGATGACGTTGACTTCTCCGGTGGACGGGGTGGTGAACCAGGTGTTGGTCAAACCCGGCGAGGTCGCTTCCCCAGGCGGGCCTCTCCTCCAGGTCGTAGATCCCGACTATCTGACCCTTACCCTCTTTATCCCGGCGGTGCAAGTTCCCAATATCAAAATAGGGGACGAGGCGACAATATCAGTTGACGCCTACTCAGATGAAGTTTTCTCTGGCAAGGTCACTGCCATCGCCGATCGGGCGCAGTTCACTCCTTCCAACGTACAGACGCGCGAGGAACGGGTGAAGCTGGTCTTCGCCGTGGAGATTTTATTGGATTATAACGGTGGACGACTGAAAGCTGGTATGCCTGCGGATGCGGTATTTGGGCCGTAGTCCTATTTTCCCAAATCCCCAATCCCGTCAGTCCGAGGCCGTAGGCCGAGGAATCCCTGGCACCATCGCCTTTCAATTCCGAGGAAGGAAATAATCCCCGTGGTTTCAAGGATTCCTCGTCGGGCGGTGAAACTGCCCTTCTCGGAATGACACTATTTTTGGGGCCAGACAGGAAAAAATCTTGTCAGGCCAATGTTTTTAATTCTCCTACGGCTCCAGACATCCCGGTATCGAATGGCTGTCTCCGTCGGGTTGTTGGGTAAACCCATTTTCATCATATATCTTGACGAACGTAACTTCATCGAACTGGAGCAGATTTGCCAGAAGCGGGTTGGCAATGGTGTAGGTCGCCCCTTGGGAATTGCATTGGCCGGTCAGATAGACCCGGGCGATGCCATCCTGAATGTCCAGCGCGCTGAAGCCGGTCGCGCCGCTGAGAATGAGTTCTAGTCCCAGAGATTGCTCCTCCGGGGTAGGACCCTGGAAAAATGCGGCCAAGACCGCTTCGGGATAGCTTGCGGGCGGCGGGATCATCCGAGTGACCGGGACCTCATAGGGCGGCGTCCCAGCGATATAGGCATTCATGTCGGTGAAGTAGACGGTGATCTCGACCAGTTCAGGCTCGGGCGTTGGCGTGGGTTCCTCGGGCGAGCAGGCCATCATGACCAATAGAAGCGCTAAGACTGCATAAAGAAATCGTTTGGCGGTTGGCATAGACTTTCCTCCGTTCGTGTCGGCATAAAGCCAGAAAACTTGAATATCACCGAGAATTATACTTTATTTGCCCCTTTGTGTCTTCGCGTCTTTGTGGTTAAATACAATCAACTCAATTCAACCAAAGAGAGAACCTATGACCCTGTCCCCCGAAATTAAAAAGAAACTCCTCGCTTTCCAGAAAAACGAACTCACCGAGCATCATATTTACACCCGCCTGGCGAGAATGGTGAAATCCCCGGAGAACCGCGAGGTGTTGGAAAATATCGCCGCCGATGAACTTCGCCATTCCCGCGAATGGCAGGAACTCACCGGACAAGAGATAAGACCCGCCACGCTGAAGGTCTGGTGGTACGTTTTCATCGGCCGGGTTTTTGGATATACGTTTGGCATCAAACTCATGGAGCAGGGAGAGTCCGGAGCGCAGAAAAACTACGCCGAACTCAGCGATGTGTTCCCTCAGGTTGTCGCCTTCATCCAGGATGAACACAAGCACGAGCAAGCCTTGATCGACATGCTGGACGAAGAACGCCTCCGCTACGTAGGCTCAATCGTGTTGGGCTTGAACGACGCCCTGGTGGAACTCACCGGCGTTCTGGCGGGTTTGACCCTGGCCCTCCAGGACACCCGCTTGATCGCCCTGACCGGTTCCATCACTGGGATCGCCGCCGCCCTCTCCATGGCCGCCTCCGAATATATCTCCACCAAGACCGAAGACACAACCAAGGATCCGATTAGGGCCTCCATATACACCGGCAGCGCATATATCCTCACCGTCGTCATCCTCATCCTGCCCTACCTGTTCATCCAGAATTACTTCATCTGTCTGGCCCTCACCTTGATCGCCGCGGTCATGATCATCGCCTTCTTCAACTACTACATCTCGGTGGCGAAAGACATCCCTTTCAAAAGCCGCTTCCTGGAGATGACCGGCTTGAGTCTCGGCGTGGCCACGATCAGTTTCGTCATAGGTTATTTGGTCCGCACCTTCCTGGGTGTGGATGTGTAGATTAAAAAAATGTAGCCAGCCAGCTACCTATCAATTTATACAAGAGATCATTGAACTGGATGTTTATTTCAAACTTTTCACCACAGAGACACAGAGTGCGCAGAGAAAAGCAAAAATACTCTGCTTTCGACATTCATTTGCTGAAACCGAAAGGTAGCTGGAAAAAGTAAAAACAAACCCTCGCTAAAAGCAGAGGGCTTGTTTTTTGTTGATATAGGTATTACGCTTACCCCGCACCCCCATTCATAAAGACTAGAATTGGTGATATTTATCTTGATGCGCTCCGCATACGGGACACTTGTGGGGCGCTTCACCGCCGATGTGGGTGTGGCCGCAAACGGGGCAGATGTAAATATTCTCAGATTCGATATCGTTCCCCGCCAGAACCAACTCCCGAGCTTCAGTGTACATAACTTCGTGAATTTTTTCCGCCTCTATGGCGTAGAAAATGGTGCGGATAGCGCCTTTCTCTTTTTGAAGACGGGCGACCGCGTCGAAGGCGGGGTACATTTCGGTGTTTTCATAGTTCTCGCCGCTGAAGGCGGCCTCCAAATTGGAAGCTGTGTCGCCAATACTGCCCAATTCCTTAAAATGGTTTGTGGCGTGGACTCGTTCAGCATAGGCGATAGCCTGGAACAAACGAGCCACTTCTGGATAGCCTTCCTTCTCGGCCACGTCGGCGAAAATCATATACTTCATGCAAGCCTGGCTTTCACCGGCGAATGCGGCTTTCAAGTTATCTTTCGTCATATCACGCATGGGATTGTCTCCTTCTAAAGGTTTATTTACTCTAATAGGGTTTGTTTTCACATTCAACTACATCAATAATGAACCATAACACGAGAATTTTCGCTTGTCAACGATGGCGCCGAAATATGCAAGATTTATCCAAAATGGATTGACGATGACGACTTGCCTAAAGCGATTCCACGGCGCTCCCCGCGGCCGGTTTGCACACGTAGAATTCCGCC
>CBDUUP010000061.1:0-15515 GCA_965370435.1 uncultured Anaerolineales bacterium | reverse complement strand
CCCTCATCATCCGGGGATTTCTCTCCATGCGTAACGCTAAGAAATCGGCTATGCGCGCTGAGTCGGTGATCGGTTCGGCCAATCCTTTGAAGCGGCGGGATTTCACCCGCACCTCGACCTGGGGATCGGCGACGATGTTGCGGAACCAGTCCGCTTTGGCCCCTTTCGCCGAGGCGCTGTAGAACACCCCCTCGATCTCCTCATACTGCAAGGGAGTGACTCGCTTCAGCCCCGATCTCCTCCCGGTGGTGGTCAACAACAGCACGATCCGCCCGATGAGGGGGCCTAAGCCCAACGCATAAGCCACCTGCGGTGGGTACATGATCAAACGCTGCAAAAATCGGGGCATGCGCCCATAATCAAGCATTGAACCCTGCTCCCAACCCCTCTGACGGCCCTGCCGCCTACGCCTCCCGAACGTCGAGTTCGACCACGAAGCTGGTGATCTCTAATCGAATCTTGCGCTCGGCAGCCTCGTATCCCTCCGAACTGTAATTCAGGGGCATGAAGATACGCTCTTCTTTGTCGCCCATCAAGTCGATCTGATTGACGACGGCTGAAGAAGACACCGAGAAACCAATCCCAGCCGGGATAATCACATCTATCTCACTGACGAAGCCCCGCACCGCCAGATGGGTTTCACCGACAGGGACCTCCGCATTGGTGAAGTCAAGTTTCACATCCCCAACGAAGGTATAAATCTCATCGTCGACCACCTTCCAATCGCCTGTGCGCTTGAAGTCCGCTATGGGCAGGATGCGCATGCCTCCCTTGCGGTCGTCGAACCGGGGGCGGACCATGAACCAGATGCCAAGTAAGATGATGGCGCCGGGCCAAAAAATCTTCCACACATCGAAATTAAAAATATTGGCGAAAAGGGCCACAAAGCCCCAGGTGATAAAGAAGAGTCCCCAGAGTAAAGTTCTACGGTTCATTGTATTTCTCCTTCTCGTGATCTTGATTATTCATTGTATTGGCTTGATTATACGCCTTTTTCTACTTTAGAGGGTTGTCAATCACTAATCATTCCCCCATTTGAAGGCAGGGAATCTTCTTCAACAACGACCGGACGACGAACAACATTCAGCAGCACAAGAAGTGAAGCTAACAGCATAACGGCTATGCCAACGTAAAGACTCGTCTGGAGCTGAGAATCGGAGATGAATCTCGTATTAATGAAATCCTCGATCTGAAAACGTCCAAAAGAAGATATTGAGCCAAGGCTAATATAAAGACCGCAAGCCAATCCCCACCACTTATAGCTAAACTGCTTCAAAATAAGGGCGATAAATTGGACTCCAATGATCGATCCAGCTAGGGCGAAGATAATAAAGACGTGCCAAAATCCTGAATAGGTGATGTTATTCAAGAACGATACCGCCCACACGCATTCTACACCCATCCCCAGCAATAAGAAAATTTGGCGTCCGAGAGGGCGTTGGAAATATTGAAGCGTAATCCTGTCGAGCAGATCTGCCAGGAAACCGCAAACTATAAGGATAGGACCAATATAATAATCCAGATAAAGAAGGAAGGGATCCCTTTGGATCGTCACAACAGCCCACTCATCAATACTATGCGAGTAAAGCTGCCCTATGGCATTCATGATAATAGTCCAGGCAATTCTGAAAAGGATCACAAACGCCGCTATGACGATCAAGTTGTTTTTCAAAAAACGCCCTCCTTCCATTTCCACATTCTCTTCCGGCCACAAAAAGCGGCTTCTGAGTTTATCAGAAATACCGATCAAAACTCCGCCGACAACGATGCCTCCCAAAAAGAAGATGAGCTCAAACCGGGAATACTCACCTGAATAACTTGTTTGTAAACTTGCTTCTACCTCACTGATTAAGAAACCTATTATGCTCTTTAGGGCTAAATATATTCCCGCGGTAGTTGCTAACCAGCGGTAAGATCTAACTTCAAGGAAAAGATATGCCATAGTTGTCGTAATAACAATGGCGCCACCAATAGCTATCCCAATATTCACAGCGTAGAGCGCTACTCCGTCGAACACATACCTATAGAGGATAGTGGACACTCCGTAAAACGCGACGCCGGTCAACAAGAGCTTGTGTATTCCAACTTGCTTTATGTACAATCCAGTGAGAGGCGCGATGATGATAAAAACTACCATTTCGGAAGTCCTTACTATGTGTCCAAGGCCTTTCCCATAGCGGGTATAAAGTTCCACGAACACAAGAGCGCCAAGCAGCCCCAGAATCACAATTAACCACCGGGTACCAGCGTTAGGGATGGGTTTTTCCGTTTCCATTGAGTTTCCTTTTTCTATATGTCTTTTAGTTGATTTTCGCAATCAGCAATCTAAGGATCATCTGAAATACTATTACCTGGGGATTGATGAATCCCATGTCGTGTGAATGCTGAGGATTTCAGCGATAACGCTTCCGCCGCGTCCAGACTGCGCCCAGCCCCACGGCCAGGAGCAGTCCCAGGTTCCCCGGACAACTAATACCCCCGCCATCATCGTCATCATCGTCCTCGTCAGTATCGGGTTGGGTCTCGGATTCCGAGTCCGTATCTTGACCGGTGTCCGCCGCGCCCATCAGATGAACCTCATCCACCCAGATCGCGCCTATGTGTCGATCCTCCTCCCCGCCGTCGAAGCCGAAAGCCAGGCCGCTGATCTGGGCCGGGTCAATGGGCGCGCCGCTGTCATCTTCCCAGTCTGCGCGTATGATCTGCCCCCAGGGAACTTCGATGAGCGCCCAGCCATCCTCGCTCTCCTGGGGAGCGGAAAGCTGATAGAGATAAGTCTCTTCCTCGTCCGGCAAACCGCCATAAACCAGGAAATCAAAGATCAGCCCGGCCCGGCTGGCGTGCAGATAAAAAGCCAGCCCCGGCGCGGCCCGCCAGTCTTGGGCCTCATCGTAGAACAGCGCGCAGGTGCTCCAGCTTTCCGCCACCACATCGAAGGCAATGTGTAATGCCAGGCTCCCCTTGAAGGCCATGCCGCTCTCCGGGGCGCAGGTGATGGAAGTATCCACGTCATAATCCCAGTAGGCCTCCCAACCCCATGCGCCAGGAGGCGTTCCGCTCTCAAAACCATCCACCAACCCGCCGGAAGGCCCTCCTCCGGTGGAGGAGATCGCCGTTGGCGAGGATTCGGTAGGGTCTTGCTGGCCGCCTCCGCTTGGGGTGGGGATATCGAGGGGCGCGCCTGCCATCCAGCGATGGTAAAACACATTCAACATGGGAACATATTCGGCGGTAGCCTTCCGGTTGCCAGCTTGATTGGGATGGTCGTCGCCGCTGGGATAGTAGAGGGTGTTCCCGCCTTGATTGGCGATGTGCTCAATGCTTCCATTGTTAACCCTATGATGATTGTCCGGGTCGGTGAGGACGTTGTAGAAATCCCACACCGCCACGTTGCTGTAGGGATAGTCGTTCTCAGCCAGCCAATCGTAAATCAGCCAGTTGTTGAAAGCCCGGGCGTTGTCCGCATAGGAGGAATCGGACACCGGCGGCGCGGTGATGACGACAAAGAGCTTATCCGGGCGGGTGATGAAGTAATTGAGCAAGTCATTGTAGACGTATTTGGCGTTGCTCACCGTCAGCCAGCCCTCCGGCGCGGGCGGGTCGTTGGGATTCCCCTCCAGCTCGGAATTGGGGAAGCAAGACTTGAACATGATGATCTGGTTCTCCCTGCCCGGGTCCGCCAGGGGACGGTCGAAATTCCAGGAGTTGGTGTCGCTCTCGGCGTAGACCGCGGCCATGTAACGGTCCCGTTCCGGCCCGGTGAACCAAGTCGGCCAATCGGGGATGTCGGTGTAATCGCCGACGCTGTCCGGCCCCCAGCCGTAGTTGGTGTCGCTGACATAATAGTTGTTCTCCGCCAGCGCCCGGCCCAACCCGCCGTCATCGTCATCCAGCCAAGCCTCCCCGGTGGAGTGGTGGATGAAGATCAATTTGACCGTCTCATCGGGGGGGCTGGCGTCCACACCCTGGGCGTAGGCAGAGTCGAGGTCAGCCAACCCAAACATCAGCCCACATACAGCCAACAGCGCAATCCCCCACCCAACAATTCTCGGAAGAGTAGAAGGTGCTTTCATTTTTGCCTCCTTGTGAGATTAGAAACAACGCTAGTGAACAGGTGAAATGCTACTACCAGTATATAGGATTTATCCCGCCATTACAACCAATTACCTTGTCAATCCAATAAAAAAACTTAGTGTCTTTGTGCCTTTGTGTCTTAGTGTTTAAACCTCAAGGCATTCCAGCCTGCCCCGAATCGGGAGACACCATCAACGAAGACACATCCACCGCCTCAAACGCCCACCCCGGAACCTCATGCAATTCGTCCACCAACGTCTCGTTATCCCAGCGTTCGTCGGGCGCGCCGGAGATGAACCAGGGCGCGCCGTTATCGGCCAGGATCATGCCGTACTTCTTGAGCGCCGCCAGGATAATTTGCACCTCCGGCGAAAACCCGGAGATATCGAAATCAGCCCGCAGCCGGAATCGCTGTCCCATCGGCGGGTACTGCATGCCGGTCAGGTCCGAGGCGAAGTGACGCGCCGGCCAGATGTAACTCTGGCGGGTGTCTGGCGCAGTCACCCGGATGGCGTGGTTGATCTCCCCCGCCAAGATCTCCTCGTAACGGATCAGCCCCGGCAGGATGGGCAAACCCGCCGCGTCCGCCGAGGTCCACTCATCGGGGCGCAAGGCGTGAGAGTTCAGGTCATAGACCGCCCCTGAACCCGCCCACCATCCCCCCTCGCCGTCCGGCCAGGCAAAGTAGACTTCGTACAGGATGCAGTTATCCCGCTCCAAAACAATAATATGCCGGTCGCCGTCGCTGTCGGGTCCGCCCTCGATGGGAGCGTCCGGCGGGATGGGATAGGGGCCGGGGTCGCTCTCGTCTTCGTAGTCAAACGAGATGGGGACCAGAGGCTGGTCGCCCGACACCACCACGTAAGGGATACCAATAGGTTCGCCCTCCCAGGTCCCGGAGCCGAAATCAGGGTGAACATTCTCATCCTCGCCAATGCTGGCGACGTAAGCGTCCGAGTTGACGTCTACAGGGAGGCCATCCACAGGCACATTCCAGATATTGTCGGCAGGGAAGACCGGACATCCCGCGATGGATGGCCCCTCGCCGGGGGCCTCCCCAGGACCGGAGGTAGCGGCCGGGATTGTGGTCCCATCCACCACCTGGGTGACGTAGACGATCTGGGTGACGGGGATGACTTGGGTGACTTCCCGGGTATTGACGCTCCCTGTGCAGCCTAGCGTCAGTACTATTAGTATGAAAGGTAATACACGCAAGAAAGTTGGCTTATTCGAGATTTTATTCATTATGGCTATTCTCCAAGATTTATACAGAATTCCTTATTCACATGGGCTACTACTTCTAGTGTACACGCTCACGCGGCCTCACACAATAGGACATCTTTCCCGAACCGAAGAGAGAATATCCTTGAAAATAACGTCAATCAATTGACATTCAACCTGAATTCTGCTATAAAATATACATATCCCCCCTATGCCTTCGGGCCTAGGGCGCGAGGCCGTATCCGGTGACGGGTGCGGCCTCTGCTTTTTATTTTCTATGCAAACATATCTTTCCATAAGCAAAACAATAGGTAGCAATAACAAAACTCCTTTAGTTGCGCAGGACAGCAAATTTGCTATATACTTAGACTATCTCATCAACCACCATCCGGGAGGAACTAATGTACACAAATAAAAACCACCATCGAATGGCCGCCGGCCTCCTCGCACTGATCTTTCTGCTCACCTCCTGCGCTCCCCCGACCTCATCCCCGCCGCCAGAAAACACCTTCCAACCCGCGCCAACCTCCGCCTGGACGCCTCCGCCCGCGCCGCCAGAGTCCGCCGCCTGCACCCACTTCGTCGCACCCGGCGGGGAGGATGGCAATTCCGGCAGCGAAGCCCAACCCTGGGCCACCTTCCAGCGCTCCGCTGACGCCGCCCAGCCCGGCGATACAGTCTGCTTCCGGGAGGGAATCTATTCTATTGATGAAGGCATCTCCCTGGCCCGCTCCGGCAGCCCAGACCTCCCAATCACATTCACCGCCGCCCCCGGCGAGACCCCCATCCTGGACGGCGGGAATCAGGCGGGCGGAATATTGACCCTGGAGCCGGGCGTCTCCCACCTGCGTATCAGCGGCTTTGTGCTGCGCGATTTTAGGAATTGGGGGATCACCGTTCTGGGAGACAACCAGCATATTTCCCTGGGCTACCTGTCGATAAGTGGAGGGGAAGCTGGCGTCCACTTCACCCTGGGGTATTCGGGAGAAACGCCTCGCCACGGCCCGGTGAGCGACATCCTCTTCGAAAACAGCGTGATCTCTGGCAGCATTTACACTGCCGTAGACTGCACCCCCGGCCCTTGCGACCGGATGACATTCCGGGGGTTGGAGATATTCGGTTCCGGTATGGAGGCCGGTTTCGGCGGGGATGGACTGGCCGTGGAGCAGGGACAAAACATCCTGGTCGAGGACTGTTACATCCACGATAACGGCGGCGATGGAATTGATCTCAACTCCCGCGACGCGCCGGGGAGCGTTTCCGGCATCCTCGTGCGCCGCAACCGGGTGGCGGGCAACCTCCTCAACGGCCTCAAGCTCTGGGCCGGTGGAGAGGCGGTCAACAACCTCATCTGGGACAGCGGAGATACCGCCCTGGTCCTGGAAGGAGGCAGCAGCTACACTATCCTCAACAACACCATCGCCAACGCTACCTCCTACACTTACCTGGCCAGTCTGGGTGGATTTGAGACCTCTTCTTTGCCCACCGACCTCAATTTATTCAATAACATCTTCTACAACGACAACCCGGAGATGGGCGGCACTTTAGTCTACTTCGCCGAGGGGGTGAACCTGATCGCCGACCACAATCTGTACTACAATCCATTCCGTGAGGAGGATGTGATCTGCGCCCATTTTTTGGGCGAGGAGGCCTGCTTTAGCAACGAACAGATCAACAATGGCGCTTGGTTCGCCCAATCCGGCCAGGGGGAGCACAGCTTCTACGACGACCCGTTATTCCAGGATGCCTCCGCCAAAGATTTCCACCTATCAAGTGGCAGCCCCGCCATAAACGCGGGCCGGGCCGGTGAACTCCCTCTCGAAGACCTTGACGGCCTCCTCCGTGACGCCTATCCCGATTTGGGCGCGTATGAATGGCAAGAGGTGGGTGCATGGGTGCATTCGACATTCATCCTGGTTAACGATTTATTTCAATCTCACCCTCCCCTAATCTCCCTGCGCGCCTCCTACTGTATAATACGAGCCGAGGAACACCAATGTCAATAAATCCTGACCCGTATCTCCCCGGTCGAACACCGCCTGATGAACGCACACAGATCGAACAAGCTGCCCGCCTTCGCCAGACCCGCGCCGGGCTGGCGGGATTCCTCAAGCGTTTGCGCAAAGACCACAAGTTCATCGAAACTGTCGAGATATGGACAAGTTTTGTCACCCCGCTGCTGGGCTTCTTGCATGATCGCCGCGACGTGATCCCAGAGGTGAGATATCAAGCTCTGCTGACCGCCACAAAACTTAGCGAACCCACCCGCGCCGGTATCCTCCAGGCCTGCCGGGTATTGCAGTTTGAATTAGAAGAGACTCTCCAACTGCTGCCGGTAGATCGTCGCACCCGTCTGATCACTATCCTGCCCAGAAGCAAGCTGGTCGGATTTTCTATGCTCGGCCTACTCCTGGCTGTAGCGGCCTTGATCGTTTACACGCTCTATCTCTTACGCCCGGTTCAGGTCTCCATCTACAACAATAATTGCATCCCCTCCATCCCCTTGGCCTCCGCCGTGCCGGAAGAACTTCAACCCCTGGTGAAAGCCCTTGGGGTTGTCCTGCCTGAACGGATCAATAAGAACGATGCAGGCATTGTAGAGGTTCCCGCGGTTCCGGTCACCGTATCTCTGGAGAGCGCACCCAATGGTTCCACCCTCACCCTCTCCATAATGGGGGTTTCTACTCCTCTCTACATTCCCCAATCCAATATCGAAGTCTCCATCAACGGTGAACCCCTCACCACTGAACCCACCACCCTCTACTTATGGGAACAAGATTGGCATGATATTATTATCACTTGCCGCTAACCAATTCAAGAACTTCAGGAGCAAGGAAATCTTATGAAACGAACGCTTATCTTAATTCTGCTAATTCTCTCTCTTTCCGCCTGTGGAGTAGACGACCAAACAACCGATACCAGCGACCAGAGCAGCACCGAGATCGCGGCCGTCAAAACCCGCGTAGCCCTTACTGTAGGGCCATCCATGCCCACCGACCCCGGCCTGCAGCTACCCACCGCCACGCCTCAAATTCAACTCAATGGAACCTTGTTTTACACCTCCGGCAATGCGGACGGTCCGAATGGCGCTCCCCGCGACCTGCTGATGCTTGAAAACTTCTTCATTCCCCGAAGCATCACCTCCGGCATAGCCAATCGCAGTATGTCCTTATCGCCGGATGGCCTCTGGTTAGCCTATGTATCCTATCAGGATGGTGATGCGGAAATATATCTCACCGGCTTGGATCAGATCTTGATTCGCCAGCTCACCGACAACGCCATCCTCGACACCTTTCCAACCTGGTCGCCGGACGGAACCCGATTGGCTTTCACCTCTCTGGGACCCAATGGCAGCGATATCTTCACCATCAACGCCGACGGCACCGGACGCACGCAAATTACCGACGACCCGTACAAAGACAGCATGCCCTCATGGTCGCCGGATGGCTCTCGCCTGGCTTTCGCCTCAGACCGTGACGGCGACTTCGAAATTTTTGTAATCAACCCTGATGGCACAGGCCTGGTCCAATTGACCCATACCGATCGGAATTTATACCAACCGGCCTGGTCTCCAGATGGCAGTCAGATTGCCTACACGGTTGAGGAGGTAGACAAAGGTAGCAGCGTTTATATTATGAATGCTGATGGATCCACCGGCACCCGAATATCTACAACAAATTATACTGGCTATCCAGCTTGGTCCCCGGATGGGCAGTGGCTCGCTATGGTTATGATCAATCGATACAATACCCACGATGTTATAGTCGCCAGAATCGACGGCACCAGCCAAAGCAACCTCACCAATAGCTCCTCAATGGATACCGCTCCGGTCTGGGCGTCGAACGGGGAGCGAATTTACTTCCTCTCTGACCGCTCGGGGCATAATGAGATTTACGCCACTCCATACCAAGGCGGCCAGCTCGAGATCATCAGCGGCGATACCCACAACATCCTTTCTCCCACCCTCTCGCCGGACGGCGGAAAGGTAGCCTACGCCGCCGACCAATACGGCAACATGGATATTTTTTCCCTCGATCTCCAATCCTCCTCAACCCGCCTGACCGACGACCCCGCCAACGATATTGATCCGGCCTGGTCGCCGGATGGGGCCCGCATCGCCTTCGTCTCCCAACGCACTGGCAATTATGAACTCTTTGTGATGAATGCCGACGGAGCCGCGGTCACTCAACTCACCGCCAACGGAGCCGTCAACCGCACCCCGTCCTGGTCGCCAGACGGCGCCCGCATCGTCTTCACCTCCAACCTAAACGGCGATTTCGATCTTTTCGTCATCAACGCCGACGGGGCCAACCTGGTCCAGATCACCACCAGCGCCGCCAGCGAAACCCAACCAGCCTGGTCGCCGGACGGCGCTCGCATCGCCTTCACCCTGGAACAAGACGGCCTGCAGGCCATTCATCTCATCAACCCCGACGGGGACGGCCTCTCCACGGCGCTCACCAACCAGGGCAGCAACTCCCAGCCGGTCTGGTCGCCGGATGGACATTGGATCGCCTTTGTCTCTGACCGGGACGGCGTCAACAATATCTACGTCATGCGCGCCGACGGCGGTGAACAAACCGCCCTGACCACCGGGCCTGGCGACGATCAAACGCCCGCCTGGGGGCCGTGAACGATTATCAAACTTATGTAGGGGCGCATTGACATGCGCCCCTTTTTTATTTCCCCTCTCAAGGATAGTTCCATGAAATACCTTCGTAACCTCACCGAAATGATCGGCAGCACGCCCCTGCTGCGCCTGGAACGGCTGGCCGCCGGCCGTGCCATCTACGCCAAGTGCGAGTTCATGAATCCTCTCAGCGTGAAAGACCGCCCGGTGCTGCAGATCATCCAAGACGCCGAAAAGGAGGGCCGCCTCAAGCCGGGCAGCGCCCTCATCGAGGTCACCAGCGGCAACACCGGCATGGCGGTGGCCTCCATCGCCGCCATCAAAGGCTATAAGGCCATCCTGGTGATGTCCGAGATCCAGAGCCTGGAGCGCAGGAAGGTTCTCAAAGCCCTGGGCGCAGAACTGATCCTCACCCCCGCCGCCCTGGGCACCGAAGGCGCCCGCCAAAAGCTCAAGGAAATCCTGGCCCAAAACCCGGACTATTTCTACGTCGGCCAGCACGTCAACCCCTCCAACCCCAAAGCTCACTATCTCACCACCGGCCCCGAGATCTGGGCCGATACCGAAGGCCAGATAGACATCCTGGTCGCCGCGCTGGGCACTGGCGGCACGATCTGCGGCGCGGGGCGTTACCTCAAAGAGCAGAAGCCGGAAGTGCAGCTCATCGCCGTCGAGCCGGAAGAGTCGCCCACCATCTCCCAGGGCATTTTCCGCCCCCACCGCATGATGGGCACGGCTCCCGGCTTCGTCCCAGAGACGCTGGACCGGGAGATCATTGACGAGATCTACCTGGTCAGCGAGGCGGAGGCCTTTGAAGCCTGCCGCCAGATCGCCCGGCGGGAGGGGCTGCTGGTCGGAATTTCCTCCGGGGCCGCCGCCCACGCCGCCCGTCAAATTGCCGCCCGCCCGGAGAACGAAGGCAAAGTGATCGTGTGCGTGTTCGCCGATACCGGGCAGCGGTATTTGAGTGTGGAGGGGTTGTTTGAGTGAGGGGATGTTAGCGCTAAATATCGCCCCTTGCTAAAGCCAATCATACGGGATATAGTAGGGATGGGTAAATGCTGCTTTTAATATTACGCATAATTTCCCCGGAGAAGATCAATGACCAAAACCGCCACAGTCACCGAACTGCGCGCCAACTTGGCGAATTACCTGGAAGAGTTAGAGCAAGAGCCATTGCTCATTCTACGACGCGGCCAAGAGGCCGCATATCTCGTTGATCCTGAAGTGTTTGATGCCCTGCTCAGCCGTCTCGATGATCTGGAAGACCTCATCGAGGGGAATATCGCGTTCGCACAATATTTGAACGGCGGTGAGGCGGTTGATGGGGAAGAGGTTTTCAAAGAAGTGGGCATCTAGCTCTCGTACAAATATAATTATATTCAATTATTGAGAACACTATGCTCAAAAAACTTCGCGAACCCGTGAACGGACTCACCCACTACTTCGGCGCCATCGCCGCGGTGGTCGGGCTGGTGGCGCTGCTCTTCCTGGGCAAGGACGACCTCCCCAAGCAGCGCTCCCTGCTGGTCTATGGGGCCAGCCTGGCCCTGCTGCTGATCGCCAGCGCCTCTTACCACCTCCTCCACGGCGAGGAGAAGCGCATGCTGCTCCTGAAGAAGATAGACCACGCCGCCATCTACTTCCTCATCGCCGGGTCCTACACCCCGCTGTGCGTCAACGCCTTCACCGGCTTCTGGCGCTGGGGGCTGCTGACCCTCATCTGGACCATCGCCCTGGTAGGCAGTCTGACCAAGATATTCATCATCCAGACCCCGCGCTGGGTCACCGCCAGTTCCTATCTGCTCATGGGCTGGTTCATGATACTGGCGATAGGCGAGGTAGGGCGCACCCTCCCGGTGGGCGCTATCGTTTGGCTGATGGCGGGGGGGATAACCTTCACGCTGGGCGCGGTCGTCTACGTCACCAAGAAATTGGACTTCAAGCCGGGCGTCTTTGGCTTCCACGAGGTCTGGCATATTTTCGTGCTGGTGGGTTGTTTCTGCCATTTCATCATGGTCGCCTTTTACATCGCCCCCATGCCGCGTATCCTCTAAGCGCGGTCTCCCGCGCCCCCGCCCTCCACCACCCTCCGCTCCTCCTCGCCCAACAACGCCATGAACGGATCCATCCCCGAAGGATCCTCCATTGAAGCCCGCCAGAGGACGCGGTCCCGGCGCACGCGCATCAAATCGTTGGCATCCAGGGTCTCGCAGCACAGCCACAGATCAAGCCGAATCCGCTGGCGGCAGTTCTCCAGATGGGCGCACATCTCGCAGGAGGTCGGCTTACCGGGATCGCGGCGGCGCGGCCTCCTTTCCTGAGCCTCACTCTCACGAGGATCATCTGCCAGCCGGCGAACTGTGCGTCTACGACGCTCGGCATGTTGGCAAGATTTGCAGCGGGTATCATGAACAGAACGGGCCTCCCTCCCACCCAGGCGCGGGCGGCGGCTGTAGAATTCGTCCAGAGTTTTGACCTGGCGACAAAGGCGGCAAAACCGCTGCCCGGCCGCAGCCAGTCTGGCTCGACAATCCGGGCAGAGCGGCGAACCGCGCCGGTTCTGGGCGATGAAAGTTTGATCGCAGTCCGGGAAAGCACAGAGAATTATAGGCATAGAAATAACATATCCGGTGAACGAGTGAACAAGTTGAGGGCGAGGGTTCGAGGGAACGCATCTCCCCGGCAAAGACCTCACCAGGCGTTAAGCCGCCCGGCCATTTGCAGACCCCAATCCGTTATCCAGGAGCGCGCTCGCGCCGATGTCGCTGGCCGGACGGTAAAGGTCAGGCTGCAAGACGGCCAGAACGTCCTGGGCGAAATCGCGCCGCCAGTCCCAGGGCGCGTGCATGGCGATCTGCATCATGTAAAAAGTGTTCGGCAGGTACACATTGTCCTGCCAGTTTTTGACCGTCTGGTGGGAAATACTGCCCCCGAAAGGCGCCAGGACATCCGAAAGGCCAACCGCGAAGACCCGCAAGGGAACCAGACGTCCCTTGCGGCTTTGCAGTTTTCGGTATGCGCGCACGATCTGGGAAACAGCGCGTCTAACGGGTAAGTTCGTTTGCATTAGATAGAATTGTGCATAGTTTATAGAACAATCGTTCTATTATTGCCTATCCTGAACTTTTTGTCAAGTGCTTGTAAAGTTATTGACAAAAGAGCTTTGAGCGCAAATACATGCCCTCAAGAAAAACGCCCCATCTTGGATGAGGCGGTGGTGTGTGGCAAATGTTATTTGCGTGCAAATGTTATTTGCGTGCAAATGTTATTTGCGTTTAAATGTTGTTACCTTCAACCTCCCGCAGGTTGTAGCGCAACTCGAAATGTCCCATCGAGCCTGAAGTATTTTTTGAATAAGGTAGCTAGGCCAGCTACTGCCCAACCTCCACCTTCTCTGGAGTCCAGAACAAAAAGAAATCCATCCCATCCGGCGCCTTGAAGCGCGCCGAGACAGTCTCCCCCGCCTCATTCTCGTGAATCCAGGCTGGTTCCAGGCCGTCCTCGCGCAAGGCTTTGATGCGAGCCGCCATGTCCGTGGCGAAGTAGGTGATCGTGGGCGCGTCAAAATCAGTGGTCTGGTGCAAGCCGATAACCATCAACTCGTCCACCACGATCGCCCAGGGATAGGAATCGGCGTCATCCCCACCGGTGCGCTCGAAACCAATCTGCTCCCAGAACTTGACGGCGGCCTGTAAATCCTTGACCGGCAGGCTGAACTCCCCAAAATCCCCCGCCCGAGAGATCGACTCGCCCCGGATATCGGCGATGGGTTGGGCCTCTTGATTAATGAGACCGATCGTGAATCCATCCGGGTCCTTGAGCACAGCATCGAAAGACTGGCCGGCATTGTTTTTTGGTTTCAGGGAAAAACTGATCCCCATCGCCTCCAATTCAGCCGCTATCTCCGGCAAGTCGGGACAGGAATAACTTAGACTCACCTGAGACATTCCACCCTGTTCGAGCTGTATCACGATACGGCCATCGGTGAACCGCGCCCAGGGATGGGGCTTGTCGCTCTTGTCCAGCGCCATGAATCCAAACTTCTCATAAAATGGGAGCGTCTCCGCAAGGTTGGGGACGCCGATGGCGATTTGAGCTGCGCGGCCAAGTTTCATCGTATTGCTCCTAACTACAAAGAAATTTTTGTGTCTTTGGGTAAGCAAAGTCCAACAGTCAAGGATATTTTTTGATAAACACCATTTTCCTTATGCCGTTGACAAGTTTGAAAATTTAGTTATTCCTCTATTTCAATGGTTCCTAATACAGTTTCTTGATTTCCAACAAGTTCTTGGAATAAATCATCCAAACCTGGGCTGTCTTCAATCCTTAATACAGTATCGTGGCTGGGGTCATCATCGTTTTGCCAATTTTCATTCCACCATGCAAAGCCTATCACGCGAGGCCAGCGTAGGGAAATCATATCTGTTAGAGCCTCTCTGGCCCAATCTACTTGATCACAATATGGATTGTTTGCGGCGGCGGCAAATTCAAGCACTACGATTGGCTTATCAGCCGAAAGCGCTTCTAACCGGGGAATGGTAGCGTCCATACTTTCCCGAAAAGACGTGCACTCATCATCCATCGGATCACTTGTGCCATAAACGCTGATTCCGAGCCAATCAATCCATTCATTTCCAGGGTAATAATTTTCAAACCGATTCCAATCCTCATCCGGTACATCATCCGCATCTATGTGAAAAACCCAAGTAATGTTCTCCACTCCTTCGTCTCGAGTAATTTGGATAATGTGGCGGTAAGTATTTTGAAATTTTTCTGGCCCATCCGGTATATTTGGATCGCCATAATCGTCAGTTTCTCCCCCACTATTCCAGACACCGTTCCAGGAAAACCATTCTCCATTTACTTCTGTTCCAAACTCGACAAGAAGTGGCGAACCAAAATCCCGCGCCGCTATTGCCCAGGCATGGAGATCGTCATCAAAATCACCATCTAGGATATTATCTAGTGAATACAAAGGCTCGCTATGATTTTGTTCCGCGTCGCTGCGAAGCATTAACCGAATAAAAGGGATGCTGCCATCATCACGAATCCAGCTAGCCATTTCAAGTGGAAATTCCCGGTCATTGAACCAGTTATGAGAAAAATACAACCATGCAATAGATTTGCCAGCATGCTGCTCATAAGAGTGAAGATCATCAGGGGTCATATCATCTTCTTCGCCCCAGTCTGTAATTCCGCCAGGAAAAGCAGCGTGATAAAGGTAACCTTCAGGGGGAAGGGGTATGTCAGTTTCTCCTGAGGGGAAACTACCTGAGCCAGGAGTAAAATCCAGTCCAGGTTCATTATCTTCTTGGGAAGAATAAGGCTCGTCTTCGTCCCCCTCATTTTCAAAAAAATACTCTGCCGTATCACAAGCTACAAATAAAATTACCAAAATACTGATTAAGGCTAATTGACGAATTTTCATGTTTTTACTCCTTCATAAGAAGGATAACATAAATATTTTGTAATGTGAACTTAAGTTGCAGGGTTTTCTAAAGGCATGAAACGGTTGCAGAAAAGGCCAAAAGTTGCTCACAAGACTTAGCCATGAGTGATTACGAATTATGTGAGCAGAATAACCGCA
>CBDUUP010000060.1:0-15633 GCA_965370435.1 uncultured Anaerolineales bacterium | reverse complement strand
AAGATCCCTGCCAGGATGAGTATAGCACCAAACAGCATCAATGGGGTAGGCGCTTCCTGGAGGAAAAAATAAGCCAGGATGGAGGATCCGATTGGCTCTCCCAACAGGGTGATGGCGACGAAGGCGGCGGAGAGGTAGCGCAAAGCCCAATTGACGGTTGAATGGCCGACGAGTTGGGGCAGCAGAGCTAGTAACAGGAACAACCCATACACAGTGGGCGAGTAGCCGAAGGCCGGTTGGCCTGCGCCCAGCATGATCCCCACCAGCACGACCGCCGCCACCCCATAGACAATGTAAATGTAGGCCGCCAGAGACATTTTCCCTCGCAGCTTGCGCCCGATCAGGACGTATCCCCCGCCCATCCAGGCCCCGATCAAGGCCAGAAAGTCACCCAGAAAGGCCTCCCCTTGAAGGAAGTCCGTCAGCGGAGGGCAGGAGAGCTGAGCTGCCTCCAGGGTGCAGGAGTCGCTCAATCCAATCACCGTCCCGCCCATCAGGGCGATGACCAACCCGATCTTCACCGGGCGGCTGATGGATTCTCTTAGGAACAGCGGAGAGAATAGCGCCACCCATAGGGGCGTTGTTGAGACAAACACCACCGAGCTGGCTACGCTGGTATATTCCAGGGAGGTGATCCAGGAGGCGAAGTGCAGGGCCAGGAAGAACCCGGAAATCAGCCCCAGGATCAATTCCCGCCGGGTGAGGCCCCGCAGTTCCTCCCGGTGGCGGATCAGCACGTAAGGAGTCAAAACCAGGGTTGCCAGAACCAGCCGGTAGGCGGCGATGACCAACGAACCGGCATATCCTTGGGCATAGCGGATGAATATTGAGGAGGTGGACATGACGATGATGCCAATCCCCATCACCAGCAGCGGCGGTACCGGGGGTTTCGGATTCGGGTTGGTCATGGATGCCTTATGGATGGTGGTGTCGCCGGTTGAACGTTCGTTCCTATCTATTCTAACGCATGGATGGAAATATTGCTAATGCTTTAATAAATAAATCAGCCCGGTATTTGAACCGGGCTGATTTTTAAAGAATTGTTTCTTTTAGACCTTCAGCTAGTCAAAGCTGGCGGGTGACAAAGCGAAGGGGTTTTCTGCATCCTCCGGGGAGGTGGGCAAACTAGCGCAGGACCAAGGATGGTTCAGCACCGCCGACATCGCCCCTCTGTCCGTCGAGGAGGGGTCATAAACGGTACCGGCTGCCGCCCGGCCCACGATGGTGCCGGAGTATTGTGCATCCGCGCCGGGGGGCCAAGTGTATTCGAGGGTGAAAGAATTCCCGATCTTGCTCCAGGTGCCGCCGGTCGTGAATCCTCTTTCATCGAAGGTGCCGTCGCTGTCGAGATACCAGACCGAGTATGTGCAATCTGTGTCCTTCCAACAGGTCAGGAAGCAGGTGAATTTGGGCCACGGCCCGCCGCCCTGGGGGTCTGGGTTTCCTGACAAAGCTGGGGTTATCGCGGTGGTGGCAAACAATACGACGATCATGGTCAAACTTATTAAGATTTTCTTTCGTGTCTTCATTAGCATTCTCCTATTTTGGGTCGGGTAGATTTATTGTGTTATACCATAGTTTGTTGGCTGACTCAAATGGTCTGCAATTGTAGTCGAAGATTTGTAATTATATGCCCTGCAAGTCAAAGGTTGCCCTGAATCATAAGAGCATTTTTCTTGACAAACCCCAATGGGGAGGCTACAATCTAACTGGATTTATGATACCCAAGTAAAGAATAAACAACAGAAAGTGAGTGTTGTTTTCTAATCCCTAACATTTCCAGGAGGAACCCTCTATGACCCACGTTATTACCAGTCTTTGTTTGCGTGACGCCGGTTGCGTTGACGTATGCCCTGTTGAGTGCATCGTCCCCGGCAAGCCCAAGGATCAGTGGCCCTGGTTCTACATTGACCCGGACACCTGCATTGATTGCGGCGCCTGCATCCCCGAATGCCCCTTTGAGGCGATCTACATGGAAGACGAAACGCCGGACGCTTACGAAGCCAAAGGCGGCGAGACCCTCAGCATGCCCGTTGGGACCGCCGGTTTCGACGCCGCTTTCGAAACCACCAACCATCACGGCAACGCAGTCAAGCTTGCCGCCACCCGCACGCTGGAAGCCGGTGAGTCCGTCGACCTGACGCCCGACATCCAGCCCAACTACGATTACTTCGAGGATGGCGCTCCCGGCTACTACGATGGCTGGGAGGACGACGTCCCCGGCATTGACTAGCCGCGATAAATAATTACAGTAAAGAGGAAGCCTCCGGGCTTCCTCTTTTTATATCATACTAGACACCAAGATTATTGTTTTTCTTTGTATCTTCATGCCTTGATGGTGAATGTGTTTTTAGCTTAATAATGCCCCTAGCCAGCCCTCCAAACTTCACGCCCTTCTTCCAGGGTGAAGTCAACTTTCATCCAAAGACCGGCCGCTGACCGCTGTCTGCCGTCCTCAAGCTTTAAGCCCAGAGTGCGGGCCAGGGGATGGCTGTCTAGGGGGTTCAGGTTCAGGATAGATTTGTCGGAGAGGAAGCCGCCCTGGTGGAATCGTTTTACCCGGATGGGCGCCTCGACAATAGCTTGGTAGCAGGCTTGCTGGGTGTTGGTCACATCCCGAAATTGTTTGAGGAATACGAGCGGGATGCGGTTATTGACCAACTTCGCCGCGTATTCGATGATCTTATTCTTGGGGGCCGATTCAATGTTCTTCAAAAGCTCTTGATCTATCTCCGATTTGGCCTGATCCCAACTTTCCCAGGTTGGGGAGGTTTCATTAAGGGAGGTTTTATCGAAGGGAGAAACTTCTAATAATCGCTCCATTTGGGCGACTGAGTCTGGATCGAAAGTTTTGAAGCCCAAAACGTCCACGGCGAAGTTGGGCGACTGAACAGTTTGGGGTTTATGAATTTGAGCCATGAGCTTATTAAACCCAAACACCTCTCGCCCGGTGGCTATGGCGTTGCTTTCATCCACCAGGAGCGAGGGGACGAACCAGGCCAGCCGTTTGGGGACCAAGACTGGCCCGACCTTCTGCATGGCCGCGGTCAGCACCCAGAAACTGACCTCCGTCTCTCGTATCCGTCCCACCTGCTTGTCCCGTTCATCCAGGGAGGAGACGAACATGTCGGCATAGACCACCAGGACGCTGGGCAAGACCGGGACGTAGATGGTTTTCCCGTTGCTGGGGGCGATCAAATATTGATAACAGAGTTTGGTGAGTTGGTCATAATCCGCGCTGAAGAGCAGGGCCGCGATCTGGGCATCCGACTGGATATACGGGCCTCGGAATACGGGTAAACCGAGGTTCCCATCTACATAAATGTTGACCATGTTTCGCTTCCTGGATGGAGCTGATATTTGAATTGGTGCAACGCTCAACTGAATTGTAACCGAGATGCAGTTATGAGGCATTCAATTTGGATTAACAATTTCACCAGATACTTTTCGTCAGTTGATAGGTGGAATTTGTAAAACAAAGTGTACTATAATTATGACAAGTAGTTGAACAACTAGACAATATCTGAATCATGGCTATGGCTATAAGTAAGGTTAGGACAAATACGAATCAATCGAATGCTCTGAAACTTAGGACTACCAGCATACCCCTCTATACGATGAGGGGGATTATGGGAGTCAATTTATCCTCTTTCAATCTACAAGACTGATATCGAGATGACCAAAGCAACGCTAGTTGAATTCGCTGAATTCTTTGACCGAATGAAAGAATTTTCCCATCAGTCTGTCGCCAAATTTCAGATACAATTCAACAGCCTAATAGAAGGTTTTGTTAGCATTCAGGCCAAGGTCTTAGACGAAGCGCGACTGACAGCCCCGGCATTTAATGTGTTTTCAGTACTTGGTCTCTCTCGCTTCGAAGTCCGTACTCATTCTGCGATGTTGGCGCAGTTATTCAACCCCAAGGGGAGTCATGGTCAACAGTTCATATTTCTAAATTCGTTTATTGATTTATGTGGGCGCAAATATCCCGATTTTCCGCTCCCTTTTGATAACATTGATTCTGGTCACTGGAACATCGTTGTGGAGAAAATCATCCCTGAGGGCCGGATTGACATTTTAATTCAGAGTCCTGATTTGGGCTGCGTATTCGTAATAGAAAACAAGATTGACGCGCTGGAACAGGAACAACAATTATCTCGTTATGGTTTATGGATGGATAGTGTAGTAAATGAATATCCTACCCAAGCGCTCATTTTCTTGACTATCCGTGGAGATAAGTCAATTTCTCATGGAGATTATCCTTATTTCCCACTTTCCTACCGTGGCGATATAACCACTTGGTTGGACGGAGTGACGCCAGACATCCAAGCGCCAAATGTTCGAGAAGTGGTCAGTCAATATTTGAATCTTATTCGCCATTTGTAAGCTTTTCTCCCAAAAGGAGTTTGTTATATGTCGTACGACGAGAAAATCCTAGAATTTTTAGCCCAACCTGAAAATCTACCTGTAGCCATGCAGGTTGCAGATTATGTCCAGCAGCTCAGGGAGAAAACTCATCAAGATTTTTGGAGTATGTTCTCAGACGAAGCAATCGCTCGTTTGGAATCGTCAGAATATATCGATGATTGGAAGATAATCTCACCCCCTCCTGACCGGTGGGATAAATCTTGGGAGAGAATTCATTTACGGCCTAGAAATTTGCCATCTTCAGACCGACCCATTTTGAGTGTAACCCTTGAGCAGGGAACACCCAACTTTGATTTTGTTCTATATTACGGAGCAAGATGGGAGCCTGAGGGGATAAAGGATTATGCTTCAAAATCACACGATTCTTTAATTCAGAAACTTGAAGAGATGCAAATCACTCAATCAAATAATATCTGGACTCGCTGGAATTACATGGGATATAAAGCGAGGGGAGGGCAATTTATCATGAGAATGACCAAGGATCCCGATTCACTTGTAGATGAGATATTGGATAAATACTGGAAATTATTTCAGGAAGTACAAGAATTAGTATGGACTGTGAATCAAGAACTACAAGGATAGCTGACAATGTATTGATAAGAGGATAAAATGTCTCTTTTGCCATCCTGGATTTTCCGTTTTCCAAAAATACACCTCTAATCGTAGGGGATGAAATACTATATACTTCCTTACCCCTGATTGTGCAATTATTTTTCTGTAAAGTCAACCGAAATCAAAGAATTTCCTCATCAAATCTTCACAATCTTGTGCCATAATGTTAAGGACGTTATTTTGTCTTCACAAAGCCCGATCCAAGCAAAGCGTTTCTACCAGCAAAAAATACAAATAGCTGCACCCTCCCAGTTCCCAAGACTGGGCAACTTTATTTGCCTTGTGAGGCACTTCATCGCGATGCCATTTCCCCCTCAACCTGACCCAACACACAAGATGGGAGGCTGTATACCTATATGCTGCGTTTTATCCTGAGAAGATTAGCCATCATCCCCATTGCGCTGTTGGCGGTGCACTTTTTGGGCTTCACCTATGCCCATTACGCCCGCCCGATACGCGCCCGGAGGACCCCTTATCTGGCCTACCTGCCAGAGTCCCAAGCCCTGATTCCCACTTATATCACCTACATCGAGAGTTTGTTCAACCAAGACTTCGGCATCATGCCCACCATCCCGGAGGGCAGCCGAAGTGAAGCCGAAACGGCCTCCCTCATGGAGTCGATGAAGAGGGCGACGGTGAACAGTCTAGGGCTGATCGCCATTGCCCTGACTTTGAGCGTCATCATCGGCCTTACGATGGGATTTGCAGCGGCGAAGTCTGAGCCGCCCCGCGTGGCCCAGTGGTTGACGCCGGTCTCTACGGTGGGGTTAGCCATGCCGAGTTTTTACATCGGCAGCTTGTTCGTGGTCGCATCGGTCATGTATATCATCTCGGCGGGGAAAGCCTCTGGCGGCGTCGCCATTGCACCTCCTATCCCCTTCCAAGGATTTGGATGGGACCTGCACCTGGTCTTCCCGGTTCTGGCTTTGATGGCCCGGCCCACGGTGCAGATCGCCCAGGTGACGGCCAATCTCATCACCGAAGAACTCAGCAAACAATATATCGTCGCCGCTCGCGCCATCGGCCACTCCTGGCGCACGGTGCGCTGGCGGCACGCCATGCGAAACGTGCTTGCGCCCATCGTGCTGACTATCGCCAGCGCCTTTCGGATATTGATGGGCGAATTGATCCTGGTGGAATGGCTGTTCCGCTGGCCGGGGCTAGGCCGCCTGCTGGCCTGGACTTTGGTTCCGGCGCTGCTGTCCAACTCCTCGGGATCGCCCCTGTTCCTCGACCCGCCGGTGGTGTCCGCCATCCTGACCGTCATCGCGGCGTTCTTCATGCTCTCGGATTTGATCTCCTCGATCCTGGTCCGGCTCTTTGATCCTAGACTGCGAACCCCGGTGGAGACCTCCAATGGCTAAACGACCCAAAAATAATTCGAGGCCGCGAAATTACCAGGTCGCCCCATTCTTGGTGCGCCTCCGGCTGTTCAACTGGCCGCTCTTGCTAGGCACATGGTTGGTACTTTTGGTAGCCTTCCTCTCCATCCGAGGCCCCCAACTGGCCCCCAGAGACCCCGCCCAAGAGAACACCATTATCAAAGTAGGCGATGATTGGGAAATCCCCCCCTTTGACGCTTTCACCCCCGGCTTCCCTCTGGGGTCGGATCTCTTTGGCCGGGACCTGCTCAGCCGCATCCTGACCGCCATACAACCCACCATCATCATGGTCGCCACTGTAGCGATTTTCCGCCTCTTCATCGGCGGCATCATCGGCCTCATCGCCGGATGGTCAAACCGCTGGCTTGGCCGCCTGCTGGACTCGGTCATCGCCTCGGCGCTGTCGGTGCCGGTCTTCATGGTGGCCCTGGGCGCAATCGCCGTTGTGGGAACCGACCTGGGCATCTGGGCTTTCATCATCGGCCTCAGTGTGACCGGGTGGGTGGAAACGGCCCGGATCGTCCGTGACCAAACCCAAGCTATCCGCGGGCAGATCTACATTGAAGCCTCCCACGCCCTGGGGGCTTCCACCGGCCAAATGCTGCTGGGCCACGTCCTGCGCCAGATCATGCCCATGATCTGGATGCTGTTCGCCTTTGAGATCAGCGGCACCATGATGATCACCGCCGGGCTGGGGTTCCTGGGCTATTACATAGGCGGGGACGTATGGGTGGAGGTGGACGACTTCGTCTCCCGGCGCATCAGCGGCACCCCCGAACTGGGCCAAATGCTGGCTACCTCCTGGGAACGGCTCAACGAACCCTGGGCAATGGTAGCGGTGGGCACGGTGGTATTCTTCACTGTGCTGGGTTTCAACCTGATGGGCGCGGGCCTGCGCCAGCGGTTGAACGTCCAGATCGGCAAACGCTACGGCCTGATCGCCAACCTGACCCAAAACCTGCGCCTGGCGATAGATGAATACATTCTTTATCCCATCAGCAAACTCACTTACAAATTAGAACTAGGCGCGGCCTTCCGGCATGTGATGATCGTCCTGGGCGGGGTTTTGATCGGCGGAGCCTTGACCTTCTGGTATATGTTCGCTGCGCCGCAAACCGCCGGCCTCCCCTCCGAAACGCCCTCCCCGACCAGCGTGGCCTCGGTTGAGAACACGCCTCCTCCTGTCCCAACCGATGTTCTTGAAGCCACATCCACCCTGGAAAGCGGCAATGGCGACGAAAATGTATTTTCGGCCGCGGCCTGGTCCTTCATCGTGGCCGCCGATATCCCTCCCTTCTACCAACCGCAGGTCACCGAGGACGGCTCCATTTTCCTGGTGGATAGGGACGCCACCATGTTCGTCCTCTCGCCGGACGGCGAGGTGACCGCGGAGTTCGCCCTGGATCCTGAACCCTTTAATGAAAACCCCGGCGGAGACGGATTTGCGCCGCCCTTCATTTACCCTTTTGTGGCCCAAGACGGCACCATCATCGTCATCAGCAATAGACTCCTGTACGCCATGAACCCTTCCGGCGAAAAACTCTGGGAGTTCCCCTTCGACCGTATGCCCTCAGAATACATTCAGATCATGGGGGATGAGGTCTACCTGCTCTCCAAGAACGGCGCTCTGTACATGGCGACCCTCCAGGACGGCTTGCAGTGGAGCTATGAATTTGATCTGAATGGCGCGTCGGGGGTAACCCGGGGGCTGGATGGCACGTTATATTTCACCCTGACCAACATGACCGTTGGGATGGTGCAGGCTTTTTCGTCGGATGGCGTCCCTCTCTGGCGGACCGAGATTGACTCCTTCGATTTCCGCCAGACTCCCCAGGTGAGTCCTGCGGGCGACCTGGTGTTCTTGGACGACAATATTTTCGACGCCCAGACCGGGGAGCGGTTGATCTTCGAATTTCCGGTGGAGATTGACCGGTTTGTCATCGGCTTGGATGGGAATTTATATCTGCGCTCAAGACATACGGTCATTCAATGGCAGATCGGCGACTCGGGCTTCGAGATTCTCAACACCATAACCTGGGACCACAACAGCGTCTACTCCCCTCACATTGACTATCTCCCCGCAATATATATCTCCGCAGATCAGGTGGTGTGGTTCTTTTACCCTTATGGAGGCCTCACCTTGATCGTCTGGGTGAATATGGATGGAGAAGTGTTGAATATGGTCCATCTTCAGAATTTTCTCATCGATGACTATCCAGGGTACAGTTGGGAGTTCAGCGGAATAAACATCAACAACCAGGAATTCTACGTTTGTGGGGATAAACCCGAATCCACCGATGTCACCTGCCTGGGATATACGACCTCTTCCACGGATCCATTCTGGGTTCAAACAATTGAAAACATGCCGGAGTATGACGTGGGCTTTATTATTGATGGCCGCTTCTACATCCTCAGCGATAACGTACTGTACGTGATTGACCTCGACATCCCAGAATAAATTGGTGGATCGAAACGGCCAAACCGGCCCCAGACCAACATGACAGAATAGGAATTTAACATGCAGCGAAACACAAAACAGCAGTTGAGAAAGAGTCTGATTGATTGGGGGTTGTTTTTTGGCGGGATCGTTGTTGGCGTGGCATTGATGTGGTGGTTCTTGTCCAATAACGTGGATTTCACCCTGGCCCAGGAATTACTCCCAACACAAATCGTCGAAACCCAACGCACCCCCACCCCGCGCCCAACCGGGACTGCCGATGACCCTCTGGTGGCGGAGGAGCTGGAAACCGCGGAGATCGCCTGGTCCTTCCAACTGCCGGGAGAAGATACCGATTACGGGTCCACATTTGTGAGCGAGGACGGAACAGTGGTCGTCACAAACACGGATGACGTCGTTTACACTCTCTCGCCGGACGGAGACTTGATCGCGGAATTCACTCTAGACCCGCCGCCCTACCGGGTGAGCACTCAGGGATTATTCCCCCAGCAAGCGTCCATACCACCCACCCTAACCCAGGACGGGACGCTCATCGTAGTTTCCGATGGTTTGTTTTATGCTGTGAACATGACCGGCGATCTGCTCTGGGAAGTGTCCATCGACTCGATCCCGGATGGATTGCCGTCCGTTTATGGGGATACCATTTACTTGCTGAGCAAACAAGGCACGCTTTATCGCGTAGATACCCAGGAGGGGCTGCAATGGACCTATGAAACCGGTCTAAGAGGCATCGGAAACGTCGTGATCGGCCCCGATGGCACGCTGTACATGACCATCAGCAACCTGACCAGCGGCACCATGCTGGCGGTCTCACCGGAGGGAGAGCCGCTCTGGCAATCCCTGGCGGATACCAACCACTTCCGGGCAAGCCCTATAGTTGACCCCAACGGGAACTACGTCTTCCTGGACGACAATATCTTCGATGCCTTGACGGGAGAAAGACTAGACCTGGAGTTCCCGGAGGGCCTGGTCATCAACCGGTTCTTCGGTGGAGGGGACGGAAACCTATACCTGCTTACAGGACACACGATCATGCAGTGGGAGGTTGTAGGATCGAGCCTGAGCATCATCCGCACCATCGCCTTCGATTACACCGCCCTGAACATCCCCTTCCAAAATACCAACCTGCCTTTTGTGATCATCACCTCCGACCAACTGGTCTGGCTGTTTTACGGCTTCCAGACTGGACAAGTGATCGTCTGGTTGAATCTGGAGGGGGAGATCCTCAACGTTTTTGACACGCGATACTTTTCTGTGAATCAATATCCTGATTACGAATGGGGGGTCATCGGCGTAGACATGGGAAATAGTATCGTCTACCTTTGCGGGAGCGAAGATGCCTCTGACCGGATCGAATGCCTGGGATATACTCTGGGAGAGAGCGAACCGGTCTGGACTCAGAGCATTGAGGGTATCTCCGGCGTGAACGGCAGTTTTATGGTCAACGGCCGTCTTTATTTCATCACCCAGGAGAACGAATTATTCGTGGTCGAGATGGAAAGTCCGTAGGGGAAGTACAACTATTATATTATCACCAAAACCTCCCGCAGGTTGTCTTGCAAGCCGAAATTTACAATCCAGCCTAGTTTTTCCTTGGAAACATCTGTATCAAGACAAACCTGCGGGAGGTTGCGCGTCACCATGACATTCTAGCTTCCACCCGCAAACATTCACCAGGGATGAAAATGAGATGTATAATTAGGGCGCATCCTAATTTCATAGGAGAAGAAAGGTATGGCCCGATACATCTTACGCCGGCTGGCGATCATACCGCCAGCATTGATGCTGGTACACTTCCTGGGGTTTACCTATGCCCATCTCGTGCGTCCCCTGCGCGCCCAATTCAATCCATTCCTGGCCGCGGTGACCAAACCCACCCCTCTATTGCCAACCTACTGGGAATACCTGAAACAGGTCTTCCGGCTGGATTTTGGGATCTCGCCCGGCACGGGTCTCAGCGGGGCGGATGAAACCATCATCCAGGCGGTGTCGCGGGCTGGGACCGCCAGCCTGGGGCTGTTGGCATTGGCCCTAATTTTAAGCGTTATCGTGGGCGTTTTTTTGGGGACTCGAGCCGCCCGAAGCCAAACCCCCATCGTCTCCCGTTGGCTGACCACTATCTCTACGGTCGGGTTAGCCACCCCTACCTTCTTCCTGGGCAGCTTGTACTTTGCAGGTTGGTTCCTCTACGTCATCTGGATAGGCGAGGGAACTCTGCCGCTGCCCATCAACGGGTTCGGCTGGGATTTGCACCTGGTCGTCCCCACCCTGGTGCTGATGGCCCGGCCCACGGTGCAGATCGCCCAGGTTACCGCCGGGCTGCTGGTGAATGAACTCAACAAGCAGTACGTGGTGGCGGCCCGCAGCGTGGGGCATACCTGGAGAGCGGTGCGGAATCGCTACGCCATGCGCAATATCGTAGCCGCCGTCATCGTCACCATCTCCGGGTCGGTGCGCCTGCTGGTTGGTGAGTTGATCGTAGTCGAATGGTTGTTCAACTGGCCTGGGCTGGGCAGCCTGATGGCCCAGACCCTCATCCCTCCCAGGGTCGCCTCCATGAGCGGCAGCGCTGAAACGCCTTTGTTCCTCAACCCTCCGGTGGTGGCCGCCCTGGTCGTCATTTTCGCCGCCCTCTTCCTGCTAACCGACCTGACCGCCTCCATCCTGGCCCGGCATTTCGACCCCCGGCTGCGGGAAGGATGAGCGAGGACACATACCCATGACGACATCCCCAATCCACCAAGACCCCTCCGCTGACTCCAGCGTCGCCAAACTAGACCAAACTGCCCGAGGCATCTATCGCTGGTGGCGGCGAGTCAACTGGCCGCTGGTCGGGGGAACCCTGGCTATCCTCATCGTCCTGACCTTGGCGATCCTAGGTCCTAAAATCGCCCCCAGCGACCCCATGCAAGAGAGCACCATCACTCGGTCAGGGGACAAGTGGGAGACGCCCCCCTTCCCTATCCTGACTCCCGGATACCCCCTGGGATCTGACTACATTGGCCGCGACCTCCTCAGCCGCCTGCTGTGGGCCATCCAACCCACCATGAACATGGTCATCATCGTGGCGGCGGTGCGATTGGTCTTGGGAACGGTCATCGGTTTGATCGCCGGATGGTCGCGGCGTTGGCCGGGGCAAGTCTTGGACACAGCTATCGCCGCCGCGCTGGCAGTGCCGGTCTTGATGGTGGCGTTGGGCGGGATCGCCGCGGTAGGGGTTGAATACGGCATCCTGGCCTTCATCATCGGCCTTTCGATCACCGGCTGGGTGGAGACGGCCCGCATCGTCCGAGACCAGACCCAGACCATCCGGAGGCAAGTCTATATCGAGGCCGCCGAAGCGATGGGCGCTTCTACATTCGAACTGCTCAGCCGCCACGTATTGCGCCAGATCATGCCCATGATCTGGATGCTGTTGGCTTTCGAGATCAGCGGGGTGCTGCTCCTTACCGCCTCCCTGGGTTTCCTGGGATACTATATCGGCGGAGACGTATGGACCTCCTCCATTTCCGACTCGGTGGCCCGGGCCATCAGCGGCGCGCCCGAGCTGGGGCAAATGCTGGCGACCACCGGGGGGCAAATCTACGAACCCTGGGGGATGATCGCCCTGGGCGGGGTGGTTTTTCTGGCCGTCCTGGGATTCAATTTGTTGGGCGAGGGCCTGCGCCAACGGTTGAGCCTATTCAGCGTCGGACGACGCTCCAAGATAAGCGAGGTCTTCCAAAGCATCAGTGTATGGATAGCTCAAACCATCACCTGGCCGCTGGGCAACCTCCACCGAGCCATCACCCGGAGCAAAGCCTTCCGCCCAGTGATGCTGGGGATTTCAACTCTGGCCGTGATCGGCGGGGTCTGGTGGTTGGTGATAGCTAACCGCCCGGCGAATTTCATGCAATCAGCGTTGGCTTTTGAGGGTCAAAATATGTGGGCGTCGGCTCGCCACGACCCCTACGGCACCCGCTGGAGCGAAGCCGTCGGGCCGCAGGAACCCACTATCGCCTGGACTTTCGAAGATCCCGATGGCTTTTCCGGCGGGCCGGCGATCGCTTCGGATGGCACAGTCTTCGCCGCCTCCAACGGCGGTATCCTTTATGCCTTGCGTCCCGACGGGAGCGTGCGCTGGCAGATCGCTCTCCCCGCGCCGGCTGTCGGCGCGCCAGGATTGGGCATAAACGGAGAAGTCTACGTGGCTGACAGCCAAGGCGGCCTCTCCGCTTTCTCCGCGGAGTGGGATTCGCTCTGGTACTTCCTCCCCGACAATGCCAAAAAAACAACCGCCGGGCCGGTGGTAGCGCCGGATGGGACCATATACTATGTGTTGGGCGCGAATGTGCAAGCAATATCCCCTGACGGCGAGGGGTTGTGGAACGTGCAGGCTTTGCAGGCCGGTTCTTCAAATTCTCCCTTGAAGATCGACCCCGGGGGGAAATTCCTGTTCCTGGACGACATCGCGCTGAACGCAGATGATGGTTCCTTCGCCCTTTATGGAGCCTTCAACGACGTTCGGGAATTTGTCATTGGCGCGGACGGCGTCAGCTATCTGCTGGTCGGAAACGAACTTACCTCCTGGGAAGAAAACAGTTCTGCTATTGAAACCCTCGGCTCTACGACCTGGGATTGGCGCAATTTCCTCACCGAAGCGGCAGCCCCGAAATCCGCCGGGGTGACGCCAGACCAGACCATCTGGTTCTTCTACACCAGCTTCGCCCGCGGTTGGGGAATGGGCGAGGATACCCGCGTGGTTTGGCTAACTATGCAAGGCAAGGTGTTGGGCAACGTACATTATGGCACCCGAGACAGCCAGGTGATCGCCGTGGACCAGCGCTCCACCGTATATTCCTGCGGCAACCTGGAAAGAGGCTACGGCCCGCCGGAATGCCAGGCTTTCATCCCCGATTCTGAGGAACCGCTCTGGATATTACCCTTAGAAGGCAATCGAGTGGTTGGGGGCGCGCTGGTTCCGGGGCGGCTGTACGTCAGCGCGGAGGGCGGCATCCTTTACGCCATCGGGGAGGCGGAAATCCCCGGCGAGATTGTCCAAAACGGCGAGGAAACCGCCGAACCCGGAGGCCAGGAATTCAATCTCCTGGACCTCCTCCCTCCGGCAGGGAGCGCCATCGGGCCATCCACCGGGTATAGCGTCCTGTTCTACCAAGATGAGGACGGCTTTTCTGGAAGTCCAACCGCGGGCGAGGACGGAACCTTATACATCGCCTCGCTGGGAGGCTTCCTCTACGCGCTGGATGAAAACGCAAACCTGATCTGGAAGGTGGAAACTGAGGCTCAACCTGTCGGTAGCGCTGTTTTGGGAAAAGATGGGACGCTCTATTTAGCAGATCGGGAGGGCGGCATGAACGCTTATGATCTCAACGGAGAATTGCTCTGGCGGTTCCTGCCTGATCCTGCAAGGAAAGCCGTCGCCACGCCCGCAGTAGGAACCGACGGCAGGATATATTACGCCGTTCAGTCCAGCAACACTGGCGGGATTCAGGCGGTTTCACCGGAAGGCGAGGGGCTTTGGTTTACGGATGTCCGAACTGGATCCTATATCCGCACCCCGGTCCTCTCCGCGACCGGCGCATACATCTTCCTCAAGAACGAAGCCTTCGACATCCGTGACGGCGCGCCGTTAGATTTCGACATCCCCTTCCTATTTACGCTCTTTTTCGCCGGAGGGGACGGTTACGATTACCTGGCGACCACAGACGCCATCGTCCGCTGGCAGGTGACGGCGGAAGGATTCGAGATATTGGAAAATGTATCCTGGTCAATCGGATCACGAGGGATGACCACCGGCGTGGGCACGGTGGGAGTGACCGAAGACGGCATCCTTTGGGGCAGTCAAGGCTTCAACCAGGTATGGATGTTGTTCGGCGGCGAAGTGCTGGCCGAATCTCAAACCGAACCGATAGCCCAATATGGCTGGGCACGGTCCGTCGTGGCGGTGGATGCAGATTTGACCCTTTACGTTTGTGGGGATTACCGCTTCAGCCGCAGTGACCGGTACAAAATGTTTTGCATGGCGTTCTCGCCCCATTCCGAGGAGCCGATTTGGATCACCGAGATCGAAGAAGTGACCGAAGGCTATGACAATGATATTTTGGGCGGCGCGCTGGTTCCGGGCAAGCTCTACGTCGCACGGGAGCCGGGTCAACTTTTCGTGTTTGGGGGCTTGGAGTCTCAAGCTAGTGGAGGCTATGGGAAGATGATGAAGTTGGCATGGACGCCGCTCTGGGGCGTCTTTCTGTTCGCCTTCGCGGCGAAAATCAAATTAGCTATCCGCGCAAAGCGCCAATCAACACAAATTTGGTTTGCTTAATTCGTATTGTTCAGAGATTCCACGTCACAGGGTTATTGAAAATCTTCGGATTTCTTTCTCAACGCCGCTTTCCTGTCATTCTGAGATAGCGACAATTCACTGTGTTTTTAGAGATTCCTCCCAACATGGAATTGCCCCCCGATCATTCACACGATGGGAGGTGGGAGGGCTGGCGGGAATGTCACACCAATAGATATTTATTTGGCCTCCTTCACAATCTAACAACTTCCTCAGTAAATCTTCATAATATCTTCATAGAATTTTGATATACTGGCTATAACGCAATCGGTCATTATTACACTGGTGTGTTCATTCGCCGGCGGTATGCAGCGCTATTAAGATTGAAAATTGAAATCTTCATCCTTCGAAATGGATACTACAATGGGCTTGGCGCAATAGACCACGCCAGACCCTCCGGTTAATTACCCTTATAA
>CBDUUP010000059.1:0-15671 GCA_965370435.1 uncultured Anaerolineales bacterium | reverse complement strand
CATTCTTAAATAGTTAAGAAAGTAAAGAATGTAGAGAAAGTACTATTCTTGGGGGAGATCAGTATTTGTTAGATACCATTTCTACTCCTTTTACAAGTTAAGAATGTACAGTACCCCCCCAATACGAGTACATTCTTTACTTTCTCTACATTCTTAAATAGTTAAGAAAGTAAAGAATGTAGAGAAAGTACTATTCTTGGGGGGGATCAGTATTTGTTAGATACCATTTCCAAACCTTGTTACTAAGTTTGGCGCTGATTCCCAGCTTGTTTTTGGCTTTATTCGCCGTACTCCAAGATACTCCCTCCTCCTCAAAAATCTCCTTCAAGTCCTTCGACGCCACTGGCCCGTCCTTCAACGCCTCCAGCAGGATCTCCGCGGCCTGCTCGATCACCGGGACCGGCTTGGCCAGCCCCGGCGGAGGCCCAAACACCGGCGTCCCCTCCCCCACCTCCATCCCCAAGGGGTCGGTCATCCTCGCCATGCTCAGGCGGATCACGTAAAAGCGCTTGCACTCGTTGCGCAGGGGGTTGGGGGTGTCAATCCCCCATACGCAGCGGGTGTTCTGCACGATGGTGGTGCTGCCCCGGATCATCTCGATGGTGATGTAGTCCCCCACGTCCAGGGCCGAGCGTTTGCGCAGGTGGTGGGTGAGGATGATGGGGATATTGAGGTCTCTTGCCACCTGGGCCAGCCACTTGCAGATCTCCTTCATCTCCCCGGAGTTCTCGTCCCGGCTGTGGGCCCCGCTCAGGCTGTCAATGACGATCAGCTTCACATCGTCCTGGGCTGCCAGGGCCATCAGATTGGCCCGGTGATCGAGGTTGTCCAGGAACACGTCCTCCATGGGGTCTTGGGTGAGGGTGTAGATCTGGTCCAGGGGAAGGTTCCAGGCGTTGCCCCGGTCCAGGTTGATGCGCTGGGCCGCTTCGGTCTCACACCAGATGATCTTCCCCGTCTCCCCGGTGAAGGGCGTCCCGTCCGGCCAGTCGTCGCCGTTGATGAAGCAGGCGGCGATGCGCAAGGCCAGGAAACTCTTCCCCGCCCCCGGACTCCCCGCTATCATGGTCAAGATGCCTTTGGGCAGCCAATCCAGCCAGTCCCATTCGATGGACCCCGGCTTCATATCCGCCCAGGTGGCCGACTGGGTGTCGCCTATCGTAATGGCCAGGGAGGAGATGTCGGGGGCGTACTTCATAGCGCTCTTGATGATGCTCTCCAACTCCGCCCGGTCGAAGGGCGCCTGGTCGGATTTCTCGCATTGCCGCTCGTAGTACACCTCCAGAGCGGCCCGCAGGGTCTCCTCCCCGGCCCCCCAATTGACCATGCTGCACGCCAGCTTGAAGAGCACGTCGTTCCGCTTGCCGACGGGGACGAGGGTCTGGCCGGTCTCGACCGCCGCCCGCCGGTTCGCCCGTTCGGGGGATTCAGCATTGGCGGCCACTTCATCCCCAACCCGTACAGTTTGCGGAGTGAGGGTAGATGTACTCTCCTCAATTTCCCTCGACCACGCCTCCGGCATCCTCGCTGCCTCCACCTCCTCCGGCCCGCATTCCGTCGCCCAGATGTATTCCACCCCGCTGGGATGCACCGAGGGCGGGGCCACAATGAAGCCGTTCTCCCCGCGCACATCGATCCCCAGCGCCAAACCCACCCGGTTGGGGAGAGGGCGGTCGGTGAGGAAGAGCAGGTGGCGTCCCTTGCCGGTGTGGCTTTCTATGGTGTCGGGCAGCTTGCCCAGCTCCCCCTCCAGGGCCAACATGCTCTCCTCGCCCAGGTCGCCGTCCACGTCGATCACCGCCAGGTAGACCCCCGGGATGTCCGTCACCCCGGTCAGGATGCCGACGTTGGCCTCCGGGTTCTTGGCCCAGCATTGGCGCAGGTACTTGGGGTCGGTGGTGGCCCGGTTGGGCCAGCCTTCCATGATGGGTTTCTTGCTGCGGGGATGCACCGGCAAGACTCGCCAGCCTCTCTCCGCATAGGAGAGGGCGGCTTGTAAAAAGGGGTTTTCGTTCATATTTCGCCTCCATAAGGTAGGTAGTTCCCAATAAAGGCTGGTAGCATAGCACAATTGTTCTATTTGTCAAGCGGCTGTAAAGTTATTGACAAAATTGGAATCTGCTAAAGGAAGCGCGGGGAGGCATTTTTATGCTATGATGTCCCCCAGAAGTGACCCGCCCCGGCGCTCATCAAACAAGGATGAGGAAGAGGCCCAAATGAAACCCAAACCAGAGAAGGCATTCAATCCAGAGCCGATTGTCTACGTCCTCATGGGGCTGATCGGCCTTCCGGTGAGCGTTATCACCGCGACGGGCTTGCTGCCCCTGTTCAAGATCTACCTGGATGCGGTTTTCCCTCAAACCTTGTCTTTCCTCAACAACATCTATCCCGCCTTAGCGCTGCTGCCCCTCTTGGGGTTGGTCGGATTTTCTCTATACGCCCTCTTCACCCAGCCCCGTGAGAGCAGGCTCCGGCTGTTAGCGCTCCTCATCTTGTGGGGGGCCGCCTTCGCAACCATCGCGGGGGATCTATTGGGGTTGTTCACCGCCTTCTTCGAAGGGGCCTCCAGCATTTATTATCCCCGGAATATCAAGCCCATCCTCATCAAATACCCAATACCTTTCATGACGAACCTCAGCCTTTTCCTCCTGCCACTCTTGTGGTTCTTCTGGTATCTTTTATTGAACACACGAAGGCCCCAATCGTCCATCCAGAATGAAGGCGCCTCCCCCCAACCTTGAACCCTTCACATGGAGGATGAAATGAAATCAATACTACAGAAGTCAATGCCCCCCGAGCTGGGATACTATCTACTCATGGGTTTTGTGGGCCTTCACGTGGCCCTATTTTTACTACTCCCCTACTTGGGCGAATTCGGACCTATCTATTTCTTTGGGATATTGGTATTCTACGGTATCTGTGAAAGCTTTAGACTCCCGGCCCTATTGGGGGTGGTCGGATGGTTTTTATACATCCTGGTGAAAAGTTCCCCCGCAGCAAGAATCCGTCTGGGATCGCTGCTTATTTTATGGGGCGGGTCGCTCACGGCCTTCCTGATGGCATTGTTGGGTGACTGGGATCTCCCAGAGGCGCTTCTATATGCGCTTGGCTATGCCACACTCATATTCCCCTTCTTATGGCTGATCCTCTGGTTCTTTCGCTGGTCAAAAACCCAAGACAGCGTGCAACCGTCTTGACCTGAGCTTTGTCGATGGTAGAGGCGGACCGATGTCCGCCCCGCCCGACCCAACGTTCGAGCGCTCATGCCAAGCGAGTCGCCCCTTTCTTTTGTGGCATCCTCCTCCATTCAGGTATATAATCTAAAAAACGCATCACCATTTGACCCGATGGAGAAAAAACTATGAATGCATCCCCCTCGGTTCACGTCCAGGACCTGCACAAGGATTTCGGCAAAGTCCAGGCCCTCAAGGGCGTGAACCTGAAAATTGAAGGCGGGCAGATCTACGGCCTGCTGGGTCCCAACGGAGCCGGGAAAACCACCCTCATCCGGCACCTGATCGGGGCCACCAAACCCACTTCCGGCAGCCTATCCGTATTAGCCATGAACCCGCAGAAGCAGAAGCTGGCCTTGCGCCGTCTCATCGGCTACATGCCCCAGGAGCCGGCCCTGTACGAAGACATCTCGGCGCGGGATAATCTCCGCTTCTTCGGCCAGGCCCACCCTATCGAAAATCTCTCCCAACGGATAGACGAGACGCTGGACTTTGTGGGACTGAGCGACCGTGCCCGCGACCCGGTGTATAAATTCTCCGGCGGGATGAAGCAGCGGGTGTCGCTGGCCTGCGCGCTGGTGCATCAACCCCAGTTGCTCTTCCTGGATGAACCCACCTCCGGGATAGACCCCCAACTCCGCAATACCTTTTGGAAGCATTTCCGCAAGCTGACCGCCCAGGGAGTCACCCTCGTGGTCAGCACCCACCAGATGGACGAGGCCATGTACTGCGACCGGCTGGCGATCCTGCATCGAGGCACGCTGCTGGCCGACGACACCCCCCGCCAGCTTCTGTGGAACAGCCAGGCCAAGATAAAGATCAGCCGCGGGGAGGAGATCATCGAGCAGGAGGCTGACAATTATCCAGAGCAATTGCCCCGGCTGTTGCAGGCTCACGGGCTGGACCCATCCATCACCCGCATAGATATAGAAGAAGACACTCTCGAAGCCGTGGTGCTGCGGATGATCGACGAGCATGAATCCCAGGGGTCAAAGGAGGCTGCTGATGACGGCAACGCTTAAACGTATGGGCGCAGTGACCCGGCGGGTGTTGAAACAGCTCCAGCACGACCGCCGCCAGATCGTGCTTTCCATCATGTTCCCTTTGCTCATCATCTATTTCATCAACGTGGTGTTCGATGCGCTGGCAAGCCCTATGTTCGACATCAGCGTCTACGTCATTCCCTATGGGGCCTTCATCGTCCATTTCATCACCTTCGTATTGACCGCCATCGTCCTGGTGCGGGAGCGCACCGCCGGAACCCTGACGCGGATGTTCGTCAGCGGCTACAACCAGGTGGAGATCATCGGCGGTTATCTGGCAGCCTATTCGGTCATGGCGACCGCCCAAAGCCTCATCATCCTGGCCGAACTCAATTGGCTCTTCGAGCTTGAGTATGAGGTCGGCCGGTTGGCTTCAATGTATTTGGTCATGTGGCTGCTGGCCGTCATCAGTATGGCGTTGGGGATGCTGGTCTCCAACTACGCCCGCACCGAGGGGCAGGTCTTCCCCTTCGTCCCCCTGGTGGTGCTATCGGTCATCATTTCGGGCATCATCCTGCCCATTGACCAACTGCCGGAATGGTCGCAGCCGCTCGGCTACTTGACGCCCCTGTATTACACCAATGAGGCCTTGCAGGTTCTGATCGGGGGAGAGGGGTTATTCGACGATTGGACTTTGTTGGGGGGGATTCTGGGGTATGGGTTGGCTGTGGTGATTTTGGTGATGATTACTTTGAGGGAGAAGGATTGAGGATTTCCCATCCCGCTGAGTAGTTTATGAAAATATTAGGGACAGGTTATGACGACCTTAGGTCGTGAAACCTGTCCCTTTGTTTGTACATGAATTACGGCCCGGTCTTGTTCAAGATGGCCGCATCCACCCCGACCATGCCACCGGTCACATTCTGTATACCGATGATGACCTCGATGTTGTCGAAGGCCCCGGTGGCGGTGAGGGTGCAGGTGAAGGAACTCCAGAAGAATGACGAAGAAGGCGGGGTGAAAATACAAATCTTCTTGTCCACCTTGACGCCGCCGTTTTTGAACATCAGCCGCGCGCCCAGGTTCCCGCTCAAATCCACATCCTTCCCCCCGAAATATAAAGTGAGCGTGTACTCATCCCCGGCGATCCCACTCGCAGCCACTGTCTGCCGGATGATCTCCAATCCGCCATCCGCCTTGAAAAGATAGATGTAGCTCCCTTCATAGGCCTGGTTCAGGGGAACCCGCCCATCGCCATTGGCGGATACGACCTCAGTCCACTCCGCGCCCAGGGGGTCTTCGAAGCTGCCGTTGGCGAGATAGGGTGTGTAGATGTAGGCGGAGCCGGAGTTGGCGCCGTCGTCATCGTCGTTATTAGCCCCCACCAGGACGGTATCCCCGCTGATGGCGACGGAGAGGCCGAAATAGTCATCCGCCGCACCGTCGGAGGCGGTGAGCTTGGCCGCTTCCCCCCAATTTCCAATGCCCCCCTGGTTGCGTTGGAAGACATAGGCTGAGCCGGAACTAGCTCCGTTGTCGTCATCGTATGGCGCCCCCACCAGGGCGGTGTCCCCGCTGAGGGCGATGAACTCTCCAAAATAATCGTAGGCCGCACCGTCGGAGGCGGTAAGTTTTTTCACCTCTCCCCAGTTGCCAGCCCCACCCTGGTCTCGCTCGATGAGGTAGGCCGAGCCTGAGGCGCTGCCTTCGTCATCATCTTCATCAGCCGACACCAGGGCGGTATCCCCGCTGAGTGCGACAGAGAAGCCGAAATAATCATAGGTCGAACCGTCGGAGGCGGTGAGTTTCTTCGCCTCCCCCCAGTTGTCTGTCCCGCCTTGGTCCCGCTCGAAGATGTAGGCTGAGCCAGAGTCGGGGCCGTTGTCATCATCGTAATAGGCGGCAACCAGGGCGGTGTCCCCACTGAGTGCGACGGCGTTGCCGAATAAGTCAAGCGCCGCGCCGTCAGAGGCGGTGAGTTTCTTCAACTGGCCCCAATTGTCAGCCCCGCCCTGGTCCCGCTCAAAGATGTAGGCTGAGCCGGAGGCGTTGCCACCGTCATCGTTGAACAGTGAACCCACCAGAGCAGTATTCCCGCTCACGGAGACACAATAACCGAAATAGTCATCCGCCGCACCGTCGGAGGCGGTGAGTTTGGCCACCTCCCCCCAGTTATCAGCTCCTCCCTGGTCTCGCTCGAAAATGTAAGCCGAGCCGGAGGCGCTTCCGCCATCGTCGTCCAAATAGGCTCCCACCAGAGCGGTGTCCCCGCTGAGGGCGATGGAATAGCCGAATTGGTCACCCCCCACGCCATCGGAGGCGGTGAGTTTGGCCACCTGCCCCCAGGTGTCTACCCCGCCCTGGTTTCGCTCGAAGATGTAGGCTGAGCCTTGCAAGCTGTCGTCAACATGGGCCCCCACCAGGGCGGTGTCCCCGCTGATGGCGACGGCGTGGCCGAAACTGTCATCTGCAGCGGCGTCGGAGGCGGTGAGTTTGGCGTCCTCGATAAACTGGGCGTATGCCTCTGGCCCCATTGCCTCCTCAATGGCCGCGCTCAGTCCGGGGGAAAAAGGATTTTCCTCCGCTAATGTAATGGCGCTGGTGAAGGGATTTAAAAGAAGTGCGCCTAAAGTCAATAGGACGACGAATAGGTGCAGGAAACCATACAGGCGAAACTTTTGTACTGACATGTCAGTCCTCCAATTGTTGAATATCATGCGATGCATCCACAATGTTTTGTACACCCTGAGGCCTGAATAGGTATATAGTACACGACTTCACAAGGGGTGTCAACAAAAAAGCGCGTAAAGGTGCGACCCGGCGGGTCGCCCCTACTGAGGGTCAAAATCTCGGCCCGCTCTTGTTCAAGACCGCCGGTTTCACGCCCCCAGCAACCTCTCCCTATCCGCCTTCTTCAACCCCTTCACCACCAGATCGTAGGAGTGGTCAATCAACTCGGCCACCAGTTCCCCCGGCGGGCGGACGTCTGTCCGCCCAATTCCACGGCTCCCGGATTGACCTATCCGCTAGGGTTTGGTCTCGAAGATGAACAATCCTGACATATCTGCCACGAAAACGTGGCCCGATGATACAAAAACACCACCTGAATAGGCTAGTTCACTCCGTGCGGCCAGCCTAGGTCTACCCGGATCAGAAACATCCAAAACCATGATTCCGCTATTGATTACAGCGTAAAGGTAGCTACCGCTTACGGCTATAGAACGAGCTCCTCTTCGATAGAAGCCCAATTCGACCGGCGTGGATGGATCGGAAATGTCAAAGATAGTCACCTGGAAATTGGATGCTAGATAGAGAATATCATTTCCAATTTCAATATCCATTATATAGTAAAATGATAAGTCTTGATGTATGGGAACCGGATTATGGGGGTCTGCTACGTCAACCACGTTCAATTCATCGGCATCATTGCGAGAGTCCGATCTTCGGACTGTAAAAAGATAGTGATCGTAGATCGCCATAGGCAAACCGAGGTCAGTTCCCGCGCCCACTTCTACGACGGCTGTGGGATCAGATACGTCGAATATGTGCAGCTTGCTCTTGTCGTACCCGCTGACGTGGATACCTTTGGATTCACCGATGAAAACCAGGTTATCTTGTAATACCAGGCTTTCGATATACCCGGTGTATGTCACGCTGACCTGGAAAGGGTGCGTTGGATCCGAGATGTCCAGAATTTCCAGGCCGATGTCTCGGCTGGATAGGTAGGCGTATTTCCCACGGATTACAAAATCCACAATGTGGCCTTCCGAAATGTATGAACCTGCCTTGACTGGGTCGGCAGGATTGGATACGTCAAAAATGTGGAATTCATCTTCACCGGCGTTGGCGTATGCATAATCGCCCTGTACAATCACGTCTTCCAGCCTTTTGAATATATTATACTCCTCGCCTCTTGGATATACGCCCACCAGATCCATCTCTAGATATAATTTATAAACTGGAGGGGACACCAGAACCACGATCAGAAGAAGCCCGTATAAGGCTGCGAATCTATTCATCCTTGCCAGAGTATGCTTCTTGGGTTTGACTTCTTTTCCCATCGCGCCGTCATCCTTTGCCAGCGCTTTCGCTTTGCGAGCCTTGATCCAACTGACAATGAACATGACCCCGATAACCACCATAGGGATTGATCCACCAAGCAGGAAGAAAATTGCCTCACTCCAGGGCAATCCCATCACTATGGTTAAAGCGAACAGCAAGGATCCCAAATATAATCCAAAGACCACATAGGCTATCCCTCCAACCAGCTCGAACTTCCGGGGAAGCCAGATGATCGCAGCCGCATATAATAAGTTCCACGCTAACCCCTGTGTAGGCGCGAAAAATAAATGATCATACAGGGACACCAAAATTCTTATATCGAGATACAGAAAATAGATCGCCACAACGCACCCCCAGTACAGCGACAGTCTGCGCGCAACCATGCGGGTGGTATTCTCTAGGCTGATAGTGGGGTTCTCCATAAGGTTTTCCTTTTGCAAAGCCGGGTGATAAGTCTACCAGATCATAAGAGAGGTCAAACAACGCCGCAAAAAATCTGCAGACGGGCGGACGTCTGTCCGCCTACGAGGCATAGGCGTAGCGGCGCACCGCGTACGCCCAGTTTCACGTCCCCAGAAGCTTCTCCCTATCCACCTTCCTCAACCCCTTCACCACCAGATCATAGGAGTGGTCAATCAACTCGGCCACCAGCTCCCCCGGCAGGCTGCCGTCCATGACCAGGGTGTTCCAATGTTCCTTGTTCATGTGGTAGCCGGGGAGGATGGCCTGGTATTGGGTGCGCAGAGCGATGGCGTCGTCGGGGTCGCATTTGAGGTTCATGCGCAGGGGGTCGGCGTCCTCGCTGATGAGGCCGAACATCTTGCCCATCACCTTAAATACCAGGGTCCCTTCCCCGAAGGGATAGCCCGCGGTGGTTCCCTTCTTGCTCAGGCAGTAGGCCTTGAGGGAGTCGTAGTCGGTTTTCATCGATTCTAATATTTTCACCGCAGAGACGCGGAGATTCGCAGAGTTTTTTATCTTCGCTTTTCTCTGCGTTCACTCTCTACGCGAAGCGGCGTACTCTGCGTCTAGTGGTTAATTACATTTCCCTGTCAAACCAAGGCTCGCAGGATTGCCAAAATGGAGCGAGGGTGGAAGGCGCCGAGGATGACCTGGCGGTAGGGCGCATGGGCGGAGATGGCATTGAAGAGGGCCGTTCGCAGGTTGGCGTCCTGTCGGGCCGCTCGCAGCACGGGGTCCAATAATCCAAAGCGAGACAGCAGGATGGTCATGAGGCGCATGCCGCGGCCATAGAGCAGGTCGCCGGTGATGTCCCGGTTGGCGGGTAGGTAATGGCCTTGAAAGGCTTTCCGGGAAAAACCAGCCTGCAGGATGGTGTGGGCGGCCCGGATGCCGGTCAACATCGCGGAGGTCACCCCTTTGCCCTTGAAAGCCCGCACCAGACCGGCCGCGTCGCCGATCATCACATAGCGGTCGCCGTAGTAGCGCCGGGCCAGGGAGCAGGGAAAGCGTCCCTTGAAGTAGCGGAAATCGTGGGGGTCAAATTTTCCGGCCTGGGCCAGGTCAGGCAAGGCGGCCTGCACATTAGGCAGGTTCAAAAAATCCTCCATCAAGTTCACATTCACGGCCCTTCCGGCGATATTGATGGTGAGATGGTTGCCCTTGGGCGTGACTCCCCCGAATTCGATCTGGGGATGGGTGGGCAGGAAGGCGTGGATATCAGAGCCAAAAGCCGCCATGCTGTCTGGATGGGGATGAAATTTGGTCACCACCGAACTGAGGGCTTGAGGAGGCTGGTAGCCGGTCTGGCGTCCAAATAGGGCCGCGCTGCCCTCGTCCATCCCAAAAGCGCCCACCACAACGTCACAATCCAGGGAGATGCTTTCGGTGTACACGAAGACCTGATCGGCATGGAATTCCAGGTCCACCACCCGAGCGGGGATCATCTTGATCCCCCGTTCTCGCACCGCTTCCAGCATATAAGCATCGAACTGCACCCGGCGCAGAGCCATAGAGACCTGCTGCTCTTCGGCCACCCGGATCTGTTCATGGGCGGTGTGAAGCACATACCCGGCGATCTCCCCCCGGCTGAGGTCATAGGGGAAAGGCAGGTCCAGTTTCTCCTCCATCAGAGAGGGCAAAGGAGGGGAAAGCACGCCAACGCATTGGTTGTAATGGCCCCCTTCGGTGAACTGCTTGCCTTCCAGGATGGTGATCTGCACCTCTTTCCCCATCTCAACGGCCAAGCGGTGCAAGGCCAACGCGCAGGCGGTCCCCCCCGGCCCGCCTCCGATAATGACGACCCGTCCTCCATCCGAGAGCGGCCCCAGGGTTGGGTTCATTCAGGTCTCCTTGTAATAGAAAACGGCAGGTTGCGCAAAAATCTGACCAGCGCGGGGGGGCTGCAAAAACGCCAAAATAATTCCCGGTACTGGGCATCCCCGGTGAACATCCCCCAGAGATTGTTGAGGTATACCCGATCCGCGGGGGGAGCGGCGGCTTCCTGTTGGATGGTCAGCCTCCAGGCTTTGCTCAAGCGAGGGCTGCGCAAGGTGACTTCCCATAATTTGTAGAGCAGGCGTCCGTATAGGTTGTCCATCGCCACACTCCGGCAGTAGGGGGCGTAGCCGGCCTGGAAATCCCGCCGGGAGACGCCCCGCCCCAGAGCAGACTGCATGGCGGTTTGGGCGGTGTAAAAGGCAGAACCGACCCCGTCTTTATAGAGGCGGGTCACCGAGGCGTCCCCCACGGCCACCCAGCGAGTCCCGAAAAAGCGGCGGGCGGCGCCCACCGCGATGCGGGGCGTGCATCCACATAGACGAGCGGGGGTTGAGGCCAGAGCCTCGTTCAACCCCTGGACCTGGATGAAATCCTCCACCGCATCCCTGGACAAGCCTTTCCCCAGGAGAGAGACGTTCAAATAGCGCCCTTTGGGGATCATGGCTCCGAAAATCAAGCCGGATGGTTTTCGAAAGAATGCGCTCACCTGGTTTTCCGGCCAGGTATCGGGGCGCAAGAATTCGTCCTGGGCCATCACCGCGGTTTGGGGAGGCCGGTAGCCAAATTCGGGGGCCAGGGGAGAGCGGCTGTTGGCCCCGGTAGCCAGAACTAACAGGGCTGCGGGGAAACTGGCTCGCGCAGTATGCACCATAGGCCGCCCGCCTCCAGTCACCTTGCGGACGTGGGCGGGGATATGCGCCGCGCCCCGGCTGACGGCCTTCTGGAGCAAGAAGTTATCAAAACTGGACAGGGGGTCGCCTTCCAGGAGGCGGGGGCCGCCGCCCCGATACACGCTCACGATCCGGCTCTGGGGATCGGGCTGCTCGATGCGGACAGTTTTGTCATTCACGTGGGCGGTATAGGTTTGTATTTTCGCCTGGATGACTTCAGGAGGGAGGGTCAACCCCAGCGAATCCAGTCCCCGCAGCAGGCGGGTAGAAAGGATCCCGGCGCAGCGGTTGCATCCGCCTGGCCCCGGCTGGGTGAAGTCGCGCGGCTCGAAGATCAGCACCTTCAGCCGCAGTCCCTCCTGGCGCGCCAAACGCAGCAGGTGCAGGGCGGCAAAGCTGCCTGCCGGGCCGCCGCCAACAATACATACCTGGTCGCCATCCGATAAAGGCAAACCCACGAGATCTCCTTAGGTCAAGCGCAGCGGGGAAATGAATCACATTTATTTATAGCTCAATTGTACAATTTTCTATCTATAAAAGCAACATTGTTCTAAAACGTACAATACCCCAGAGGCGGGTTCTTTAGTAGATAGCTTTTTTTACCACTAAGACACAAAGACACGAAGAAAAACAAAACTTTGTGTCTTTGTGCCTGGTGGTGAATAATTTTTCTGGCTTATCATTGCTATAGGGATCATTCCTCCGGGCTGGCCGCTTCCTCCTCCTCCTTCTCCGGCAGCTTGAACTTGAACCAGATAGGGATGATGGTGACCAAAGCCGCCGCGGCGGTGATGATGAACGGCAGGCGCGGGCCATACCGTCCCCACAACCAGGCTCCGATGTAGGGCGCGGGCAGGGAGATCAACCCGATGCTGCTGCGGAACATACCGGTGAAAACCCCCAGCATTTTCTGGGGAACCACCTTGGATATCAACGACTGGTAAGCGGGGCTTAGCAATCCGACCCCGAAGCCGAATATCGCCCACACCAGGGCAAAACCCAGGTATGTGCTGACGTTCAGGAAGGTCACCATCGCCACAAATACTAACAGGAAGCCAAAGGTGATGGGCACTCGCTCGCCGTAATCGTCGGATATCTTTCCCGAAAGCATGGGGGTGAACATCATGGCAACCGAGAACACAGTTCCCAGCAGGCCGATTTGCAACAATGTGAGTCCCGCAACCTGTTCCAGATAGAGGGGCTGCAGATCGCCGGACAGCCGGAAAGCGGTGTCCCGGACCCCGTCAGTGAGGAATATCCAGGTTATCACTCCCCCGCCAGCGAGCAAACTGACCATGGTGGTCATGCTGGTTTTCAGCGAGGAGAAGGTGAGCTTCTCCGGGTTCTCTTCCGCGGCGGGGCGCATGGTGGTCGCCATCCAGATGCGCAAGATGGCCGCCAGCGTATAAAGAATGGCCGAGACCAAAAACATGGCCTTGAACCCATAATCCTTGGCCATCCATCCACCCAGAGGAGGCCCCACCACGCCGGTGATTTGGAAGATCGTATCGGTAATGCCGTAGACCTTTCCCCGGTTCTCATCGGTAGAATTCTCGGCGATGAATGCGCCAAAGCTAGGCCCTACCAGGGCGTAGGGGATCATACTGACTGACATCGCCACCAGCATCCATTGCCAGGTAGGCGCAAACATAATGAGGACATACCCAATGATGCCCCCCACGCTTCCGATGGCGATGGCTCGCAGCCGTCCGAGAGAATCAGACATCCAGCCGCCGAGGACCTGGAGCACCAAGATGACCACCGAGGTGAGAGTGAAAACCAGGCCTACCTGTTCAATGCTGGCTCCCAGGTCGGTCAGATAGATAGCCAGCAGCATGGGAAACATCTGCCCGGCGATATTGGCCAGCACCATGGCGAACAAGAACCAGCGCATGATGGGGGTCAGTAAGGGTTGTTTTTCGGTTGTTTCGGGGTTATTCATAATTCCTACTTATCCTAACCGAGTATGTGTAACCGCATATCTTTTTTCACCAGCGAGTTATACACCTCGACAAACCGCAAAGGGCCGGTGGTCAAAGTTTCGATCAAGGCCTCCCGGCCCTGGCTCTCGTCAATCACCCGGCACATGGTCGTCCCGGTGATGTAATACCCTCTGCCGACGATGCACTCTTCCCAGACCATTTTTTTAAGGTCTTCCTCCGAGACTTTGCCCACCTGCGATAAGGTGTGGTTGACCACGCCCAATTGTCGCTTCACCTCCGCCGGGTCATCCAGGACGGGGTAGTCTCTATCGTCGGGGGACGGGAACATGGGGAGAGCCTTAAACCCCACGTAGGTGCAAACCCCCTCGTTGTGGATGTTGTCCAGCATCTGGTAGATGGCGTCGTCCTCCAGGGGCGTTTCGGTCCGAACGTCCCGGCAGTGGCCGTATCCGGCGTGGAAGATCTCGTGGACCAGGATGTTGAGGATGTTATCCACGTTGTCCTTCCAGGTCGGGGAGGCGGCGTTGATGATGATGTCCTCCTGGGCGAAGGCGTTGGGCGGGATGAAGGCGGTGAATTGGACGGTGACGTTGATGTCGGCGTCCTCCGGCAGGAAAGAGCAAAGATGGGGGAGCGCCTTCTCCAGGAAGGCGTCTTTCCCCTCCACGATCTTGCGGGTGTTCTCCATCAGGACGTGAGCTTTCCTCTCCTCCAGGGAGAGCGCCGCCCACTCGCCGATCTTCTCCCGCCAATCCTCGTAGGAGATCTCATAGCCGATATTGTTGGCCCAATCCCGGGTCAGTTTCTGTGCTCGTTCTTCTTGCCAAAAAGTCTCCTCGTTTTCCAGGACGCCTTCCGGGTCATTGACGATCTTTTCCAGGGTTGAGGTGTTCAATACGATTTCTGCTTCTCTACAGAGCATCATTAAATTTATTCCTTATGTTGTATTGGTGGTTTGCCAAGGCTAGAACCTTAATCATAGCCTCACTGTAAATTTATTAAATATTGACAAATAAAGGGAACCCCAATACTTAAGATTAATAATAATATAAGTATTGTGAACCGCGTTTGTAAAGACCCAAGTGTCATATCTTTGTAATAGATGACGGCCATGAGAGAAGCGCTGATAAGGAAGATAAAACAACAAGTGATAGGAAAGAACAAACATAAAGGGGCTACATTTGGGCTATCAAACATTAGAAATTTTTTCCTTCGCTTATTTTCATTTTTCTGTACAAGGACATTCCAGGGGCATGAGACCCGGTGATATGTTCCTCACAAAGGCTTACGATAGGTAGTGTACTGCTGAACCTGGCGGTACCCCACGCTCTGGTACAGATTCAGCGCGCCGCTGGGATTATCGGTGTCCACGCCCAGAGCCGTCTCGGTCATCCCCATCTCCTTGAACATCTCCATGCTCTGCACGATCAGGGAACGGGCCAGGCCGCGCTTCCGCCAGGGTCTGCGGGTGCAGATCCTTTCTGTATAGCCGCGTTGGCGTTCGTATTCCTCGTTCTCCGGCTCGTTGATGAAGTTCAACACCATCCCGGCGATCTGGTCTCCGTCCCAGGCCACCTTGAAATACTCCAACTTCATGAGCGGATCGTCCTGCCACTGCTTGAAATCCTCATCGGTGAGCGCGGGAAATCCCGGATTTTCTGCAAAAGACTCCGCAAAGGCATCAAAGACCGCCCGGAACTGCTCCTCTTCGACCGGGCGGACTTCCAGACCCGGCGGCATGGGCGCCTCAGGGAAGGGTTCCGACAGGTCGCGGGCCATAGAGATGGCATAGAATTTCGGTTCATAGCCCTCCTGCTTCAGCAGGGCGATCAAGCCTGCCCGGGTGTCTTCGCTCCCACATTGGAAGATGCGCTCCCCGACCTGGGGATGCCCGGCGGCGATCTCTCGCAAACGCTGCTCCTGGTAGCGTATGATGGCCGTCCCCAGCCCTTTGCGCCGCCATTCAGGCAGCATATAAACAAAGGGGCTGTAGGCGCGGGCTTCATCCATCAACTGATTCCAGTACACCCGCCCATAAGCGACCGCCTCCCCGTCCACCTCGACGAACAGCATGTCCTGGTAAGGGTCGCAATTGGTGATGTGCTTGTAGCTGCGGGCCACGTCTTCCACCGTAACGGACGCCTCCATATTGTCTTCGTCTTTGGTTGCCAGGATGAGGTCACAGATGACCTGGTAGTCCGCCTCCCCTCGGAACTTGCGGAAGGTGAGGCCGGGGATGTCCGGCGCGCCGGGCATGGCGATCAATTCTTTGGTTTCCATGATTATTCCTTATTGAATATCTTATTTGACACGAATGGT
>CBDUUP010000058.1:0-15689 GCA_965370435.1 uncultured Anaerolineales bacterium | reverse complement strand
ATGTTCCCCAAAGGCACGCTGGTTGTTGCTTTGTATGGAGCAACCGTGGGACAAACAGGTATCTTAGGATTGGATGCAGCATCAAATCAGGCAGTATGCGCTATATTTCCACATGACGAGAATATAGTTACTTCTTCATATATTTTCTGGTTCCTACGCAACAAACGTCCTGAATTTCTTGGAAGAAGCTTTGGAGGAGCGCAACCTAACATAAGCCAAAAAATTTTACGCGAAACATACTTGCCAATTCCTTCAATAGATATTCAAAAAATGATATGCGAGTTTCTAGCTTGCATTGAGGAAAGACAAAGGGGAAATATAGAAATAGGCATCCCAAGTCTTCCTGACCCGATCTCCGATTTACCAATAGCAGTCGCCCGCATAGAAGCCCTGGCCGCAAAGGTGGATGAGGCGCGGGGGCTGCGTAAGGAGGCGGTGGAGGAGGCGGAGAATCTTTTAGGTGAGACGATACGGGAAAAGTTTGAAAAGGGACAAGAAAAAGGGTGGGATGGTTACCATATTGGTGATCTAGTAACTGAAGTGCGCTATGGAACATCTGAAAAAGCTCACGATGAGCCGATGGGAATACCAGTTTTACGTATGGGGAATATCCAAGAAGGGAAACTCAACCTAACAAATTTGAAATACATGTATCCCTCAGAACAAGAAATGACTAAGCTTAGATTGAGAAAAGGCGATATTCTTGTTAATCGAACGAATAGTGCAGAACTCGTTGGTAAATGTGCCGTGTTTGATCTACCAGAGGACTATCTTTATGCTTCATACATTATCCGACTCCGACTAGATAATGACATAGCAAATCCATACCTTGTAGCTCATTACATTAATTCACCTGCTGGGAGAGCATATATGTTTGCTGAAAGAAAACAGATGACAGGTCAAGCAAATATAAATTCTCAGAAGTTACGGTCTCTGCCGATTAGTCTGCCCATCAAACCAATCCAGGATGAAATCGTCGCCTACTTAGACGAACTTCAAGCCCAGGTGGAGGCCCTCCGCGCCCTGCAATCCGAAACCCAGGCCGAACTCGACGCCCTCATGCCCAGCATCCTGGATAAAGCCTTCAAGGGAGAACTATAAGGCCCCCCACTGACAACTGCCTACTCCCCTCCCTCACCACCGCCTCATACGGACAGGCCTCCATACATACCATGCACCCCCAGCAGCGGCTCATATCCAGGAAGGGCGTCTCCTCCCGCTCAAAGCGGATGAAAGCCTTCCCCCGGCAGACCTCGTTCGCCAAACACTCCCCGCAGGCCATACAGCGGTCGTCATCTACAATGAGGGTGATATTGCGGGCTGTGCCGTCGGTCATGGGTGGTCCAAGGAGGAACGGGGAAACAGGTAAACAAGTATACAGGTAAACAGGGAAAAACCTGCCTCAATTTTACCTCAGCTAAGAAGAAAAAATCAGCGTTCATCCGCCCTAGCGAAGCGACAATCAGCGTCCCATTCCCCCCTCCGCAACGCCCAATAAGAAGTCCCCGGAGGCAAGTCCGCCGGACGGTCCCCCGGCTTCAACCCACACCGCTCGTACAGCCGCTGGGCTGATTGGTTCTCAGGGCGAGGCTCGGTCCACACCGCCTCCACTTCCGCCTCCGTCTCGAACACCAGCCGGATCAATCCCCTCAAGGCCTCCACCGCCAGGCCGCGCCCCTGCGCCTGGGGCTGGAACTTGATATCCAGGCTGGCGCGCCGTCCTCCCCGTCCCAGGTCATAATACAATTCCCCGCAGAAACCAACCTCATCCGAATGAACGACGAAATGATAGCGATTTGAATCGCCCTCGACAGCTTCCAGCCAGGTCTCGAACATCCCCTGTGTATACCCCAATCCCTCGGGAAACCCCACCCACTCCATCACCCGCCCGTCATTCCACAGGCCGATCAAGTCTTCCCCATCGCCCCTTTCCGTGGATCGGAAACTGACCCGCCCGCCAGGGATGACCATTCCACCAGTTTTCAACTATCGCCTCGTTAAATAAAAAAAGTGCGCCCTTATAAGGGCGCACTTTTTTGTTCATTCTTTAGTCGTCTGATTCTTCGTCGTCATCGTCCGATTCGTCGTCATCGTCCGATTCGTCGTCATCGTCCGATTCGTCGTCATCTTCTTCCGACTCATCCTCTGATTCGTCGTCATCCTCTGATTCGTCGTCATCTTCTTCCGACTCATCCTCTGATTCGTCGTCATCCTCTGATTCGTCATCATCTTCTTCCGACTCATCTTCCGATTCGTCTCCAGATTCTTCCGACTCGTCCTCTGATTCGTCTCCAGATTCTTCCGACTCATCATCGTCGTCATCATCTTCTTCCGACTCATCTTCCGACTCATCTTCCGATTCATCTTCCGATTCATCCTCTGATTCGTCTTCGGATTCGAGTTCGAATTCTTCCGGCTCTTCAGCCGATTCGCTTTCGAATGACTCCGACAACATTTGCACGTCCTGGGCTTGCAGTCCTTTCTCGCCCTGAACGACAGCGAATTGCACCCGCTGCCCTTCGTCCAGCGAGCGATAGCCGTCACCCAGAAGGCCGCTGTAATGTACGAAGACGTCGCCTTCGCCATTGTCGCGCTGGATGAAACCATAGCCCTTGGTGGAATTAAACCATTTTACCGTGCCTGATTCTTGCTCTGCCATGATGTTAGTTCTCCTTACATAGAGTTAGTCGAGGCAGAGCGTTTCAAATCGAGCTTGGAACATTTCCTTGCTTTTACATTAGAACGTACTGCCAGTTATAAAGACAATTTAGCACGGCTTTCCCCAATTGTCAAGAGATGGACAGGGCCTAAAAAGTCAAATTTTCCCATAAAACCCCGGACTGAACCACACATAAAATATATTTCTCACAATTTGCAGTATACTCTCCATATCTACAAAACCAGGAATCAATCATGGCCCCAAACCTAAAAGACCATCCCGTCTTATCCTTGTTCACCGAATTGCTGGTTCCCTCCCCCTCCGGGCGTGAGGGCAAGCTGGCCGCCATCGTCCGGGAGAAGCTGGACGAACTGGGCTACTCTCACCAGACCGACGGCGCAGGCAACCTCACCGTTCGCCTGGAAGGGCGGGAGGAGGACGGCCCCTTATGCGTGTTGGCCTCCCACATGGACGAGATCGGCATGGCAGTGACCCGCATCGAAGCAGACGGCGTCCTGCGGGTCGATCGCTCCGGCGGGCTGTATCCCTGGAAACTGGGCGAAGGCCCGGTGGAGATTCTGGGGGATGAGGACACCATCACCGGCGTCCTCTCCTTTGGCTCCACCCACACCGCCAAGACCCTGGACAAGGCCATCCAATGGAAGGACGTCCGCCTATTGACCGGACTGACCCCGGCCCAGCTTCAGGAGGCTGGCGTGCGCCCCGGCTCCACCGCCGTGCCGGACCGTCCCCGGCGCGGCCCGGTTCTCTTTGGCGACCCGGAGGATCCCCTGGTGGGCGCCTGGACCTTCGACGACCGTATGGGGGTGGTGATGCTGCTCCTGTTCCTGGAGCGATTGAAAAAAGAGAATCTTCAACCCCTGCATCCTACAATCATAGCCTTCACCGTGCAGGAGGAGGTCGGCGGCCACGGGGCCAAGATCGTCGCCCAGCGGGAACGGCCGGAGATCTTCATCGCTGTGGACGGCTGTCCCATCCCGCCGGGAGCGCCCTTGCTGTTAGACGGGCGTCCCGGCATTTGGAGCAAGGACTCCCGCGCCCATTACGACCAAGCCCTGCTGCGGGAACTCAGCCAGGCCGCTCAAGCCGCCGGGACCGAACTCCAGCCGGTGGTCTTTGATGGGGCAGCCAGCGACGCCAGCCTGACATTCACCACTGGGGCCGTCCCCCGGGTGGCCTGCATGGGCCACGTCCGCGAGAACAGCCACGGCTACGAGGTGGCCCGGCTTTCAGTGTTCGAGAATGTGGTCAAGACGCTGGTGCAGTGGGCGGTGGGCAGTAGTCAGTTGGCAGTAGACAGTGGTTAGTGGACAGTAGACGATATAGATTAGGAGATACTTATGCAGGTTTACTTTTTTTGTGGATCCCTTATTGCCTTAATCACGCTCGTGATTGCAGAATTTATTATCGTCAGGCGTCTCACTGATGATCGCAAGATCATGATCGTTAGGGTAGTGGGTTTGGTGGGATTCCTTGTCTTACTCTTTTTAGTTTTTGGAAGTTTAACGTTTAATTGGGGTATTTCTCGGCCAAATTAGCACATCTTATTCAAAGAAGTGGTTAGTATTGAATAGCAAAAAATATTATGGAGATGAATATGGAAATGCCAAAAGACAAAGAGCTATGGTTAGCGCATCACCGAGAACTTATCCGCAACAGCGTGGCGGAGGTCTTGGAGTTTGAGCTGGTGGACATCGGCGATGACTTCATCGAGATGAGGATGCCCATCACCAACAACGCCCGGCAGCCCCTGGGGATGCTGCACGGCGGAGTGAGCATGGTCCTGGCCGAGTCGGCCGCCAGCGCCCACGCCGCCTGGGGGATTGACCTCTCCAAAATCGTGCCGGTCGGCATCGAGATCAACGGCTCCCATCTGAACTCGGCCACCGAGGGGACGGTTCGGGCCCTGGGCAAGGTGCTGCGCCGCTCGCGCTCCCTGGTCGTCCACCAGGTGGACATCATCCACGAAGAAAGCGGCAAGCTGCTCTCCTCCGCCAGGGTGACCAATTACTACAAGACGGTGAAAAGCGACTGACCTCATAACATGACCATCGAAGCAAAACTACTGGGCGCAGCCCAAGACGGAGGCGTCCCCCAGGCGGGATGTGATTGCGAGAACTGCTCTCGCGCTCATGCCGATCCCACTAAGAGACGTTTCGTTTCCAGCCTGGGCCTCCTAGACCGGGGACACCAATCCTTCTGGCTGATTGACGCCACCCCGGATTTCCGCGAGCAGTTGTATCTTCTCCAGTCGCATGCCCCAGACAGCCGCATGCAGGGGATCTTCCTCACCCACGCCCACATGGGGCATTACGGCGGCCTCCTCCACCTGGGCCGGGAGGCGATGAACCCCCGCCAACTTCCGGTCTACGGGACGCCCGCTATGGGCGACTTCCTGCGCGCCAACGCCCCCTGGAGCCAGTTGATCGAAATCGGCAACATCGAGTTCCAGGCCGTGGCGGCGAATGCGCCGGTGAACTTGACCCCCAATCTCACCGTAACTCCCATCCCGGTTCCCCATCGAGGGGAATACAGCGACACCGTGGCCTACCTCATTCAGGGGCCAGGCAAGCGGCTGTTCTACTGCCCCGACATTGACAACTGGCAAGAGGTCTCCTTCGACATAAAGGATTTCCTCCAGGAGGTTGACCTCGCCCTGGTGGATGGAACCTTCTTCGCTGCGGGAGAGCTTCCCAAACGGGATATGGGCGAAGTGCCCCATCCTCTGGTGCGAGATAGCGCGGCGTTGTTCCAGGGCGTGGAGGCCGACCTTCACTTCATCCACCTGAACCATACCAATCCATTGTGGCAGAACGGCCCGGAACGAAAGTGGCTGGAGGAAAATGGATTTGCGATAGGAGAACAAGGTCAGCGGTGGGTGTTGTGATCCGTTCATGGGGTGTGTCAATAAATAGCTTGGCATTATATCAGAACTCGCGGCTAGTAGTATACGGTCAAAAACTTGGGAGCACGAAAATTATGTAGAATCAGTTGTTTTGTTGAAAATCTGGGTTATCTAAGTTCCCCCTGAGCAAAATGTACACTTTGTGAGAGAATTTTTGCGCCTTAAACTAACGATTTTAGGAGAAACTCAGTATCTTTCTACAACATTCTCGTGCTCCCAAAAACTTTACCACGAAGTCACCAAGGCACAATGACACTAAGAAAAACTAAAAACTTTGTGTCTTGGTGTTGGAAAGATAGGAACAGCTTTAATGTACGGATCGGGTATGCTTCTTTGCCCAGTAACTTGACCCTAAAATTGAAAAGGCGGCCCACGTCAATGGGCCGCCTCTTTTTTTATCCAATCAACATACTATTCAGTTTCTTCTGCCTCGTCACCAGAGGGAAGTTCATCCGGCGTCAAACTTTCCATCACTGTCAACTCACGATAGGTCAGCGTCCAGGAACTGGATTGGAAGACCTGCCGCAGCCCGCCCAAGAAAGCCAGCGGAACGCCCACCACCAGGACGAAGATAGTGAAGCCTACCAGCATGCCCAGGGCGACCTGCGCCGCGCCGCCGAGACCCAGCCCGGCCAAACTGCCCGCCAGCGCCCCCGCGGAGACCCCCAGGAAGATTCCCACCGGGGCTATTGCCAAAGCAGCCGGGGCGATGACGATCGGCCAGGCCAGGTCCACGCCCAGCATGATCAGCCACATGATACCGGCATCCTTCAGGTTCCGGCGTACCAGCCCGTAACCCTCTCGGATGGCTTCAAACACATCAACATCGTTGAGGGCGCTGGCCCGGCGGAAGAACCGCTTCAGCAAGTGTATGACCACTGCGCCGACAATGGCCAGGAAGACGGCCAGGAAGAAGAAACCCACTGTCGCAATCGTGCCCAGGATACCGGTCACCACGCTCCCCGTCATCCACAAGAAGATGGGGGCGACGATCAAGAAGATCATCAGAATGACGAGTAGAAATACCGGGATCGCGATCACCAGATCGATCAAGAAGATCCGCCAGGCGGTCACCGACCAACCCAACCGCAACCCTTCCCGGAAGCTGAGCTTCTCCCCGGTCTCTTCGCGGTGATTCACCATCTTTATCAAAGCCGCCTCGCTGATGTAACCGGCGATCTTGACTACAATGGCAAGGGCCAGGACGACCAATACGAACACCATGAGGGTCCTGAGCAGGTCAGCTTCGACTTCCACGCCCAGTTCTTTAGAGAACAGGTCCTCAATTTCCGCATTGGCATCGGCGAGCGACTCTTCGAACTCATCGGCTAGCTGCTCCATGGCCTCTCCAAACGCTTCGCGGAAACCAACGCCCGGTTTGAGATCCAATTGGAACCCTTGCCACTCTCGTTCATCTTGATCAACATTCCCCGCGTTATATAAGGTCGTCGCGCCCGCGGAGACCGAGGACAGCGCCACGATGATCCCAAAGACCCACAACGCCCGGTAGCGGATAACATTATCCCAAGCTCGTTTCAATACCTTTACGTGATCCATCATTAAACTCCTTTATTTTACCTGTCTGATCCCAGCAGTTTCAATCTGCTGGGTTATTTGAATAGTTAACGTATCTCTTCGTAAATTTATTCGGTCGCCAAACTTGAATTAGTCCGCTGGCGGCTGACCCACCAGCTTGCCAGCCAGCTCAAAGAGAGAAGACCGATAACTGCCGTCAGCGCTATACTCCAGAAGAGGCCCTGCACCAGCCCGCCCTGACCTACCGGGAAGATGGTGACCAGCAAGTCCCCTCCCAAGTTGAACCGGGCCATGAGGGTCAAAGCGCCGGACAGGAGGAACACAGCCTGGATGAAGGCCCATACGGTGAAGAGACCCACCGGCGCAAGCTGCCATCCGGTTCGCAAGGCGCGCTGCCAGCCAGGCAAGGACGGTCTGTCGGGCAGCCGCAGCCCTACTTGAGCGATAAATCGCTCCGGGGAGGCGGCGGTGGCCGCGGCAGGACTCTCTTGCAGCAGCGCGCGCAAGGATCGCAGGGCTTCCAGTTCCACCCGGCAATCCGCGCAGTCCGCCAGATGCTCTTCTACCTGCCGCAACCGGCGTCCTTCCAATTCGCCGTCGTGGTAAGCGTTTAACCAGGCATTCATGTGTTCGGTCATAGCGTCTCCATTTCGAGGGTCAGCGTTTTCAATAATTGTTGGCGAGCGTAATTCAACCGGGACATCACCGTCCCCAGGGGGATGTCCAATGTATCGGCGATCTCTTTATAGGAAAGGCCTTCGTATTCCCGCAAGACTAACACTCCCCGGCTGGCAGGAGGCAGATCCAACACCGCCTGCTGCACCCGCTCTGCGCGTTCTTTCTCCAGGACGACGGGTTCAGGCCCTTTTTTTGAGGAGGACAAGGGCAGTTCTTCGATATCTACGGTCTCTTTCTCCCGGCGTATAACGTCTAAAGCGGCGTTGGTGGCGATGCGGTACACCCAGTTGCGGAACGGCGACCGGGGTTGGTAGCTGGGTAATTTCTGCCATGCTTTGATGAAAGCTTCCTGGGCGGCGTCTTCCGCCAGGTTTGCATCCCCGCACATGCGGTACACCACATTGACGACTCCCGCGCGGTGACGCCGGACCAGTTCACCGAAGGCGCTTCGGTCACCCCCTTGTGCCTGGGTGACAAGTTCCAGTTCGGATTGTTCTATCGTCTCCGTAGGGATACTCATAGTCAATGGGTGACCTTTCTACTTAATTATCAACGAAAATCCCCTCGATTTTATTCGGTTTATTTCGTGCAATAAAAAGATAGCCAAACGCAGATTCACACCCCTATACTACATCATATTTCACCTCCCCACTTGATTAAACCTGACGCCACTTCGACAGATCACGCCCCAGCAGCTTCTCAACGTAGACGATATCAGGCTCATGCTCTTCCAGCAGCCAGCGCTTATCTTCTGGCGTGAAGGTCGGCATCTCTTGGCCGCCTTCCCCAAAAACAAGTCCATCCATCCCCAGCCTTTTTCCCCATTCAACTACTTTATGCAACCGCCGTCCCCGCAGCAGATCGGTCATCCTCACCGCCGCCCTCGCCAACCATCCCGCCCGGGGCCGCTTTATCGCCCCGGTTTTCTCCCTTCCAGTCTCCGGCAAGGGTATCGTATCTACACCCAAGAAAGCACTCAACTTATCTAAAACACCCTCCGGGTTAGAGGAAATGTCATCCAATAAGATGACGGTCACGTTATTTTCACCAAAGGCATCCCTCCATCGGGGGACATGCTGCGAATATCTGCCCGTATCCATGAGCTGGCGATCCTTTGCAGTCACTTCTTGCAGCGATCCCTTCGCCCGGCCCTTATACATCCTATGGCGATACAACGAAAGCGCTCTGCTGACCGGGTCTCGAACCGATATGATGATCTTGGTCTCTGGATAATGTTCAGAAATCCGCTTGATCACAACTTTCTTATGAAAATAAGTGGGACAAATTTCCCCACAGAGAGCATCCTCCCCATGATGAACGAAATGAGCGGCGTACCAATCCATTCCCTTATCATAGTAGGCGTCAAAGAACCGGGTCTCCTTGACATCCCGCGGCAAACATAGCCGGGGATGAGACCGCAGAACCTTATCCAGCCAGGAGGTGCCTGTTCGTTGGGGGCCGACGCCCAGGAATTTCAGTTGAAAAGATCCATCGCTTGGATTATGATCCATCAGCATGCCTATGCTGCTTCCTCAAATCATGAGACCTCATTGATCAATTAATCAGCGTGTACAGATTTAGGGCATCGAGTATTATATTGATTGCGTAATTATACAGGAACACAGCAATCAACCCAAAGATCAGGATCAGGATGGTACTTAAAACATCGAGTTGGAGAGCTTCCCGTGCAGCGATAAATATTGCCATGACGTTGGGCAAAATAACTATTACAATAACAACACTACCAACAATCAGGCTTGACGAGTAGGAACCTCCGAAACCAATTATCTCGAACCCATCAAAGAGGATACGCCACACATAGGCCAACCCCAGCGTGCGCACGGCAATACTGAAGGTAGACTCAGCCTCCTGAAATAATGCTTTGCCGAACCACCCCACAATAAAGGCGGCAACGGCGAACGCTCCTATCTCAATTACGGTATCCACGATAAGATCGAAAATTCCAAAAGAAGGTCCGGTGCCAAAACGCGGCAAGAGGATCAGAATCAGGTTGTTGATGAACGCCACCACTGCCACAATTCCCCATGCCGTCAAGGTGAAAGAAGAATCATTCTTTACTTCCGCGTAAATGTCTTTGCGAAATGTGAAGGCGCCGAGTATCCGGTCTAATAGCACGTGAAACTCTCCTATTGCCAGGCGTTTTCTATTTCCATTGGCTAAACCTATGTCAAGGTATTTCGGGGCGACCACAAGAACCGCCCCTATTTTGGGTGCTGATTTAGGCTAACTGCACCTCCGCCCGCACCGTACCGGCCCGGTCGTGACGGGCCAAGAGCTTCACGGTCCCGCCCTCCGGCGCTTTCACCACCCATTCGACCTTGAGACGGTCGGTGGTGGAGTCGTTGGGGAAGCCGAAATACATGGCGGTTTTGTAGGCCCGGCCCTCAAGCTGGCCGAACTCCTCCCGCGCCTTGCCGGTCTCCAGGTCAGCGCCTTCGGGAAGTTCGATCTCACAGATCACACCCCGGATGATCTTCTTCTCGGCGGCTTTCTTGGTGACGTAGCTGGGCAGCCAACCGGAATTGTTGACCACCATCCGCACCCGGTAAGCGCCCTCGCCCACGGGGGTGGCGGAGGCTTCGTAGACTTCCAGGCGGGGGGAGATGAGCAAAGCCCAGAGCAGCCAATCGGAGAAGGGGGCAATCTCGGCTTCTAGATATTCGGGAGGCGGGTTGCGAAAGGCTAAGGCAGAGTTCCATCCGCCCAGTTCGATCTTCCCCAATTGGGGATGGTCGTATTCGTACCAATCCACGTACCCCTTGCCGTCCAGTTTTTCATCGCTCCACTTGAGCAGTTTGAGGTCATCCTCCGGGGGATGGTCGCGGAACCAGTCAATGTATTTATAATCCTCGATGCCCGCCTGCCTTTGAGGAGACCAAACCTCCACCACCCAGCCGAACACGCCTTGATGGTCGTACATCCAGGAGTCGCTGGTGCCGGTGATGACCGAGTTGGGGTGATAACGGAACTCGTGGTAGGTGGAGATGGCCGGGTAGCCGGTGATTTCGGTGGCTTTTTCGCCGATGGTCTTGTAGGTCCAGAGGTCTTCGGCGGGGAACTCTTTGTCATCCTTGTTGGTGTACGGGCGCAGGAACACGCCGCTGAAAGTATGGAAGGCTGCCGCTCCGGTGATATTGGTGTGGCTGGTGATGAATTGCACCGCGGCGTGGATCTCCGGCTCGGAGGTGGGGTAAGGCCCCGCCCCGGATTGCTCAAATTCCTGCCGCCAATCTATCGGATAGTTGCGGTTGAGGTCTAAACCTTCCTTGTGGGGTTTTACGTGGAGAGTGACGCCATCATAGTTCTCTATGCGGCCTTCGGGGAAGAGGCGGTAGTAGGTTCCCCCAGTCTCAATAGGGTCGCGGCGGATGAGCAGGCGTGAATCCTCGGGATGGGGTTTCCAGGTGCCGTTGGGATCAGGGATCCGCATCTGGAGGAGACGGCCGTCGCCATCCATATCTTCCATCATGAGGCCTTCTATAGGATCCTCGTTGAATGGATAAGGGCGCGTGCTGGAGCGAACGAACTTGGGCTTATCGGCCAACGCCCACTCGGCCCCGTCCGGGTTGAGTCGGGGGACCACGTAAAATGCGCGGGTATCCAGGCAGCGGGTGACATCCTCTTCTTTGCCATATTGGGAGGTCAGCCGGTTGATCAAATAGAGGCACACCGAAGAGGGAGAGACCTCTGTGGCGTGGATGTTGCCGTCCACCCAGAAGGCAGGTTTTTCGGTGTCCGGGCCGGTCTCGAAGTTGGTGACCGTGGCGATCCAGATGTCCCGGCCCTCGTGGCTCTGGCCGATGCTATCCAGTTTGACCAGCTTGGGATATTCCTCGGCGAAGGCTTTGAGGATTTTGGTCAGATCATCGTAGCGATAGTAGCGGTCGAAATGGACTTCGGGCATGGGAAACTCCTTTTAGGCTGGGGATATAAGGAGCGCATCCTTCGGCAAGCTCAGGATTGGATACGCTCCAACATTCGTTTAGGATCACTGTCAAGCTTCTGCATCAGGGCAGGGTGAAATCCACCGTTTTGGTCACACAGGTTCCCCCCTGGTCGTCCTCGGTGCATAGTTCCAATCGGAACCGGGCCGTATTTCCAGAGACACCGCCGAAGGTGGAGGCGATGAGGTAATAGGTGTTCCCCGGATCGGCGTCCGATTCTCCAACCCCGCAGGTGTCGTTGGTTGTGTAAAAGGGTGTATTATCGGCGAAGCTGTAGAGAAGGGTATCGCTGGTGATGTCTCTTAATCGAATATCGGCAGACTTAAAGAATTTGGAGCCGGTGTTGACGATCTTCACCGTAGCGTAGTCATCTAGGCCGCAGAGATGGACGTTCTCAAAGGACATGGAGAAATTGGCCTCCGAGACCACCACGATCTCAACCCAGAAGGCCACGTTGGCCGCGGCTCCGATCCCAAAGATCACCCCAGAATCGTTGCGCAGCTTCCAGTAGCCCTTGTACGTGCCGGGTGTGGAGGGCGCGGTGAGGCTGACGGAGGCGTCCACGGTCTGTCCGGGGGCGACAGTTCCTGTTGTGAGCTGGATCGAGGCGGCCCCGCTCATGGCGTCGCCGTGGTCGAAGACCAGGTTGTAGCTGGAGTTCCAGGTGCAGGAGCCGCTGTTGCTCAATCGCCAGGTCTTGAGGAAGGACTCATCGGGGTCCATCTCGGTCCCATCCTGGATAGTGACGTCGTCCACAAAAGAAGCCCGGTCGCAAGGGGTGGACGTGCTGGTTTGGCTGGGGACCAGGGTGGCCGTGAGGGTCAATGTCGGCGCGGACTCCGTCCAGGTGGAGGTGGACACGCCGGGAGCCGTGGTGGCCTCATCGGTCGCCTGGGTGACGCTGCCCGCCCGCAGGGTGAGTTCAGCATTCACCGTCTGGGCCGCCTGGGTGCCGACCCGGTCACTATCCCCTACCTGGGTGGGCTGCGCTCCGGTAGGCATGTTGCAAGCCCCCAGGAACAGCAGAAGGGTGGCAGTGAAGATGAGCATACGCACTCGTTTCGTAAACATCAAAGCGCTCCTTTACTTCAATCCGGTGTGGCGATCATATTATTGGCAGTTACGTAAGGCGATTATAGCATTGAGAGGGGGAAATGGGTGTATTTCTGGGATACAAAAGAATAGACCCGAAAGGCATGGAGCGCCTTTCGGGTCATTGAAGGTGTTTACAGGTTGCAGGGAATTTCCATCACCCTACGGCAGGTCGAAGGTCACCGACTTGGTGACGCAGGTTCCGCCCAGCCAATCCTGGGTGCAGGCTTTCACGCGATAGCGAATCGTATGACCGTGAAGCGGATTGCCCCCGATGTTAGCATGCAGGTAATAGGTGTTGCCTGGATCGGCGTCGTTCTCCCCAATGGGGCAGCTATTGGGCGTGGTGCGGAAGGGAACGTTGCTCGTGCCTGGGCCATACAAGACAACGCTGGTGTCCAGATCGGTGATCTTGGTCTCGACTGAAGACAGGAATTCGGTCCCGGTGTTCACTAACTTCAACGTGGGGTAGTAGAAAGTCCCGCCGCACGTGTGAATGCTGTTATATTGGATGGTGAAGTCCACCGGTATCGCTGGTTGTTTGACTACGATTTGAACCCAGAAGGTCCCATCGTTTGAATTGGTGATCCCAAAGACCACACCTCCACTGTTTCGTAGTTTGTAACTCCCTTTATATGTGCCAGCCGAGGCGGGCGCGGTCAGGTTGATGGCGGCATTCACGGTCTGGCCGGGGGCTACGGTTCCGCTGGTGAGCTGCACCGCCGAGGCTCCGCTCATCGAGTCGCCGCTGAAGAAGACCAGGTGGTAGCTGGAGGTCCAGGTGCAGGAGCCGGTGTTCTTCAGCTGCCAGGTCTTGAGGAAGGATTCACTAGGGTCAAACTCGGTATTGTCATCAATGGTTTCCCCTATGAAAGCCGCCTGATCGCAGGGGATGGAGGTATTGGTGACGGAGGGGATCAATGTGGGGGTGAGGGTAAAGGTGCTGGTGGGGGGCGGCTGGGTGTAGGTGTAGGTAGGTTCATCCGGCGCCGTGGTGGGTGCGTCGGTGCTGGTGGGGTCCCCGGGGGCTGAAGTAGCGCCGCCCGCCCGCAGGGTGAGTTCGGCGGCCACCGTCAGGGCCGCCTGGGTGCCCACGTGGTCTACATCATCCGGCGGGGGCTGCGCAATGGAGGGCAGGTTGCAGGCCCCCAAAATTAACAGCAGGAAGACGGCCATCACAAGTACGCGCGCTTGTTTCGCTTTCATAGATTCACTCCTCTTTCTCTCTAAACAGGAAATATTATTTGTGTCCCTGATTATAGCATTGAGAGACTAGTTGTGAATGACCAATTGGGGCTAATTTCTGGGAGGCGGCAGTCTACCGGGGATTGGGGGTTAGTCCTAAACGCAAACCTCCCGTGAAATTGACCCTCACGGGAGGCTCCTTATGAGAAACACTAATCCCTATCCCCCATCCCAATCCCCGGTGATGGGAACCAACCCCGCGCCGCCGTAGAAGAAGCTAATATCCGCCGGGCCGTAGTTGTTGGTGTTGCGCATGTTGACATGGCCGTTGGTATTATCGTAGACGCCGAGTGTGTCATCGCCATCCCCATCCCAGTCTCCGGTAAGTGGAAGTTTCCCGACCAGTTGGGCATGGGTAATGGTGATGTCCGCCGGGCCGGCGCTGTTGCTGTTGCGGAGTTGGAACTCCCCGATGACCGGGTCGAAGGTGCCGATGGTGTCAATTCCATTCCCGTTCCAGTCCCCGGCGAGGGGGGTGAGGCCGGCGCTGCCGAAATTGAACTTGATCTCTGGATTCCCGATGGTCAGGGAGTTGCGCAAGTTCATTCTCCCGTTCACGTAGAATCCCACGGTGTCGTACCCGTTGCCATTCCAGTCTCCGGCCATCGGCAGAACGCCGATCAAGCTGGCATGGGAGAGGGTGACGTCGGCCGGGCCGGGACTGTTGCTGTTGCGGAGTTGGAATTCCCCAGCGTCCGGGTCGAAGACGCCGATGGTGTCCACCCCGTCCCCGTCCCAATCGCCGGTGATGGGAATCCCATTCGACACCCCGGCGGCGAAAATGAAATTCAGGTTCGGCGAGCCTGCGGTATTGGTGTAGCGCAGCTTGAAGCGGCCCACCCCGCCCCCTTCGTAAGTGCCGATGGTGTCTGTGCCCATCTGGAGGGGTTCAATAAACAGTTCGAGGAAATCTCCGTCACTATCTACGCCTTTAGACATCACTTCGATTAAATAAGTCTGTCCTTGGATGAGGGAAATTTCAAGTTCAGAGTACACTACCCCTGAGTAGTAATTGTCATTACAGCCCGCTTGAGCCATCGTCGCTCCATAATTTCCCGTCCAGACGGCGATTACGGTGTCATGAAAACTTCCCTCGGTCGTTATCCTGAGGATATCATTGGGGCCTGCAGGGCCATAAGAAAACCACACGCTGCGGGAATGATGGGATGAGCCGCAGGAAGTGACCGGGTCATCTGGCTGCCTGGTAGCGCCTCGAGTGTCAATAGTATATTCTATCCCTCCTGTGCCTTGGAGGTTGACAACCAGAGGCGATTCACCAAAATCAAGGTCATCAGGATTAACGCTGGGATCTGGATCTGGGTCCCGATAGTCAATCGTATTTTGGTATATGGGAAAAATTTGACCAGAATGAGTATTTACCATCCCCCAAGTTAACAAGAGATCCCAATATTCTGCAAAATCATTTGGCCACCAGGTATCTAATATTATAAACTCCTCAAACATATCAGCTTCAGTGTAGAAGTCATACCCATCATCCACGCTGTCATAGATATCCCATAACGCGCCAGCTACGCGCCCTTCTACCTCATCACCCTCATCATTTTCTCCACCAATTGGGGTCCCCCAA
>CBDUUP010000057.1:0-15746 GCA_965370435.1 uncultured Anaerolineales bacterium | reverse complement strand
CACACCAAGAAACGAGTTGCCGAGGACCTGAAGACCTCCAGCCCCCAGATCACCCCCCACAGCCGGGAGGCTGAGGAGGCCGTCCTAGGCTCGGTGATGATCAATCCGGAGGCTTTTTATGACGTGGTTGGTTTTTTACGGGCGGACGATTTTTACATCCGGCGGCATAGTTGGGTCTGGGAGGCATTCACCCGGCTCAACGAAACCCGCACGCCGATAGATTTCCTGACCGTATCCGAAGAATTGGATCAGATGGGATATTTGGGCGACGTGGGCGGCCCCGCCTACCTCACCGCCCTCATCAACAACGTGCCCACCTCCCTGCATGCCGAGGCCTACGGCCGCATCGTGGAGCAGACCGCCATCCGCCGCCGTCTCATAACCGCTGCCAACCAGGTCGCCAAGCTGGCCTACCAGGAAGACCGCAGCGTGGACACCACCATTGACGAGGCCGAGAAGGCCGTATTTGGAGTCAGCGAGCGCCGCTTGACCCGGGATGTGCAGCCCATCCGTCCCATTCTGAGCGATTACTACGACCGGATCGAAGAACTCTCCCAGCGCGACGAGGAGATCCTGGGCGTCCCCACCGGCTTCATTGACATGGACCGGCTGCTGGGCGGCTTGCAGCCCTCCGACCTCATCATTGTGGCCGGAAGACCGGGTATGGGCAAGACCAGTTTGCTCTTGACCATTTTGAAAAATGCGGCCCAAATTCACAAGAAGAAGGTTGCCATGTTCTCCCTGGAGATGTCCAACGAGCAGCTCGTCCAGCGCTTGGTCTCTCAGGAAACCGGCATAGACTCCCAACGGCTGCGCTCTGGTAAATTGACCGATGATGAATGGCCCAAGTTCACCCACGCCATTGAGGTGCTGGGCGACACCCAGATCTTCCTGGACGACACCCCGGCTCTCACTCCCCTCCAACTGCGCAGCAAGTGCCGCCGCCTCCATCTGGAATACAACTTGGACCTGGTCATGGTGGACTATCTCCAATTGATGGGCGGCGACCACCGCAACGAGAACCGCGTCCAGGAGGTGTCCTACATCTCACGTAATATGAAAGTGCTGGCCCGCGAGCTGCACGTGCCGGTGGTGGCCGCCGCCCAGCTCTCTCGGGCCGTCGAGCAGCGCAGCGAAAAGAGACCCATCCTCTCCGACCTGCGTGAATCCGGCTCTCTGGAGCAGGACGCCGACATCGTCATCTTCCTGTACCGCGATGATATGTATAACGAAGATTCCCTCAAAAAGAACATCGCCGAGGTCATCGTCTCCAAGCACCGCAACGGCCCCACCGGGATTGTGGAACTGGTCTTCCGCAACAACCTGGCGAAATTCGAGAACGCATCCACGCGGGGCAGCAGTTAAAAGAAGGTTGCAGGTTGGAAGGTTGCAAGTTGCAGGTGCGCAAGTAGGCAAGTGAACAAGTAGACACGTAAACAGGTAAACAAGTACACAAGTAAACAAGGGTTGGTCTCTCCAATTTGAATTTCCCTTGTATACTAGAACCTCAATGACCACTCAGACCACTTAGACCAGTCATACAAAATGGTTTTTAACGGTTTCCCCCCTGGCAAAATGTCCTTCACCCCCGTCCCGGGGCCGTTTTTCCGCGAGCTGCTGCCCCTGATTGACGACCTGAATGAGTTGAAGGTCACCCTGTACGCTTTCTGGAGGCTGGATCAGATGGAAGGGGGCTTCCGTTATCTGCGGCGAGACGACTTCGCCGGGGATGAAGAGTTCATGGCCGGGCTGGGAGAGGACTCCAATTCTGAACTAGACGCCGCCCTTTCCCGGGCTGTGGAGCGAGGCGCGTTTCTCCAGGTCGCGGTAGAATTGGAGGGCGAGGAAGCGCGGTTCTATTTCCTCAACACTGAACGCGGGCAGGCCGCCGTCCAGGCCATCCAGGATGGCCGCTGGCAGCCCTCCGAGGACCCCGAGCGGCCGGTTGTACTGAGCCGGGAACGGCCCAACATCTTCCGCCTCTACGAAGACAACATCGGGCCGCTCACGCCCATGATCGCCGAGACCCTGCGCGAAGCTGAAGATGACTACGAAGCTGAATGGATCGAAGACGCCATCCGCATCGCAGTGAAGAACAACGTCCACCGCTGGAATTATGTGCAAGCCATATTAAAAAAATGGAAGGAACACGGTAGAGATGACCAAAAAGATCGAAGAGGTTCTGAAGAAGACCCCCAAAGATACCTCGAAGACTACCAAGACCTCTTCGAAAACTGACCCTGGGCTGGATGCTTTCCAAGCGCCGGGCCTCATCGGAGACCCAGACTGCCCTCATTGCCAGGGGCTGGGGTATCTGCGCGCCGACCACCCCGTCAGCCATCCCGATTTCGGCAAGCTGCAATCCTGTTCCTGCCGCCAGGGCCAGATAAACCAACAGGTGCAAAACCGACTGTATGGCTTGAGCCACCTCCAGGAACTGAAGGAACTTACCTTCGACAACTTCGAGCCGCGGGGCCGCTTCGGACTCTCGCCCCAACAAGCCGACACACTAGAACTGGCCTTCAACAAGTCCCGCCAGCTCGCCCAATCTCACGATGGCTGGCTGCTGCTGCAAGGAAAGAATGGCTGCGGCAAGACCCACCTGGCCGCCGCCATCGCCAATTTCGCCGTCGAGGTGGGCGTTCCCACTCTCTTCATCACCGTACCCGACCTGTTGGATTCCCTGCGCTTCGCCTACCAGGACCCAGAGGAGACCTTTGAAGAACGCTTCGAGAAGATCCGCCGGTCCAATCTGCTGGTGCTGGACGATTTCGGCACTCAGAACGCCACCGCCTGGGCGCAGGAAAAATTGTTCCAGATATTGAACTATCGCTACGTCAACCGCCTGCCCACGGTGGTGACCACCAATTTATCCCTCAATCAAATCGAGGACCGCATCCAATCCCGCTTGCGAGACCCAGAACTGGTCACTCATATTACTATTCTAGCCCCCGATCACCGCGACCCCACCGGCGACTCTGGTACAGGAGCGGCCAAGCCTTTGTTGAACCGCCTCCGTAAACACTCTTTCAGCAACTTCAGCACCCGCGAGGACGAAAGCGGCCTCTCCGACCGTGATCTAGAGAGTCTCTCCAAAGCCTTTCACGCCGCCCATAAATTCGCTGAAAAACCCCAGGGCTGGCTCCTGTTCAGCGGCCCCCACGGTTGTGGAAAAACCCACCTGGCCGCGGCCATCGCCAACCAGCGGGATGGATTAGGCTTCTCCCCATTTTTCATCTCCACCCCCGACCTCATGGATTTCATCCGCGAGACCTTCAATCCCGACAGCCCGGTCAGCTATTCGGAGAGATTTGATGAGATCCGCACCACCTCACTCCTCATCCTGGATGACCTCGGGGCGCTCTCTAAATCCGCCTGGGTACGCGAGAAGCTTTACCAGATCCTCAATTACCGCTATGACGATGAATTACCCACCGTGATGACCACCGCCCATACCGTAAAAGAGCTAGACCCCCGGATTCAAAGCCGTTTGCTGGATGCGCGCTTGTGCAAAGTTTACCCCATCACCGTCCCCAGCTTCCGCGGGATGACTGATAAACCCTTCAAGGTTGTAAAAAAAGGGAAACGCAAACGCCGGTCTTAATCCCCCTGATGTTTGTCGGTAGTTGTAGGGGCGAAGCGTTGCTTCGCCCAGTCACGCGCCAATAATCCAAACCTTATCTAAAACTCTGAAGTTTCTCAGTAGCAATCCTGAGCCTGTCGAAGGATGAGCCTTTGGCATGAATTCAGTCGAACGCTTGTCGAAGAATGCGCCCCGGCTGTTATTTCTCCGTCGTTTCCCCCACCTCCACCCACAAGCGGGCGGCCAACTCATAACCCAGTACGTGTTCTTGCGCGCCGGTCTTGATGCGCACCGGCCCGTTGAACGGCGCGCTGTTCAAATATTCGAACTCCACCCCCGGAACCAGGCCCAGTTCACCGATGTACGCCAGTTTTTCCATATCGTGGGTGCGCACCCGGCTGATGCGCCCCTTCGCGCCGGGTTCCAAGGTCACCAGGTTGGCGTCGTTCATCTCCGGCATCACGCCCTCCTTGCTGGGGATGGGTTCGCCGTGCGGGCAGCGGGTGGGGAAACCGGTTAATTCGTCCAGGCGGTCTTCCAGCTCGTCGTTGATCCCCAGTTCGAAGGTGTCCGCCAACACGTGGGCGGCTGCCCAATCGTAGCCCATCACCTTCACCAGAAAATTTTCCACCAGGCGGTGGCGGCGCAGTGAGGGCATGGCGATGCCTTCCCCCGTCTCCGTCAGGCGCATGCCGCGATAAGGTTCGTGAATGAGGTAGTCCTGCTCTTTGAGCCGCCGGACCATGCGTGAGATTGCCTGCAAAGAGGTCTCCATCTCCCCCTCCAACATGGAGAGGGTGACTTGTTGGTGGTCTTGCTGCAGCCGGTAGATCTCGGCTGCGTAGCGGCGCATCGCGGGGGTGCTCATGGGGTCCTCAAAACCTCTCCCAACGGCGTAAAATGTAGGCTCAGATGAGCCAAAATTATGCACCCTGGTTGATATTCAATACCAAAGAGGGTGTAAGTGAAGTTTCAAACCAGGGACTAGTATTCGCCGGATAGTTTGATTATACTACATCTACTTGCGAATGATTCGCAACTGCGAGGATAGGTTTTTTCATGCCCATCAATCCTGAAGTGCGACAACGACTGAAAGAAAAGGGGCTGCGGGCCACGCCCCAACGCCTGCTGGTGCTCCAGATCCTGGAGGATGCGGTCGGCCACATGTATGCCGAGCAAATCTGGAAGCGCGCCCAGGAGCACGACGAGAACCTCAGCCTGGCGACGGTCTACCGCGCCCTGAACACGCTCAAAGAACAAGACCTGGTCGAGCAGCGCTACTTTGCCCGCGACCACAAACGTGAGTATTTCGAGACCCCCACCCGAGGCGAGCATTACCATTTCACCTGCCTCGACTGCGGGGAGGTCACCGTGCTCCAATCCTCTCGCATCAACCAAGCCCGCCAAGAACTCTCCGCCGAGCACAGCCTGGTTTTTACCCACGCCTGTGTTTGCTTTGAAGGCTACTGCGCCAGGTGCGCAGAGCAACTTCGCTGAGGCTCAACAATAGATTGAATCATCTAACTTCAAAGGAGTAACATCATGCTGCCAAGTTTCTTACTTTCTCTCCGCGAAGGGCTGGAAGCGGCCCTGCTCATCGGAATCCTGCTGGGAACGCTGCGCAAGATCAAGCGCGCCGAACTGGCCTCCACCGTCTGGTACGGCGCGGGGAGCGCTGTTTTGCTCAGCCTATTGATCGCCGTTATCTTGAATCTCTTCGGCGCCACGTTAGAGGGTGCCGCCGAAGAGATTTTCGAAGGCTTCGCTATGCTCTTGGCCGCCGCCGTCCTGACCTGGGTGATCTTCTGGTTGTGGCGCAACGCCGCCTCCATGCAAGGCAAGGTCGAGTCCGACGTAAAAATGGCCGTTCTCCAGGCCGGGAGGAAGCCCCTCTTCCTGGTCGCTTTCCTGGCCGTCTTGCGGGAGGGGATTGAACTGGCCCTCTTCCTGACCGCCACAGTCGCCGCCTCCGGCCAGGGCCAGACCCTGATCGGCGCGCTGCTCGGTTTAGCAGCCTCAGCCTTACTGGGGTGGGCGTTGTTTTCAACCACCATCCGCCTGGACTTGAACCGCTTCTTCCAGGTCACCAGCGTCCTGTTGATCCTGTTCGCCGCCGGGTTGGTGGCCCACGGAGTCCACGAATTCAACGAGGTGGGCTGGATCCCCGGCGTCATCGAGCACGTTTGGGACATGAACTTCATCCTGGATGAAAAGTCCTTTGGGGGAGAGATCCTCAAGGCCCTGTTTGGCTACAACGGCAACCCCTCCCTGACCGAAGTATTAGCCTACGGCGCATACCTGAGCGCCATCGTCTTCTCCTTACGCAGATCGGCCTCCCTTCCCGCCGCGGAGCAGGCATAAAAGGAAGGGGCGCTGATTCGCCCCTATATCTCTGTAACGGGGTGCGATCAAATGTTGTGGAAAATATGAGCATGTTTTCCGTTTCGTAGAGAAGATTGGTTAGAATACCCAGTCAAATCTACACAATTTGATCGCACCCCTGTAACGAACTACTAGTTGTTTCTCCTCGATTTTATGTTATGATTATTTGGACTTATGCAGTTGAACATTTTCACTTCTGTATATGCCGTTTTCCAAAAAAATTCCCCTCTATTTGTAGGGGTTGCCTTTGAAATGTCACCCTGAACTGCGTCACGCCATATTATTTTGAGGGGATATCATCTATCTCTCGCCTCCCGAAAGTGCCATTCCAATTCAAGGTAACCTCATAAGATAACTATATATTTCAGAATCACAGACCTAAACAAGTAACGTATCAAGGAAGGGTATGATGGGAATTAGGGAAAATAGAACATTACAAACCATTGTCTACATCGTAACTACCTTCGCAATCATCTTATTGGTGACCGTTCAATCTAGTTTAGCGTCCGATACTCAATCTGCTGCTTGGACCCAGTCTTTGAGCGACAACCTTGACACGATTGGCAGATATGACCCCTCCTTAGGTCTCTTCCTGCTTCGCAACTCGAATGATGGGGGTCAACCGAACCTGTACTTCACATTCGCCACCGATATTAAAGATGGAATTCCCATAATTGGGGATTGGGACGGCGACGATGTAGACACTATTGGGGTCTTCAGTCCCAGCCTGGGTGAATTCCGCCTGCGCAATAGCAACGATTCCGGGCCTGCCGACATCACCCTATCAAACAAGCTCCTTAAAAACGGTCAACCCCTGGTCGGAGATTGGGATGGTGATGGCACGGACACAGTCGGCATCTTCCTGGATGGGAAAATATACTTACGCAACACCAATTCTATCGGGCAACCGGATATCGAATTTAATTTTGGCGTCCCTGGGCATATCCCCCTCGCCGGGGATTGGAACGGCAATGGTTTTGACACCATCGGCATATTCGATCCAGTGGTTGGAGAATTTCAACTCCGCAACAGCAATAGTACAGGACCTGCTGATATCGTCATATCCAACCAATCACTCCAGGGTGTTGAACCTTTGACTGGCGATTGGGATGGCGATGGAAAAGATACGATTGGTATCTTTTTGAATAATAAGTTCTTCCTCCGAAACAGCAACGACTTTGGGCCGGCTGATCTTAAATTCACCTATGGTCGCGTAGGTAGTCACCCTGTATCAGGGAATTGGGATGGCTTCCCCGCTCAACCCACTGAAACCCCAACACCTTCCAATACATGGACATTTACATGGACATCAACAGGATCAACAGGCCACCCACCACTTGCTCTTACAAGTACCTCAACATCAACTTATACACCAACACCAACATCCACGAGCACACCAATGCCTTAAGTCCAGCGGCTGGATTCCCGGCGTCATAGAGCACGTCTGGGATATGAATTCCATCCTGGATGAGAAATCCTTTGGCGGAGAGATCCTCAAGGCTCTGTTCGGCTACAACGGCAACCCCTCCCTGACCGAAGTGTTAGCCTACGGCGCGTATCTGGCCGCCATCGTCTTCACCCTGCGTAAGAAGACCTCCCTTCCCGCAGCGGAGCAGGCTTGATATTTGGGCTAACAAATGTGAATTAAATTGCCCTAAACTGAAATAAACAGCCCTGGCCGGTGAACCTCACATCGCCTGCCAGGGTAAGTTGTTTAACCAGGTATAATATGGTAACCTATCACCTCATCTTCGTTATTCTACACAAGGAGAATAGACAATGAATATCTCTCGCAATACCATTCGGGCCATTGGCGTAATTCTGATCGTAGTTGTGAGCGTTATCGTTGTCTTGGCGTTAATGGGGCCAGCCATTTCAAATGTCTTTCAATCAGTCGTGGACGCAGGGCCAATGCCATCCTATGGAATAGCGGGAGGAGAATCTGGCGGACCCATCACCGATATGGACGAATCTTCTCCTGCTGGCCTTGCTTCTCCAGCCTACGAGCGTCCCAAAACAACCGCCTCCGATGAGCGCCTCATCGTTCGAGAAGGGGACATCACCCTGGTGATCGAGGATACCCGCGCGGCGCGGGAAACCATTGAGGGCATAGTGGCCGGTATGTCCGTTGAGGGCGCTTACGTCGTCTCCAGCAACGAATGGGGCGGTACCGTGGATCGCCACCCTGCAATCTCCATGACCATCCGCGTCCCCGTCGGCCAATTTGACGCGGTGATGGACCGGCTGGCCGAGATGGCCTTTCAAGTTAGCGGCCGCTCGGAGACCGCCCAGGATGTCACCGAGGAATATATTGACCTCCAAAACCGCATAGAATCGATGGAAGTAGCCCGCGACCGCCTCTTGGAGATCATGGCCGGGGCCGGAACTACAAGAGAATTGCTCGACATCGAAAAGCAGCTCACCCAACGCGAAGCCGACATCGAAGCGCTCAAGGGACGCCTGCAATACCTCCGCGAGACAGCTTTATTATCCAAAATCTCCATCACCATCAATCCTTACGTCCTCAGCCAACCGGTGGAATATGGATGGCGTCCCGCTGAAACTGCCCGGAAAGCCTACGAGACATTGTTAGACCGGCTGCAAACCCTATTGGACTCCCTGATTAACTTCAGCATCGCCACCCTGCCCTTTTGGATTATCGCCGGGGCGGTCATTTATCTGGGGTGGCGCATCTTCCTGCGCTACTACCGAAAAGATGGAACTCCAGAAGCGGATAATTCGTCTATAGATGAGTAGTATATACTTCAGATTCTCTGCAAATATCATTAATCCACATTTTGTACAACAGGAGAAAATCTGTATACTATAACCATATGCCCTTGAAAAAATATTCACAAGTGGCCTCGCCACGACGCAAACGCCATGTGTCGTGAGGCCGGTCCGTCAAGGGTAAATACAAATCATAAGGAGAAGAAGGAGAAGAAAAATGAATAGAAGAGAGAGTCGACCTAACCGCAAACCATTCAGGGGCGGAAGATGGACGCTTGCATGCGCCTGCATTGTAGCCCTGTTGTGGATGACCGGATGCGCAGCGGCTGATGTCATGGATCCTATTTACGAGGAGGTAGTAGTCGAAGGACAAGCTATCGTCGTAACCTCCATCGTAGCGCAAGAACCAGACGCCGAAAGCGGCATTGATGGAGGGGATTCCGATCCCTCTTCGAGTGATTCCGCCACCAAGCCCGGCGCGCAATCAATCGAACGCCTCATCGTCCGGGAAGCCGACATCGGCATAACTGTGGAGGACACCCGCGCGGCTCGTGACGTCATCCAGGCGATGGTGAAGGATATGTCCCGCCAGGGCGCCTACGTGGTCTCCAGCGTGGAGGGTGGGGGCAGCCAGACCCGCGACCCCACCATTTACATGACCATCCGAGTGCCGGTGGATCAATACGACGAAGCCATGTTCCGCATCGTCAATATGGCTATTTTCGTCACATCCCGCACCGAAACCAGCCAGGATGTCACCGAGCAATATTACGACACTCTGGCGCGCCTGGAATCGATGGAAGCGGCCCGCGACCGCCTCTTGGCGATCATGGCGGGAGCCGAAACCACCGAAGACCTGCTCGACATCGAACAGCAGCTCACCCAGCGGGAAGCCGAGATCGAAGGCCTCAAAGGGCGACTGCAATACCTGTCCCAGACCGCCCAGTTCTCCAAGATCACCATGACCATCAGCCCCTTTATCCCCACACCCTCGCCAACTTCCACTCCCACCCCCTGGCCGACCTCCACTCCGGTGATCTGGAAGCCAGGTGAGACGGCCAAAGATGCCTTCGACGGACTGGTCGGAAACATGCAGGGCTTTATAGATTTCCTGCTGGTCTTCACCATCGCCGTGCTGCCCTGGATGGCGCTATTTGGATTGGTCGTGTACGTAGTCTTCCGTCTGGGCGTCAGGGTATTTAATAAGTACCTCAAAAATGAGAGCGAGCCGAAATAGCAAATCCAGGCTCTGCCGATGGAAGTGCGCTTATCTTCCATCGTAGTAGAGCCAATATCACATAGGAGAAGAAAAATGAATACCCCCGATCGCAAACTTGTGCGCCGCCCATCTCTTGCCAAACCTTGGATATTGTTGGGCTTTCTGTTTCTAACTATGCCGCTCCTTGCCGGATGCTATTCAGCCCCGGCGGACGGGGGACAGATTGTTGCAACCGTGATTGTCGAAATCGGAGGGACTCCTGTCATACAATCCGGCGTTGAGGGGGATGATTCTGGCTTCGCCCCCGGCGACTCCAACTCGAAAACCGGCGCCGAATCCATCCAGCGCCTCATCGTCCGAGAGGCCGACATCGCCATCACCGTGGAAGACACCCGCGCGGCCCGCGACGTCATCCAGGCGATGGTGAAGGATTTGTCCCGCCAGGGCGCTTACGTGGTCTCTAGCGTGGAGGGCGGGGGCAGCGAGACCCGCGACCCCACCATTTACATGACCATCCGAGTGCCGGTGGATCAATATGATGAAGCCATGTTCAGCATCGCCAACCTGGCCATCTTCGTCACCGCCCGCACTGAAACCAGCCAGGACGTCACCGAGGAATTTGCCGACACCCAGGCGCGCCTGGAATCGATGGAAGCGGCCCGCGACCGCCTCTTGGAGATCATGGCGGGGGCCGAGACCACCGAAGACCTGCTAGACATCGAACAGCAGCTCACCCAACGCGAAGCCGAGATCGAAGGCCTCAAAGGACGCCTGCAATACCTGTCCCAGACGGCCCAGTTCTCCAAGATCACCATCACCATCAGCCCCTTTTTCCCCACCTCGACGCCCTACCCCACACCCACGCCCACACCGACCCCCACACCGGTGCGCTGGCAGCCCGGCGTGACGGCCAAAGATGCCTTCGATGGGCTGGTGGATAACCTGCAGAGCTTCATTGATTTCCTGATCGCCTTCGGCATTGGCGTGCTGCCCTGGTTGTTGATCGCCGGATCAATCGTCTTTGGCGGGTACTGGATCGCCGTCCGTATGCTCCGCGGCCCCGTGAAAAAGGAGCCTGAGGAATAGAATAAAACCTTGAGAGATTAAACATATGATGCGAGATTCGAGTATCACCTAACGAATCTCGCATCAATTCATTAAGGATACTTTTGCATGGACAGCGGCTTTTTAGCATCCACCCGGCCTTTGCTCCCCAGCGTAATTCAGATTCAGATGCGCTGGCGTGATTCAGGCAAAATGAACAATGTAGATGCAGTAAATAGGATATAATAAACCCCTAATTTTCATGTATCGGGAACATCCTCACTCATGATTGCCAGATCATGCGGGGGCAAATAATTGGCGTCCAGTGATGGCCATAAGGAGATCACCAGGATGGCGAAAAAAAAACGCCAGAAACCAAAACCGGTTTCATCCAAAGAGACAACTTCCCCCCCTGGAACTGAGTCAATAGATGAGCGCGAACAGGCGGATGCAGCCCTGCGGGAGAGCGAGGAGCGTTATAAACGTCTGGTGGACAACGCCCCGGATATCATCTATCGATTCAGAATGATCCCTGAACCCGTTTTTGAGTTTATCAGCCCTACGGTCACATCCATCACCGGATACGCCCCCGATGATTTCTACCAGAACCCAACTTTAGGCCTTCAAATCATTCACCCGGATGACCAGAAGGGCCTAGAAGATTTTCTAACCGGACAAATAGCAGAGCGGCCCCACATTGTGCGGTGGATCCATAAAAATGGCGACATTATCTGGATGGAAGATCGCCAAACGCCCTTTTTTGAGGATGGCGAACTGGTTGGGGTTGAGGGGATAGCAAGAGACATCACCGAGCGCAAACAGGATGAGCAAACCATCCAGGAGAGCGAAGCCCGCTACCGCAGCCTATTCGAGGCCTCCCCCATCTCCCTCTGGGAGGAAGACTTCTCGGCTATCAAAAAGTATGTTGATGATCTGAGAGAAAAGGGCGTCTCCGACTTCCGCGCCCATTTCGATGAACATCCAAAAGATGTAGCCCATTGCGCCCAAATGGCCGTCATCATAGATGTGAACGATGCCACCCTGGAGATGTACAAAGCAAAAAGCAAAGAAGCGCTCCTGGGTAAGCTGGACCGGGTCTTTCAAGATGAAACCTACGCGGTTTTCAAAGAAGAACTGATCGCCCTGGCCGAAGGCCAAACCACTTTCGTGACCGAAATCGTAAACCAGACCTTGCAAGGGGAGAAAATGAACGTGAGCCTGAGACTATCCCTGCCCCCCGGCTACGAGGAAACCTGGTCGCAGGTTTACGTTTCCATTATTGAAATCACCGAGCGGGTGCAGTCGGAGCAGGCCCTGCGGGAGAGCGAAGAGAGACTCAGCAAGTTTATCAACTCGGCGGATAACAGTTATCATGTTCTTGACGCAGACTTGAATATTCTTGAGATCAACCAGGGAGCTTTAGAGGCCATTTACCAGGGCATCCCAACCATTAAATCTAAAGAAGATGTCGTGGGAGAAAATTTCGAGCTTTTTTATCCTTTCCTGAAAGACGAATTTCCCCACTTCTCTGAGGTTATCAAGACGGGCGTGAAATATGAGCATGAAGTAACCGTTCCCCATCCGACGCTTGGCGACTTATGTGTGAGCTTTGTATGTTTCAAAGTCGGCGACGGACTTGGCGTTATAGCCGAAAACATCACCGAGCGCAAACAAGCCGAAGCAGCATTATACGCCAGCGAACAAAACATCCGCGCCACCCTGGACAGCATCGGGGATGGCGTAATTGCCACCGATGTCCAGGGCCGAATTGAACGTATGAACCCCATAGCCGAGATATTGACCGGATGGAAGTTGAAGGATGCTCAGGGAAAGCCTCTCGATGAGGTATTCCCTATCATCAGCGAGAAGACCCGCCAGACGGTCGAGAGTCCGGTCACCCAGGTTATACAAGAAGGAATCATCGTCGGCCTGGCAAACGACACCCTATTGATCGGCAAAGACGGCGCAGAGATCCCCATCGCAGACAGCGCCGCGCCTATTTTCAATACCCAGGACGAATTGACCGGCGTGGTCTTGGTTTTCAGAGACCGGACCGAGGCAAGGCAGGCCGAGGCCGCCCTGGAAGAGCTTCGCCGGCAAAACGAACTGATCCTGGAAGCAGCCGGGGAGGGGATCTATGGTCTGGACCTGGATGGGAACACCACTTTTGTGAACCCCGCCGCGGCGGAGTTCATTGGCTGGGAGCCAGAGGAACTCATTGGCAAGAGCCAGCACCAGGTCCTCCACCACACGAAACCCGACGGCTCGCCTTACCCTAGAGAGGAATGCCCTATCTATGCAGCCTTCCGGGACGGCGCGGTGCGTCACGTAGATAGCGAAGTCTTTTGGCGCAAAGACGGCAGCAGCTTCCCGGTGGAATACATCAGCGCCCCCATACGCAACCCGCAGGGCGGCATCGAGGGCGCAGTCGTGACCTTCAAGGACATCACCGAGCGTAAAGAGACGGAGAGCGCGTTGAGAGAAAGCGAGGAAAGATTACGCCGCTTTATGGCCTCCGCAACCGAATCCATCTTCCTTTTTGATTCAGAACTCAATTACTTGATGGTCAATGAGAGGGGTATGAAGTTTTTCTCTCCCGAAACTACCGAAGATGAGATGATCGGAAAGAACATTCTTGATATTGTGCCTGACCTGGTAGAGACTGGCCGCTATGACGAGTATAAGAAGGTCATCGAGACCGGAATTCCTTTCTCGTCAGATGACGTCATCCCCTCCTCTCCATTCGGTGATATGTTCCTGAATATCAACGCTTTTAAGGTTGGTGAGGGGTTGGGGATGATCACCCAAGACGTGACCGAGCGCAAGCAGGCGGAGACCCTGGTCCGCACCCAACGCGATCTCGGTCTGGCGCTGAGCGCTGCATCCGGGATTGAGGAAACCATGCAGTTGTGCGTCGAGGCAATCTTATCCCTGCCCGGTCTGGATTACTGCGGGATCTATCTCGTTGACCAGGTATCTGGTGACTTTAACCTCGCCCACGCCAGAGGGGCAGCCCCAGAAGTTATAGAGGAATTATCCCACCTTGAGGCCGACTCACCTAGAGCGCGTTTGATCATGGCGGGCAAGCCGGTTTACTCCCAGCTCAAGGATTTAGACTTGCCCGTTGAGGGGCCTATCCGCAATTTGAAGGATTATGCTGGCGCTATCATTCCCGTGCAGCATAAAGATCAGGTTATCGCATCCCTCAATGCGGCTTCAGGCGTCTTTGAAGAAATCCCTCTCCCCATTCGCGCCACTCTTGAGACCATTGCCTCCCAAATTGGGGATATTATCACCATCGTACAGGCTGAAGATGAATTGTCCCAACACCGCCAGCAGCTTGAAGTTCTGGTCGAGGAGCGCACTCAGGAACTGCAAGTCGCCCAGGAATCCCTGGTGCGCCAGGAGAGACTGGCCATGCTGGGCGAACTGGCCGGCAGTGTGAGCCACGAACTGCGCAACCCCCTGGGCGTGATTTCCAACGCAGCCTACTATCTCCAGACGGTGCTGGCTGATCTGGACGAAAACGTCAAAGAATATCTGGAGATCATCTCAACGGAGACCCGAGGCGCTTCGAAGATCATCTCGGACTTGCTGGGGTTCTCCCGCTCCCAGATAGCGGATAGAAAAGAGGTGACCCCAACCGAGTTGGTCGCTGCAACGCTGTTGAAACATCCTGCCCCCGCGGGGATAGAAGTTACCTCCGAGATAGCCACCGATCTGCCTACTGTGTATGTTGACCCCTCCCAGATCGGCCAGGTGTTGTCCAACCTGGTCGCCAACGCTTACCAGGCCATGCCGGAGGGGGGCGACCTGACCCTCCGCGCTCAAGTAGAGAGGGAGACACTGAGCCTGACAATCGCCGACACCGGCGTCGGTATCTCCGAGGAGAACATGAGTAAACTCTTCGAGCCTCTCTTCACCACCAAAGCCCGCGGCATCGGGCTGGGCCTGGCCATATCCAAGAAGCTGGTGGAAGCCAACGAAGGCAGCATTGAGGTGGAAAGTGAGGTTGGGGTGGGGACCACCTTCACCCTCCTCCTCCCAATCGCCGAAAAATAACCTGAAGACGCAATTCAATACCGTCGCCCACCTCTAGATTATCACCAAAAGAAACACAAGGGGCGGGTTCAACCTTATTTGTCCACTACAGCGAATTCGCTTACAATTTACTTGATGATGGTTCTATCTCGATTTTTCTGTACTAGAAACCGTCTCTCTAGAGAGTGAGTGCTTCAAAAGTGGCGGATCAGGAAAACTTGTTTCCCAAGGACAATAGGTTCCGCGACCTGTCGCCAATTATTTGAAAAATTCAAGATTTTGCATGAAGAGTCAAGGTTTCATTATGTATCCGAGAAAGATATTTCCCTAATCCATCAAGATCATCAAAAAGATCATGTTCGTTAGTTCCTCTCCTTAATACTTCTTTAAATACAGAATTTCTTTTTTTTGCTGGAATATTTATTTTTAACAAAAGTTCAAGTCCCTCTGCTTTTTCAATTTCTTTTATATGCTCCGAATAATTCCAAACTACATCTTCTTCATCAAAGGTATGATACCATGACAAAAAACCATCTTGTCTCGCTAATCTTTTATCAACCCGATGTGGCTTCCACACAATAAAAGTGCTCGGTGGGTGTACTTTTTCCTCTTGATCTGATGATCCGACTACGGTTTTGGATACAGGCTGTGCAAATGTAGCAATTGCACCATGACCATAGTTTTTGATATTGTCTAATCTAAATCCTCCCCCCCGATGTTGACGGCCTAGTTCAGCAGGAAAAGGAT
>CBDUUP010000056.1:0-15891 GCA_965370435.1 uncultured Anaerolineales bacterium | reverse complement strand
TGGACTCTGGGTGTGGCGGTGGCCGTCAGCGCAATGCACACCGCCGAAGGGAAGCGGGAACGCACCTCCACGATCTGCCGGTACTCCGGGCGGAAATCATGCCCCCATTCTGAAATGCAGTGGGCCTCGTCAATGGCCAGGCAGTCCACCTGCACGGACGAAAGCAGGGCCAACGTTTTGGGCTTCATCAAGGTTTCTGGGGCCAGATACAGCAGCCTGGCCTGGCCGCTTTTTACCCTCTGGACGTTGCGGTTGTATTCATCATAGGATAAGGAACTGTTCAAGAGGGCGACGGGTATGCCCAGTTCGGTCAACTGCCTCACCTGGTCTTTCATCAAGGAGATGAGCGGCGAAACGACGATGGTCAGCCCCTCAAATACCAGGGCTGGAACTTGATAGCAGAGCGATTTTCCGCCTCCCGTCGGCATCACCACCAGGGAATCGTTTTTATTGAGTACGTTGTCTATGATCTCGTCCTGGAGGGGCCAAAATTCATCATAGCCAAACACGTCTTTCAAGATGGATTTTATCTGGTCGGTCATCTTATTTTACCCTGCCGCTCTCTGCACAGTTCTGGTTGCCCGAAAAACATTGCGTCCCCTAGATTTTACTAGATTTTTATGCGTTTGGGGAATATGTTATGGGTGAATTTTAGTTTGAGGGTGAGGTTGGTGCGACACAGCGACTAAAGTCGCGCCAACAACTACGAAGTCCGCCCCTTCGGGCTGAGCCTCAGGACGAAGCCTTCGGCGGACTGAAACCGCTTTTAGTCGGCGAAGGCCGACTTTGCAAATGTTCGTGCGACTTCAGTCGCTGCGTTGCCCCCCAACTGAAAAGCGCTCCTATTGTTTTGAAGTTACTTTTTTTAGAACCAGACTCGAAAATCACGTATAATAGTGTGGAGGAGATTACCCAAGCGATGACGGAAGCGAACGACCAGATAATTCTAGCAGGCGTTATGTTGATTCAGGCTGCGTTGGCCTTTAATGCCACGCGCCATCGAAAGCATAATAACAGGGGGTGACGTGTCTTCCTCATCTGATCTCATCACATTGGAGTACACACCCGACCTCACCCAGGCGGGGATAGCTTATCTCACCCGCGCCCTGGCCTGCGCGCCTAACCCGCCGGACGGCTCCGATTTTGACGCCCTGCGCCGCTCGGTGGCGGATAAAGCCGTCCAGTTAGCTTACCGCCGCTATCTGGAGGCGGAGAAGATCCCCTATCGTTTGGTCAACCCTGCGCCCCTCACCGAGCCGGAACGCCTGGACGTGGCCCTGGGCGAGCGGCGCAACCAGGTTTTTACCACCTTATTGGCCGACCGGGCAACCATCAGCCGGCTGAGCGGCGAACCAGACCATTTGATGGCGGCCTCCGCGCTGGTTCCCTCCGGGCAGGTCGAGATGCCGCAGAACATTGACGATCTGTGCATATTCGCTTTCCTCACCGGCTTGGTCACGCCCAACCGCGAAGAGTTGAAGAAAGCGCTGGCCGCCGGGCAGCCGGTCAGCCTCATCCACGCCCTGCCGGGGAACTGGTCGCGCCCGGCGCAGTGGACCTCTCTGGGAACACTGGCCCTGGAAGCTGACTGCACTCAGCCGGTGACGCTGTCGGTCTGTGGTCAAGATGCGGGCCGCGCTTTCCTGGAAGAGGAGATCACCCTTCACCCCAGCCAACGGGCCGAGACGCGGGCGGATTTTTATTCACTCGCTTATTTGCAGGTCAATGCGCCGCCGGACGGGATGGTGGAGGTGTACAGCCCCACGCTGAATGATACCTATCGGATCGCCCCGCACCAGTGGGGCAACTTGTGGGTGTATGGCATAAAGATCATCCTGGCCGGGTATCTGCCCTGGGGAGATTTCCGCAAGCGGGCCAAACGCATCCCTCAGGGAAGGCCGGTTTGGGGCGCGCCCCGCCTCCACGCGGAAAGCCTGGCGCTGCCCATCACCGAACTCCGCCCCATGGGTGATTTATTCAAGAGGGCCAGCGAGTGGGCGAAGAAATTGAAGAGAGGGTGAAACCGGCGGTCAGGGATTTTCCCCAAGGATACCGACGTCAATCACGTAAAAATTATTGTTGTTAGCAAAGATATACAACCTCCCCGCCTCCAGGTCTAAGGCCGCGTGCCTGATGCTGGTGACACCCTCGACGGTGATCTGCCAGTCGGGGTCCTTCGTCCAGGGCAGGATAGAATTGCATTCTGTCAGGCTCTGCTCGCGCGGCGCCCGGCAGATGTAGAATGTGGCGGTTTGCTCGTCTATGGCGACGATGCGGTCACCTTTCTCGGTTTGAGCGAATCGGGTCAGTCCATTTTCCAGATCGTACCAATTTATATTAAAAGTATTTTCAGCCGGATTGGGTGAACTTTCCGATCTAAAAATGCCTGGAGAAAGCAGCCAAACGGTATGATCCAAAGCAGCCCCGGCTTGGATGGGCAGATTGCGGAAACTGTTACCCTCATCATAGGGTGAGGATTGGATGACTTCAAAACCTGCTGATCCCAACTGCCATTGAAGAAGGTGTGCTGCGGATGAAGCGACGTATATCCTGCCGTTCAAGCCTGCGAAGAAACGAGAAACGATGGGATAGCTGTATTGGTCTTCAGGGGTAAAGAATTCATCCAATGGGATAGCAATCTGCGTACCGTCGCTTGCCCGGTAGACGTAATCGCTCAAGAAGATCAGGCTCCCATCCGGGCTTACTTGCAGCCAACCCAGGTCGAGATCAAAGCGAGATAAGGTTTCAATATTGTAGTATGGAATTGTAGTGATCCAGAGCCGGACACCTTGCGGCGTCACAGTTTGTAAGAAATTTGTTTCCGAATCTAGATAATAATTGTTCGGCTCGAACTGCCCAACCGAGTAGTAAATATTTCCATTAGGGCCGACCACCGGCGCAGACTCAGGTCTGAACCCGGTCTCCGGCGGCTGGTACATCCATTCCAGGCCAGTTTGCGGCGCAAAGGCATACAGGTTGGCATCCTCGTCCAGCACATAAAGAACGCTCCCATCCCCGCTCCATTGGCAGCACATTTTGGTCGCTGGCGGAGCTTCCAGGGGAGCTTCCCAGAGCAGCTCTCCTTGGTCACCGAGGGCATAGGCGGTTTTCTGGGACATGATGAGGACGGTTCCATCCACGGCCACGGCGGGAACGGCAATAGAATTCCGGCCATAGTAATCGGTGGTGCGATGCGGCGGTTTATCCAGGGTTGTTTCCCATTGCAGACCGCCGTCCGTGTCTAGGACGTGAAGCACATTGTCATTGGAAAACAGATATACCCAACCCTGAGGGGAGATAATGGGCGCAATGACCATACCGACCTCCGGGTCGAAAGTCCAGAGGATATTGGCGGTTGTCGTTATCGCGGTCGGCAAGGGGGTTGGCGTGGCTTCGCCGGGGAGCACCATAGTTTCCAGGACGGTTTGGGCCTCTGAAAGCTGCTCGCCAACTTGCTCCCGGTACCGAGACCAGCTATAACTTACCCCCAGGATCACGATGATCAATAGTGCAGCCTGTAGAGGCCGCCGGGCACGGCCCAGGAAACGGGAGAGAGGATAAGTGAGGTTTTCTTCTATCCACAGCCCGCCCCAATGCGCCGCTCGGGTGAAAAGGGTCCGCCTCCCCAGGTTCTGCTGGCGGAGGCGGTGATACAATCCCTGCCCCAACAGGTTAAAGCCCAGGATGGCGAGGAAGATGAAGCTGGCCGCTGCCACCATCACCCACGGCTCTACGATGATGTCCCGGGTTGAGGCTAGCATTTCACCCAGTTCTGGGTATCCGGTGGCCGCTGCCTCACCCGGGAGTTTTTGGATGCCGCCGATGAACCGCCCTAGAAAACCCAACCCGCCGGTTAGCAATAAGGTGTTGCTGACCTCGAAAGCGAACAAGACCCACACCAACGGCGATACGTGCCTGAGGATGTGTTGGCGTAAAATATGGGCCGTGGATGCGCCCATCGCCCGCGCCGATTCAATGAAATCCTGACCTTTGGTCAAGCGGGTTTGGGCGCGCACTTGCTGGGCGGTCTCCGCCCAACCGGTGATCGAAAGGCCTATAATGAAAGCCCACATGCGTTCCCCAAAACCCGATCTCAAACTGATGCTGATATTGGATACCGCCGCCAGAGCGACGATGATGGCCGGAATGGCTAACGAGGCGGATATGCTCAGGTCCAGCAGGCGGCTGGGCCATCCCTCCATCCAACCGGCCGCAAACCCGATCAGAATCCCCAGTAACAGCCGAACCGCCGCCACCACAATAACCAGGATCAGGGTGGGGCGCACAGCCCACAATAGACGGCTGTAAATGTCCCGCCCAACCTCGTCGGAACCCAGGGGAAACCCAGGCGTGAAAGGCGAGTAAGGGGGAATTTCCCATCCCTCACCGGTGTGCAATACCCTGAACCGTTCCAGTGGGTCTTTTGGGGCTATCGTTGGGCCAAAGATAGCGAGGAGGACGATAATCAGGACAACTAGCCCTCCCAGGATGAGGGACCAGTTTGCTGGAGTAACGTGAACTTTCTTTTCGCTGGAGGATGATCTCTCAGTCATGCTTACCTCCCTTCCTCCGCATTGAGCAGCCGGGGGTCGAAAACCCGGATGAGAACGGCGGTGATAAAATCAGCGAAAAGAAAGAGCGCGGCCAACACCGCAATCGTGGCTGCTGCCAGCGATGGATTGTTGGCTAAATAAGCGGAGGGCATGACTACATAACCCATGCTGAAGCGATTCCCAACTAAGATGATGTAAAGCAGACGCCCCAGCCCGGGCCAGACGAACAGCGTTTCCACAATGATAAGCTCGCCGATCAACAGGCGAAAGGAGGCGGTGATATTGAGCGCCACCGGAGCGAGAACGTTGCGCAAGGCAAAGCGCCGGCGGATGTTTTGCCAAGAATATCCCAGGCTGCGGGAAGCGATGACGTATTGCTTGCCGAACTCGGTGGAAAGCAGCTCCGCGGTGACCTGGGCGATCTGCACTGTGGGGCGGATCATCAAGGCGAGTATGGGCAGAACCAGGTGCAGGTCCCACCCAAATCCCTGCAGAGGAAACGGTAACTCAGCCTCCGGCCCGCCCAAAATAAGATAGAAAATAGACCCCGCGATGAAGAGACTGCCCAGGAAGAAACTGGGCATGGCCAAGCCCAGGGTGGAAATAGGCGCCAGCCAACGGGTCACGCTGGGCGGGTCATTGCGCGCCGCCCTCAGACCGAGGGTCAATCCGATGAGAATGCTGAGAGTGAGGGCGATCCCCAGCAGCCCCAGGCTGTTGGCCGTGGACGATAGAACCCGGCTGATAACCGTCTCTTCGCTGCCGGGGATGAGGCCAAAATCCAGGTTTATGATTTCATTGATGTGAGCGGAATAGGCGGGGATGAGGGGGATAACTTCTTCTCCGGCCTGCCGCGCCGTACGGCCCCCGGAGAAGTAAACGTAGGTGAACCCGGCGAAGTGGGCGACCAGCAGCGCCAGGGGTAGAATGGCGAGTCGGCGTAGAATAAAACGTGTCATGGGGTCTAGCTCCTCCTGAGAATGATTCTCGATGGCTGATACCCGGAAGAAATCACGTAGGGACACGTTGGGATGAGGAGACGATGAGGCATCCCTAAACTGTTAACGCCCGCGCTTCATATATTCTTCATTTTTCACTCATTTGAAAACAATAAATCGTAATGCCCGTACCTGATTATACCAAAACAGGACGGCAAAAGCCGTCCTGTTTATATTTTTGAGGTTAATCGTGTTTAGCTTTTCATTGCCTGGGCGACCACAGCTTCAAAAGCCTGGGGGTCGCGGACCGCCATGTCGGCCAGCATCTTGCGGTTGAGGGTGATGTTGGCTTTCTTCAAGGCGTAGATCAGGCGGCTGTAAGTGGTGCCGTTGATGCGAGCCGCGGCGTTGATGCGGGCGATCCAGAGGCGGCGCAGGTCGCGCTTGCGAACCCGCCGGTCCCGGTAGGAATACCACAAGCTCTTCAGCATGGCCTCATTGGCGCGGCGGAAGAGTTTGGAGCGGGAGCCGTATTGGCCTTTGGTGAGTTTGAGGACTTTCTTGTGCCGTCTGCGGCGGGTGTAGCCAGTTTTTACTCGAGCCATGTTCTCTCTCCTGCGAACTCCTGAGCGCCGATAAGCGGCGATCGTTCACCCTTACCCGTTGCATGCGCCCAACAGCCGCAATAGTTGATGGGTTTATTTCGCCGTGCGGGCGGTCGGGTTAGCTTTATGCTTCTTCATGTAGGGAGCCAGCCGCTTGATGCGCTTTATCATGCCTTTGCCCTGCACCGGAATCATCTTGCTGAACTGCCGTTTGGTGCGTTTGGAGGTGCGGCGGCGCAGGTGGCTTTTCCCGGCTTTGGTCCGAACCAGCTTGCCCGTCCCGGTCAGGCGGAAACGCTTGGCGGTCGCCTTATGGGTCTTCAGTTTGTACTTTTTTGTTTTCTTCTTGCGTGCCACGATTAAACTCCTGTTCATATAAAATCCGCGGCGCGTATTCTCTTCCGCGGAGAGGCGAGGTCTGAATTGTAATGAGAAGGCCGCTAACAGCGAAGGCTATTTTTCGGTTTCTTCTGGCTGGGGTTCTTCTTTCGGTTTAGATACTTTACCTTTTCCAGGAGCCAGAACCATCAACATGCTGCGCCCTTCTTTGGATGGAGCCATCTCGATCATACCGACGTCAGCCAGTTCATCGGCGATCTCTCGCATATCTTCCAGGGCGATTTCCGGGTAATGATGCTCCCGGCCCCGGAAGCGAACCCGCACTTTGACCTTCTTGCCCTGGGTCAACCAACGGCGGGCATCCCGCACCTTGAAAGAGCGATGGTGGGCGGTCGTCTTGGGCCGGAGACGGATCTCCTTGATCTCGACTTTCTTTTGTTGTTTGCGCGACTCGCGATCTTTTTTTGTGCGCTCGTATTTGAACTTATTGAAGTCCATCACCCGGCATACTGGGGGCTTGGCGGTTGGCGAGACTTCTACCAAATCCAGGTCTGCTTCCCGGGCAATTTTGTGGGCTTCGTCAATGGATACAACACCAACGTTGCCGCCGTCGGGGCCGATCAGGCGTACCTCGCGAGCTCTAATGGAGCGGTTGATACGGAAATTTTGCGCGCTTATGTCTTCTTCCTTTTACGGGTTAGTAAATAGTTAAACAAGCCAAAGGCGCACGGCCTCTGACCGCCCGGATGATACCACAGGTACAGATGAATCGTCAACTCTTGAAAAGCTCGTCTGAATGCAAAATATGTCAGTAGATACCCAACCTCCCGCAGGTTTGGCCGAAATCCGCCCATTTTCAGCATCCTAAGCTTGTCGTGCGAAGCATCTTGAGCCTGTCGTGCGAAGCATCCTGAGCTTGTCGAAGGATGCGGCTCTGTTCTATACACCTCATTTGTGGCCGCCTCCCTCGCATGGTATAATCAAATCCCTACTCGAAACAACCCCTGAACTCTGTCAGGAGAAGGAAAAATGTCCGGACACTCAAAATGGTCTACCATAAAACGAAAGAAAGGCGCTAATGACGCCAAGCGGGGCAAGATATTCACCCGCATGGCGAAAGAGATCGCCATTTCGGCCCGGGAGGGCGGCGGCGACCCCGACACCAATTTCAGCTTGCGGCTTTCGATTGACCGCGCCCGGTCTGCCAACATGCCCAAAGACAACATCGAACGGGCCATCAAACGCGGCATCGGAGACAAGGACGCCGGCGCGCTGGAGCAGCTCCATTACGAAGCTTACGCCCCCCACGGCGTGGCCTTGATTATCGAAGTAGTCACCGACAACCGCAACCGCTCGGTGGCCGACATCCGCCACGTCCTCAACCGGTCAGGCGGCAGCTTGGGGGAGACTGGCTCCGTGGCCTGGCAGTTCACCCGCACCGCCTACTTTATCTTCCCCACCAGCGGGCGGGACGAGGACGAGATCCTCGAACTGGCTATGGAGGGCGGCGCCGACGATGCCGTCTATGATGCTGAGATCATCGAGATCACCGGCCCGGTGGAGTCTTTCAAGACCATCAGTGACCAACTGCGTCTGGCCGGTATCCAGACCGACGAAGCCGCCTTGCGCATGATCCCCAACCAGGAGATTGAGCTGAGTGTGGAGAAAACCTTGAAGGTGATGCGGGTGCTCGAAGACCTGGAAGACCTGGACGACGTGCAGAGCGTGTCTTCCAACCTGCAGATCACCGACGAAGCCCTGGGACAGCTTGAGGCAGCCTGAGGTCTATGCTGGCCCTGGGCATTGACCCCGGCACCGCCACGACCGGCTACGGCCTGGTGCGGGAGACCGAGGAGGGCGGGTTGGAGGCGGTGGATTATGGCGTTATTCTGACTCCGCCCGACATGCCCATGCCCCGGCGTCTCGTCTTGCTTTACAAAAGCCTGAATGACATTCTGAATCTCCACCGCCCGGAGACCGGCGCGGTGGAGATGTTGTTTTTTCAGCGCAACGTGAAGACCGCCATCACCGTCGGGCAGGCCCGCGGGGTGGCGCTGTTGGCCCTGGCCGAAGCGGATCTGACCATTGGGGAGTACACCCCGATGGAGATCAAGCAGGCCGTTTCGGGGTATGGCGGAGCGGACAAGCGCCAGGTACAGCAGATGGTGCGCACCCTCCTCAACCTGGACGAAGTCCCTAAACCCGATGACGCCGCCGACGCCCTGGCCGTGGCGATCTGCCACCTGCACAGCGCCGGGATGCGGGCGCGTTATGAGGATGAAGGATGATAACGTCCGCGAGTGATAGAAAATCGATAAGGGATATTACATGGAACAAATAGATCTTTTCATCCGCTTTGGAGCCGCGATCGCCATTGGGTTTTTGATCGGCTTGCAGCGTGAATTCGCCCACGGCGGTCAGAAACAGGAGATTACCGCCGGAGAGCGCACCTTCGCCTTGATGGGCCTGACCGGCTATATGGCCGCCCTGGCCGCTGACGAGTTGGAGTCTTCATTGGTATTTCTGGGCGTTCTCCTTATTATGGGCTTGTTCACCGCGGTGGCTTATTTCATAGCTGCCTGGCGGGGGCAGACGGGATTGACCACCGAGGTCGCCATCCTGGTCACAGTGTTGATCGGCGCGCTATGTTATTGGGGCTACTTGACCCTGGCGGTAGCCATCGGTATTGCCGCCACCGTCTTGCTCTCCATCAAGCTGGAGACCGACCGTTTTGTGCGCGCCCTGACCCGCCAAGACCTCTTCGCGGTCTTGCAGTTCGCCGTCATCAGCGCCATTGTCCTGCCGGTGCTGCCCAACCAGAGTTTCTTTGAACCGCCCTTCGACGTGCTCAACCCTTTCAATATTTGGTTGATGGTGGTCTTTATCTCCGGCATCGGCTTTATGGGATACGTCCTCATCAAAGTGGTGGATCCGGAGAGCGGCATCAGTTTGACCGGATTGCTGGGCGGGTTGGTCTCCAGCACCGCCGTCACCCTCAGCTTCACCGAGCGCAGCAACCGTGACGAAGGGATGGAAAAATCCTTCGCTCTGGCGATCATAGTGGCCTGGACGGTGATGTTCATCCGCATTCTGGTGGAGGTGGGCGCACTCAACCTTGAATTGCTGGGAATCGTCTGGGTGCCGCTGGTGGCGGCTGGATTGGTGGGCGTTGGGTATGCCATTTATTTGTTTCTTTCCCAGCGCGCCTCCGAGAAGAGCGAGGTGGAGTTTTCCAACCCCTTTGATCTGGGCACGGCCATCAAGTTTGGCGCTCTCTACGCGGTGGTATTGTTGGTCTCCCGCGCCGCCCAGCTTTATTATGGGGATGCCGGAGTGATCTTTTCTAGTGTCATCACTGGCCTGGTCGATGTGGACGCCATCACCCTCTCAGTGTCGGAATTGAGTAATGCCGGCGTCGTGGATTTGATCACCGCCAAGCGCGCTATCGTCCTGGCGGCCATGTCCAACACGGTGGTCAAGAGCGGCATAGTGCTGATAAGCGGTTCGCCGGCCCTGCGCAAAGTCATCTTGCCGGGTGTGGTTTTGATGTTGGTCACCGGCATCAGCGTAGCGTTTCTTCTATAAGAATTATAAGAATGGAGTTTGGGTATGATCGCCAGCATACGTGGACAGGTTGTAATCATTGACAGCGACAGCATCGTGATCGAGGTTGGGGGGGTGGGGCTGCGGGTGTACGTCCCCGCCCAAACCCGCGAAGAACTGCATGTCGCCGGGGGCATCCATCTGCACACCCACCTGGTGGTGCGCGAGGACGCCCTCACCCTCTACGGCTTTGCCTCCACCGAAGAGCGGGAGTACTTCAACTTGCTGATGGGCGTCAACGGGGTCGGCCCCCGGCTGTCGTTGGCGATCCTTTCCACCCTCAACCCCAGTACCATCCGCCGGGCCGTGTTCCATGAGCAAGTCGAGATCTTCAACCGGGTCTCCGGCGTGGGCAAGAAGACCGCCCAGAAGATCCTCCTCCACCTGCAGGACAAGATTCAGGCCGTGGAGGAACTAGAAGTCATCGCCGCCATGTCCGATACCGACACCGAAGTGATGGCCGCGCTCACCGCCCTGGGCTACAGCCTGGTGGAAGCCCAGGCCGCCCTGCAATCCATCCCCCGCGACGCGCCCGATGAAGTGGAGGACCGGCTTCGGCTGGCGTTGCAGTATTTTGGGGGGTGATGGGTGGTAGATGGTGGCATTATTCTAGTTTTTCATTGCTCTTGGGCTTGGCTTAGATGAGGATTTCTATTATGCAGAAATGCCGATCTTTGAATACCATATTGCTTTTGGGTTTTGTTCTCTTTTTGGTGGGGTGTCAGATAGACGATCCTACGGAGGTCCTCAGTCCAACGCCTACTTTGACAGCCTCACCATCATCTACGGTGACTCCTACAATTACTTCGACAAGTACACCAACAATCACCCTTACTTCCACAGCCACCTCATTTCCGGCAGTTCTTCGTGGAACGCAACTCCCTGCCGTTCAAGCACAAATTTCTGCTGAAACCGCAAGTGAACTAGTTCAAATTGCGAAATGGGAATTTGGCGTAGAAATAGGGAATGACATAGCATTTTCACCGGATGGCAGTTTTTTAGCTGTCGGCGCTGGGGCTGGCGGAGCTCGGCTAATGGATATTTCCAATGGTAATACCATTGGGGTATTAGCTAAACAAGGTTCGTTGCCTGAAAATCAGAGACAACCGACAAAGTTGGCAATATCACCCAATGGTGAGTATGCCATAACTGGCACTTCTAGAATTGCAGTATGGGACTTGCCAAGCCGTGAATTTTTGAGAGAGGAACGTTATACCCTTAGTACGCCTCAGTTTTCCCCAGACAGCCAATTTTTTGCTATCACTCATCCAGCGATAGGAGATTTTATACTTTACAATATTTTCACCTTGGGCGCTGTTCATGTGTACGCTCATAGTTCCCAAATTGGGAGGGGAATAATGCCAGAGCCGGGGGATGAAGATGTAATGGACATTGCGTTTTCTCCTCGTGGAGATATATTGGCATCTGGAGCCTCGGATGGATATATTTATTTTTGGAGCGTTGAACAATGGATTCCCGTTCTGCGAGAGATGGAAACTGGATATACTAATTTCGCACATTGGACACCTTATCTAACATTTAATGTTCAACAGCCTGTCTCTCTAGTAACGTTCTCACCCGATGGTAGATTTTTTGCCGCGGTGGTCGATGACACCACAATCAACGTGTGGGATTTAAGAACCCTGGAAATTGTCGCGACTATGGGCCACGCCCAACCTGTAAATGACCTGACATTTTCCACCAACGGCCAGGTACTAGCTACGGCCTCAAAGGATACTATCATCCGGTTGTGGGATAGCCAGAATGGAGAGTTGCTCAAGGCCCTTGAGGAACATACCGGTGAGGCTTATCGCTTGGCCTTTTCGCCAAATGGGAGGTTGTTAGCATCGCAAGGTACTGAGGGGACTGTCCGTATTTGGGGAATTTTGCCCGCCAGTGATTCCCAAAGCGCAACTGCAACAAGCGAAGCTGCTCAAATTATGGCTCTAACGCCTACGATCACTCCGTTAGGTTTCCCGACTCAAACGCCAACACCTTCCAGCGAGATCCCTCCCTATGACACATTTTTGCCCTGGGAATGGCCTTTGACCCCAATTACGAGAGAACAAATCGTTGAGGTCCAGAACTGTGAAATAGAGATACTTGCTGAACAGCGCTATCCTGAGGAATTGAGCATCAGTGAGTTGGAACGCGCATATTGGCCGACTTCTGGTTGTGACTGGGCTGTTTTGGCTAGCGCGTACCTTGAACGTTTAATCGACAGCGATCCAATTCCAGAAGAGGGGAAAAGAGCTTTTTCGCAAACCATTTCTCTTAATCCCGCCTATATGTTTGCAGTGCCGTTGTTCTATGGCTATTACGGCTCAGTGCCTATTGTTGAAGTTCCTCCTATGGCTATGCAAGGCATAAAAAATCTTCATATAGAGTATAGTTGGGGTGGAATTGGTGATTCAGTCAACTACGAACTAGAGATCACTCACGCTGATTCAGTTCCCTCGATCAGAATAATATCAATATTTCCTGAATCATTGCGGGATGGTCTTTCTCAAACGATTGATAAGAACCTGATTCAGGCATTGTCGCCCGCTCTTACCGATTTTATCCCTATCGATTCACAATTTAGTTTAGCTGTTTGCACTGACCATAACCCTGATTGGAACGTCACAATCTTGTTTAATGACGGCGCTTCATTGGAATTATCTACCAATGAATCCAATTTTATGTTTGCTGGCGGTCCCTGGCAAACTGAGATAAACCAACAGAATTATTTCCAGTTTTCACCCGCGCTCACTCAAGGTATGGTCGAGTTAGTGAAAGAAATTGGACTGCCTTTAGGCCAACCACATGCAATGTTTTGTGCTCCAGAAAATATTATTCAACTAGCATTTCCTTAGATTTATTCCCTAAGTCTCTACAGCTAATGGAAAATTTCTCCCGCCGTATGATCGAACTGCACGGCACAGCCGGAGAAGTGTGGCTGCGCAACCTGCCCTCTCTGCTGGAGGACTGCGCCCGGCGCTGGTCGCTCACCATTCACTCCCATTTTGAAGACTTATCCTACAACTACGTCGCCCCCGCCACCGGCGCGGATGGCGTGGAAGTGGTGTTGAAATTGGGCGTCCCCAACCCCGAACTCCTGACCGAGATCGAAGCCCTCCGTCTCCAGGATGGGCGCGGGGCGGTCAAACTGCTGGAGGCCGACCCTGAACAGGGCATCCTTGTGCTTGAGCGGCTCAACCCGGGCGCTCCTATAGTCGAAATCCCTGACGAAGAGGCCACCGCCATCGCCGCGGAGGTGATGGGCCGTCTATGGCGACCGGTCCCCGCCGAACACGCATTCCTCTCCGTATCGGATTGGGCGGATGGGATGAAGCGTCTGCGAGACGAATTTGAGGGCGGCACCGGGCCGTTCCCAGAAGACCTAGTCGCTGCCGCCGAAAGGCTCTTTGAGGAACTCCTGGGTTCGATGGCCGAGCCGGTGGTGCTGCATGGCGACCTCCACCACTGGAATATTGTCTCCGCTGAACGCCAACTTTGGTTATCCATTGATCCCAAGGGTATCCTGGGCGAACCGGCCTACGAAGTGGGCGCATGGCTGCGCAATCCCTATCCCCAACTCCTCCAAGAACCCCATCCAGACCGGATCATGGCCCGCCGGGTGGACCAATTCGCCGAGGCGCTGGGCTTCGACCGGGAGCGCATCATCGGATGGGGGCTGGCTCAGGCCGTGCTGTCGGGCTGGTGGAGCTACGAGGATCACGGTCAGGCTGGAGGCAATTGGCTGATTTTCGCCGACCTCCTCGCCGGACTGAATAAGTGAGACGGATTGAACATTACTACAGCATCAACCCCTTGTTGCCAAGTTACCCAATTACCTAATCCCTAATTACCTGATCTCCCCTTTCATCCTTCACCCTTTCGCCTTCCCCTTTAGTTCCTCCCGCGCCTCCCTCATCCAGGGATGCACCACCTTCAGCGTATCCCGCCTCTCCCATAGAAAATTGATATACGCCAACGCTCCTGCCTCCAGCGAATGGGCCAGCCCCTCCCTCACCGCCTTTAAATAGGGCGGCTCCCCCGGCTGGTCCCAGGCGATCTTGTCAGCCACAAAGACGACCTTGTCCAGAGTGGAGGCCTTGGCCTTCAGGGTGGTGTGGCATCCCACCGCGCTCAAGATAGCCTGATTTTCTACGCCAAAAATCTCCTCGGCCAGTACAACCGACAGCTTCTGGTGGAGAATGAGAGGGAAAGCTTCTTCCTCCGGCAGTATTTCAATATCCAACGCACGAGCCGCGTCCAAACGCTCCCGACTGGGGAACACCGCGCTCACGTCGTGCAGCCAACCGGATTGCTGGGCGGCTTCTTGGTCCGCGCCGAAGCGCGCCGCCAACCGCCGGGCCTCTTCCCCCACCTGGAGGCAGTGCTGGGCGGTCTTGGGGAAGCCGTGGTGGGTGAGGAAGGCGGTCAGGTCTGGCGCAAGCTGGCCGGTGAATTCCAGGCCGCGGGTGAGGGCGGTCAAGATTTGGGACATAGTATGGTTCCTGCGCTGCAAGACAGATTTTCAGCAAGAAGGAATGGATCTGTACCTACCTATTATATGGATAACTCTTATAACCATCTAAATCAGAGAACCCTAATAACACCCTATAACAATCATTTGTTTTCCCTTGATAGGGAAAAAATAAAAGGCCATTGCCTCAGGAATTCATCAACCTCCGGCCTCGGAAATTCAGTATAGGGAAAAAAACGCTGCCGCCCACGAGTAATTAAAGCCCAAACACCTAACCAGAAATCCTCATCAACCAGGAAGGATTACCAGTAGGTCTGAAAAAAACCTATTTTTACAGTCCATTCTCCGCCCGAAATAGGAAAAAACTACCTAAAAACCTCTTGATAGGTCTCGGATAGAAAATAGTAATTGCTTCTATTTTGATATTGACAATTTGGGTAATATATGTATAATTATCAACTATATCATATAAATAAGGTAGATTTTATCCACGTTTCTGTTAGCTAACAAATTTGTAAGGTGAATTCACAAGCCAAAATCTGTTTTAAACAGAGTGAATATCTAGAACAGGACCATACTGCAAATGACAACCCAAAACACATTGACGGCCGACTTGCCCACCCACCCCTTCACCGGCCTGGACATAGACCAGGTCCAAGACCTGAGCGAACAGGATTCAGTCCTCATCATTGATGATGACGCCGACTCGGTGACCATGCTGAAAGTTATCCTGCAAGCTGCCGGGTTCAACGTCCTGGGCGCCTTGGACGGCCCCGAGGGTCTCAAGAAATTCTCCGAGACCAACCCAGACATCATCTTGCTGGACATGTGGATGCCCGACATGGATGGGCTGCAAGTCATCCAGCACTTGAGGAATCTCTCTGAAGTGCCCGTGCTGGTGGTTTCGGCGGTCGCCCAGGAAGACTCGGTAGTCAACGCCTTCAACACCGGGGCCGATGACTACATCAGGAAGCCATTCTCGGCCAGAGAGATCGTGGCCCGGGTCAAGGCCGCCCTGCGCCGGGCCGGATGCGTCGAACCGGTCAACGTCCGGGTCTTCCCTTCCAAGCAGCTCACTATCAATCTCGAAACCCGCCAGATCTCCCTTCGAGGCGAAGAGATCAAACTTTCGCCCAATGAATTTTCGGTGCTAAAGATCCTGGCCAACCACGCCCCCAAACCCGCCCAATATTCAACCATCACCGAGGCCCTGTGGGAAGAAGACTCACCCAACACCCGCAACCGCTTGAAATGGGTCATCCACACCCTGCGCCGCAAAATGGAGACCACCCCCTCCAAGCCTGAACTCATCATCAATCACACCAACTTTGGTTATCAATTCAATACTTGAAAATTTATCGGAGAAAATTATATGAAACAAA
>CBDUUP010000055.1:0-16036 GCA_965370435.1 uncultured Anaerolineales bacterium | reverse complement strand
GTCTTGCCCTGTATCCCGCCTTATAATCCGGCTAGTAATACGGAGGTACGACTGGTTAGGTATTGATAATGATTTGATGGAACCCGAACAAGCCCAGCCGGAAGACGAACTGGGGAAGAAACTGGGCCGTTTTCTCCTGGACGTTCTGGAGACCATTGTGATGGCGTTGTTGCTGTATCTGGGAATCAACGCGGTCTCGGCCCGCATCCGGGTGGAGGGGGTGAGTATGGAGCCTTCCCTCCACGATGGCGAATTTGTGATCGTGAGCCGGTTGTCCTATCGTTTCGGCGACCCCCAACGGGGCGACATCGTCGTATTCCCGTACCCCGAAAACCCGGCCGAGGATTATGTGAAACGTATTATTGGTTTGCCGGGAGACGAGATACTGATCTCCAATGGAGAGGTAATCATAAACGGCGTTTTATTGGATGAACCCTACATCAACGCTCCCCCTAACCGAGGCGGCAGTTGGACCGTCCCGGAGGGGATGGTTTTTGTGATGGGAGACAACCGCAACAATTCATCTGACTCGCGTGAATGGGGGATGCTGCCTATTGAAGACGTGATCGGCAAAGCGGTGTTTGTCTATTGGCCGCCGCCGGATTGGGGCTTATTGAACGATACAGTACTCGCTGCGCCTTGACATTCCAGCGTTTTTCAATGAAAATGATGGAAATACCATGAGCAAGGAAGAAAAAGAGAATTCGTTATTTGAAACGCCTTGCCCGGAATGCCGGGCTGGACTGCGGCGTTTGAAATACCTGACTTTTTACCTGTGGGAAAGAGGGGAGCTAATTACGGTCCCCAATTTTCCAGCCTGGGTATGCGACCTTTGCGGGCTTCGCGAGTACGATACACGCGCCCAGGCCTGGTTGAACACATTGCTTCACACTCCATACCGTCGGAGCGGCGCTCCGCGTATCCGCCGTGAGCGGGGCGACCATCCGCCGGTAGATACCCCTACAGCAGCGCCCGATTGATCCACTACTTGACTTAATTCAGCGAGGTTGTCGTGGCCAGAGCCAACACTCAACGTTTTGTGTCCGGGGACATCTACACTCGCAGCTATCGGATCGTGGGACAGATCCTGGTTGGAGGCATGGGTTTGATCGGTTTGTTGAACGACCCGGTGACCTCCTTCATGGAGCTTCACGACGTGAGCCTGGCGCATATGCACATGCCCAAAAAGCTGGTAGACGAATTTGATTTGCTCCGGGTGACAAAAGATCAAGTTGTAGCGATCTGTTTGAAGCGTCCAGAGGATATTGGCCCTAAAGCGTTGGTTCGAGGCGGATTTGAGCGCATAACTGAATTCCCGATCCAGGTCGTCACTCAGGTATACGAGATAGAGGGCACCATGGAGTGGTCTGGGCGGTTCGACTTTTCGGTCATTATGGTTGAGGGGACCCGGGAATTCATCCCTCTTTACAACGCTCATCTCAAGGCCGTGCTTATTCCCAAGATGCGGATCGAGACAGATGCGATGCTGTTCAACCGCCGCCACGTTGATGCATTAGCCCAGCTTCAACACCGGGCGAAAAAGGAATGAGGCGTGGATGAACACGCCCTGCGCGCCCAGATGGCCTCTATCGCCGGCCGGATGGTCGAGCGAGGCTATATTTCCAGCATGGCGGGAAATCTCTCGGCTCGGCTGCCGACCGGCAACCTGCTGCTGACTCCCTCCGGCCAGAGCAAGGCCGACCTGAAACCTGAACAAATCTTGGTCGTCACTATGCAGGGTGAAAGCCTGGTGGCGATGCCCGGCTTTATCCCGTCTTCCGAACTGCCCATGCACCTGGAAGTCTACCGCCAGCGGGAGGATGTGGGCGCGGTGATCCACGCCCATCCGGTTGCGCCGGTGGCCCTCACCCTGGTGGGAATCTCTATGTTGGAGCCGCTCATCCCGGAGGCTGTCATTTTGCTTGGCCCGGTCCCGACCGCGGAATATGCTACCCCTTCCGGCGAGGAGAACCGGGACGCCATTCGGGGGTTGATCTCCGGCCACGATGCTATATTGCTCTCGCATCACGGAAGCTTGACTGTGGGGGAGGACTTACAGCAAGCCTATGACCGCCTGGAAGCTCTGGACCACTCAGCACGGATCATCGCCCAGGCGCATCAACTGGGAACGCCTATCCCCCTGGATGAGGAGGCGGTGGAGAAGTTGATCCTGGCGCGGCGGCGTTTGGGGTACAACCTGTCCAACTCCCTGGAGTCAGGCCCGGTCCACGACCCTCGGCCCCAGGATATTGAGGCCATCGTCCAAGCTGTTGTGGAGGAGTTGTTGAAATCGTGACTCAGTGACTAAAGTCCCACAAACAGCTACAAAGTCGGCCTTCGCCGACTAAAGGGAGGACTTAGCAGTTGTTCGTGCGATAATAGTCGCTAACTTGTTTATGACAAAATGCTTGCTCATAAGAGGGGGTTATGGTAAAATTTCTCGCTTGCCCCCATCGTCTAGGGGACTAGGACGTAGGCCTTTCAAGCCTAAAACCGGGGTTCGAATCCCCGTGGGGGCACAGCTTTTTCGCAAAAGCCCTTGAAAGTTTCAAGGGCTTTTTGCATTTAATTAATTGGAACCTACGCCGTCTTAATTTTTCTATGCCACCAACGATGGATAAATGGATTTTATTTAAATAAGGAGTTTTGATGAAACCAAAGAAATTGATTATCACATTGATCTTGCTGTTCGTAAGCGCATGTTCTACCGAGTCGTCAACGGCAACCCTCACCCCGGCCATTACGTTGACGCCTGAGCGGATTGTAACCATGACATCTGCCCCTTCAGCAACGGCCACATTTACACCTGGAATCACGGCGACGCAGACGGCTACCTTTACTCTAGCCCCGTTGATATCCCTGATAAGAAGCCCCCAGGTTTTTGACCCCTTCCGTACTTATCAGGTCGGCCTGGGCGATTTTGATGGGGATGGGGATCTGGATGCGGTTTTCACTAATATGGGAGATGCCGATTCCCAGGTGTGGATGAATGACGGGCTTGGCTTCTTCACTGACTCCGGCCAGCGCCTCACCCAACTGGGGCACGGCGTAGGTGTGGGAGATTTGGATGGCGATGGCGATCTTGATCTATTCATTACTTGTGCTACCTACGATTTGCCCAGTAAAGTGTATTTAAATGATGGGCATGGCGTGTTTGAGGATTCGGGCCAGGATTTTGGAGATACGGAATTGAGCGGGAATGGCGTTGATCTCGTTGACGTAGATGGGGATGGGGACCTTGACGCCGTGGTGAAATACTATCTACTGCCTCACACCGTCTATCTCAATGATGGCAATGCAGTTTTCACCGAAGGGGAGTTGACCTTCCCCAATGACACCGCGTTGGTCTGGGAAGATCTGAATGGCGATGGGCATACAGATGTATTTGTTCGGGAAGAACGCCAAGGGTACACGACGATGTTGGGAGATGGCGAAGGGAATTATTCGGCGCTTTGGCATATGAACGATCCCGAATTGGTCCCCGGTTGGGTCACGGCGGGGGATATTGACAGCGACGGCGACATTGATGTGTTGGTTACGAAGGGCGGCAATTCAACCACTTATCCAACCCATGCGCTGTTGAATGACGGCACGGGCCGCTTTGTGGACAGCGGCCAGGAACTACCTCACACAAGATGGGGGCGGATCGCGCTGGGCGATTTGAATGGAGACACCTATCTGGACGCCGTAGTCAGCAACTTCGGGGAGCCTAATGAGGTATGGATCAATGATGGGGAGGGGAACTTCATTGACAGCGGCGTAGACTTGGGCGGCGATACCCTCACTAGTAATGTAGTCTTGAGGGATCTGGACAACGATGGCGACCTGGATATTTTTATCGCATACTTCGGAGACGGGTCGAATGAAATTTGGTTCAATGAATAGGTGTTAATAACGGTAAACAGCGCCGATCAGACTTATCGGTATCAGAACAGCTCAATATTCTTATTGAGCTGTTTTTGAATGGATAAAAGATAAGGGATTTCAAGCCGGGGATTTTACCTCCTTCGTGGGGTCACGGCGGCACTAGCTGCAACCACAGGTTGCCTCTCTTCCTGAGTCATCTGTGATTCTGTCGGGCCGCTGCTGGCGTACTCTCTGGGGGAGTTCACCGGCTTTGTGCCGCTTTATGTGGTTGCTAGCGTGCTGGTGTTATTGGCGGCGGTGAGGTATTGGCGAGTTGAGGGGAAGGCCGAGGTAGAAATTGTAAACTGAGTCTCCATCTTTGGCAACATGTGGATATCCATTTAGATATTCGGTGAGGGTCTCTTGGATGCTAATAGACACAAGAGACAAGGGGCGTGAGGTCAGCTTTTTCCCCATCCAACAAACAAAATAGTTATTATGTTCACGAAATTCGCAATTAAACATTATCCTTGTTCCATTTTGGAAATTACCTGGCGGATATTCTTGCCTAACGATTGCGCAACCAGCTCGCCGTTTTTGCTTTTCAAGAAATTAAACAAAAACCTATCTTAGCTTTTTGCGACACTTATCCTCTCAGCGAACCCCAAGTTCGTATCACGCAGAGTTGGTTTTCCTTCCAAAGGTGGTGTCTAAACTGAACATTCGTGTTCTGTTGAGCAGTCTTCGCAAATCTCTTTGCTGCAATCAGTACACTCCTCACAACACTTTATACAAATCATCTTTTTGCACTCAGGGCATTTGAATATCGAATCTTCGGCACAACGGTCGCAAAATTCCATATAACATGATACGCATTCCACCCTTTGGATGTCTTCTGGATGGTCTTTGCAGAAATTATCGTTGCAAGATTCGCAGATATATCCACCATGGTAACAGTCTTCGCATATGTGCTCATGACAGCTCTCACAGAGGTAATAGCATGAAGAACAAACCAAATCACCACATTCTATGCAAACCTGAGGGGGCCCAAGACTGCGTGTTTCGCAAGTGGTTTGTCCACAATCGGGGCAGGAATAGGTTCGATGCATATTGGCATGCTTTTTGCACAGGTCTACATTGCATTTGACGCATCTATCTCTGCAATAAGGACAGAGGATTATGTTGCATTCATCGCATTTTGTTTCTACCAACTGATCAATTCGGGAATAGCTTTTTTTGCAATTTGCGCATTCTACGCCGGCCGCTCTTTCCAATAGAGAAGACACTTCTAGCCAGGGCACAATTGTGAGAAGAAATAGAGCTTGTAATATGAGACCTGCCCCATCCGTGGAGCTAGTTTCATTGTTTACATCGGCCCATTTAATCCTAAGGACGTTGTCTGTATCATTTAATACACGAAGAGATAGCTGCAAGAGAAATCGCAAATCTTTTTTCACTTGTTCTAGATGTAGGTGTTTCCAAAGAAGCAAAACTGTGGTTATGTGTTCATCCGATTTCAAGGATTCATATGTAATAATCAACTGAGGATAGTCAGTTGATAAAACGGAAACATAAGTTTGAACTATCTTGCTAGTAGTTGTCCACTTCTTCAAGTAATCAAGTGGAGGTGTCATTAGGTCTGATCTATGGATACATCGTCTTTTCCTAAACCATACCTGTCGCATTAATTGAACCAGTTTATCTATTTCTTGTTTGTAAGGTGATGCTAATGAAGAGAATGTAGCAATTCCACAGATTGTCGAAAGTGCATCTTGGAAAACATTCTGTTGAAATATTCTGGTCATTCTCTCATAAGAGATATGTCCACCGTTCCCATTCGAGTATACCCGAAGTGGGCAAAATGGTGAGTTAGTTTTTTCGGGTTTGTGCGCAAAATAACATGAATTTTTCCTATTGACCAAAATCACTGGTTCTAGACATTCCATGCAAGCCAATCCGAGGAGATTTACTTCGTGGGGGTATATTTCATCGGCTTCAACAACCTCTCCTGCCCGGTAGATAGCTATCGCAGATTTCATAATTTTATCTCCTCTCACTAACAATCAACAAGAATCGCACCGCTAACTCTCTGTCAAGGGCGGGTCAGCTACACGCGGTGTTGGGCCGCATTTGAACACGATACATTTCAGGGTTTCTCCAATTTTTCTCCAGAACTATTCAAAACTCACCCATAAATCAGCAATAATCGCCTACTCAATGGGTGTCTTAACCCACGTTTCGTGACATTGCCTTGTAATACTTATTATCCCCCATTAGATCTTTTTCTTTCATCAACCTGAATCATCGTATAGTTTCTAGTCAGACTCCCCCCAGGCAACAATCATCTACCCCCTCTGCCGGTACAGACATTTAGCCATCACCTGGGTCATCTGGTCGCGGTCGGGCCGCTGTTGGCGTACTCCCTGGGGGAGTTCACCGGCTTCGAGCCGCTCTACGTCGCTGCCAGTGTGCTGGTTTTATTGGCCGCGCTTCGTTATTGGCAAGTTGAGGGGAAAGCCGATCTTGAAACCTTAAACTAATTCCCATCTTTAGGACTACCTAGAAATCCAGTGAGGTCTTCTCGGATGCCTTTGGAACCACACTCTCAGTTGTCAGTCAACCACTCTGTAACAATCCGGGCCAAAGCAATCCGTGCGCTAGAAAATACGTGATCCGTATCCAGAACGGTTTCTGTAAGATATGCCTTGTTACGTACCCTAAGACGTTCAACCAAAGGAAGAAAATGCTCGTCCAAGGGCGTTTGCGTATCTCGCGCCGCACCGACTAGTAGGAGTGATTTACCATCGAGGTGGGCCACACGCTCCAACAGGTCGTATTTTGGCAGGTCTTCGCTTATTTTCGAGAGCATCCCTTCCCCATCCATGCCCTTGACCGCGCCAGCGCTGTCAAGCCATGCAGCGAAGGCGGCTGCTTCTGCGGGTCTGCTCTTGACCTTCTTTCCGATCTCCGCCATGTTAATCCACGCAAAGCAACCAATCTTTCTAATCGCGGCTCGCTGCGAGCCAACCATCAGCGCCAGATACCCACCCAGGCTATGTCCCACAAGTGCGATCCGGCTAGGATCTGCCCTGCAATTCTGCTGTGTATCGGGCAAACTCAAGAAATCGATCGCCGCAGAGACATCCTCTAAGGTATTATCATGCGAACAGGCGCCTTCGCTCCCCCAAAAACCTCGATAGTGAAAGATCAAGGCATTCCACCCTGCCCGCCTGACTGCTTGGGCGAGATCTAGGTTTTTCTCGTTTCCAGGGTAACCATGCAATAGAATAACCGTCGGATGTGGGCCAGGGCCTTGGCTGATGTAAATGATGCCGTTGAGATTTGCTCCTTGACTGTTTATGACCACTGGTACGATGTCGGGCGGGAAGTCCCAATCTACAAATGGGGGATCAGTGGTTGTTGGATCTCCATTCTTTTCTATTTCCATCAAAATATCTCCATGGTTTCAGGTACTCCGAGGTGGGTAACGGGGTGTTTTACAATATCTTCATTCCTTCGGTTTTTCCCCTCTGACTATTCTGCAGAGGAGGCGAGAGTACCTAACTGTTGCTGCATTCCCAAAATATCGGCGACGGTCCACTGTTCGGCGATTTTGCCATCGACAATGCGATGGATTGCAATTTCTTGCATCGTAATCTGTCTGCCATCCGGAGGGACGCCAGGTTCTCCCGCGAAGGTTCCACGGGAAGTGAAGCGCGTCACCACGAGGTCGCCTTCTGCTACGATCTGTTCGACCGTCTCGTTCCAGTCCGGAAAGAGCCTCCGACCTTCTGCAACAAAAGCCTTGAACTCGTCGCGGCCGTGAGTGTCAGGCCGTCCCGTCCAATGCCCAATATAATCTGGTGCGTACATTTCGTCCGCGGCCGCCATGTCACCTTTACTCCAAACCTCGCTGTGTGTACGGCGAACAAGGGCCTTGTTCTCTTCTAACATTGAAGTGTCATTCTCAACTCGACATCTTGAATCATTGTAATATTTCTAGACTGGCGGAAAGAACGGGCAATACTGCCCTACCCCCTCTGCCGATACAACCTCGCATCCACCACCCGAGTCATCTCCTCCACATCCAACGCCCCCCCTAAAAATTCATTTATCTGCGCCGCGAAGGGGCCGGGATCCTCCAGGATCTGGTTGTAATTGACGTACAAGACCTCAAAATTGGGCTGGGCGGACAGCCAGCCGTCCACCTGGTCGAGGTGTTTGCGGAACAGTTCGGCCAACTTCTCGTCGCTGACCTGGTCGGTGGGTTTGTCGCGGTTGACCAGCATCTTGCGCTGGGAGGCTAGAGATTCGGCGATCTTGCGGCGGATGAAGATAACCTTGTAATCATACTCGGCGGGCAAATGTTTGAGCAGGGCCGAGATGACCTTGACGGCCTTCCCCGGGGCTTCCTCCAGCCAGGCCAGGTCGCCCTCTACCATCTTTTTGACCCGTTCCAATTCGTAGTAGCCTTTGGGGTTATCCTCGTCCGCGGCGCGGACGCCGTCGGTCAAGATGGACAGGCCGCCCGCTTCCAGCATCTTCATCACCATCGAAGTGCCGGAGCGGGGCAGGCCGGAGACAACGGCGACCGCCTCTCGGTCTTGCCGGGCGCTTTTCTTGAATACATTTTTGAAGAATTGGCTCATCGGTCACTTCCTATTTTTAAGTCATTGTATTCTACCAAAAAGCAAGGGCAGGGACAAGCCCTGCCCTTTACCTTCGGCAATCCCCTTCAATTGTCTTTAAAGTTTATTCTAAAAACCTAAACCGATTCTACGAAGATGTTCCGGGTAATGCGCGGCCCCAGGACCAGGGTCTTCTTCTCTCCTTCGATCTTCAGATGCAGGTTATCATCAAAGGGAGAGATATTCAGGATGCTGAGCCGCACATCCGGGGTCAGTCCCAATCCGCTCAAGTAGCGCAGCAGTTCCGGGTCGCGTCCGCTGACCCGCCGGATGATGACTTGCTGGCCAGGAGAGGAGTCGAACAGGCTGACTCCCTCAGGAGAGGGAATTTCCAGGTCTCGGGTGGGGATAGGATCCCCGTGCTGGTCTCGCACCGGGTCGCCCAGAGACTGAGCGATGCGCTCTTCCATCTCCTCGGAGATGACGTGCTCCAGGCGGTCGGCCTCCTCGTGGACTTCGTCCCAGGTGTATCCCAGGGTCTCCTGCAGGAACAACTCCAGCAAGCGGTGATGGCGCAGGATTTCGAGGGCCACCTTCTCGCCCTCGTAGGTGAGCGTCACGCCGCGATGCTTTATGTAATCCAGCAGAGGCGGATCAAGGGCAGCCAGCTTTTTCACCATGCCGGTCACTGAGGCCGGAGTCACATTCAGACGCCCGGCTATGTTATTGGTGGTGGCGCGCCCGTTGACCAAGGATAGCTCGTAGATGGTTTTTAGGTAATCTTCAATTGCGTGGGTAAGTTTATCTCGCAAGTTGTTTTCCTTTATGGTTTCCATATTTGCCAATTCATATCTAGTTTACCGAATGTCAAGACGGCTGTCAATCCTGAGTCGGGTTGGTCACGCAAACCCGGCGATCAGCCGCCATACCTGGGCCACCAGGAAAGTCACCACGAAGCCCAAGACGACCGGCAGCATGGTGGCGATAGTAGTCCATTTTTTGCTGCCCGTTTCCTTGTAGATGGTGTATATGGTGGTGCTGCACGGGTTATGGATGAGGCTGAAGAGCATCAGGTTCACCGCGGTGAGCAGGGTCCAGCCTCCGGCGGTGAAAATTGCCAGGGTATCCGCAGCCGAATCTAGTTCGAACATCACCCCGGCGCCTCCGCCGAAGCCGCTTATCCCCGAGGCCAGCACGGTCAGCATCATGATGGTAGGGATGACGATCTCGTTAGCGGGGATGGCGACGATATAGGCCACCAGGATAACCCCGTTCAAGCCGATCAGAAGGCCCAGCGGGTTCAAGAAAGTGATGAGATGCTCGGCAATGCTGACGCCGCCGATGGTGACATTGGAGCCTAACCATATTACGGCTCCAGCCGGCGCGGCGAAGACCACGGCTCGCCACAACACGATTAGGGTGCGGTCAATGATGGAGGTGTAAACCGTCTGCATGACCCGCGGCGGACGATAAGGCGGAAGTTCAAGACTGAAGGTGGAGGCTTCACCCTTGAGAACGGTACGTGAAAGCGTCCAGTTCATCGCAAAGGTCAGTAAGATACCCAGAACTGCGATCCCCACCACCGACAAAGCCGAGATCAACCCGCCCAGATGGGCGGGGACCAGCGCGCCGATAAAGACTGTGGCAATCAGAATTTGGGTCGGCCAGCGGCCGTTGCACAGTGAGAAGTTGTTGGTGATGATGGCGATCAGGCGTTCGCGGGGGCTGTCAATGATCCGGGTGGCGATCACGCCCGCAGCGTTGCATCCGAAGCCCATCACCATGCTCAAGGCCTGCTTGCCATGCCCGCCGGTCTTGCGGAACATGTTGTCCAAATTGAAAGCCACTCGCGGCAAGTATCCGAAGTCTTCCAGCAAGGTGAAGAGCGGGAAAAATATCGCCATAGGGGGCAGCATCACACTGACCACCCAGGCGGTGCCCAGATAAATGCCGTCCAGCAAGAAACCATCCAGCCACCAGGGAATGCTCAGGCTGGCAGCCACACCTTTCAAGAAGGGATGGACGACGCCCAGTAGGAAATCGGCCAACATCTTTGAAGGGACGTTAGCCCCCGCGATGGTCAGCCAGAAAACCAGGGTCAGCAGGGCCAACATGAGCGGGAATCCCCAGGTACGGCTGGTGACCAGCTTATCAATTGCGCTATCGAGGTCAAAACGGGGGCGTTCGTCCGAGCGAGTGACGGCTCGGTCGGCGATATGGGCCGCGTCGGTGTAAATCGCTTCCACGATGGTCTCATGGAAGTTGCCCCCCACCTCCCATCGCAGGGCTTCGGCTTGGGCTAAGATCTCATCAGCGGGGTTAAGTTGTTGAGCGGTCATTGGGCGGCCTCCAATTGTAAGGTCATATCTTCTATGGCTTGTCTTGGATCGGCCTGGCGCAAATCCCCCAATTCACCGTTGCGCAAGGCTTCGGCTATGCGCTTGTCGCCGTCCAAAAGGCGCAAGGCCACCCAGCGGGTGTTGGGCAGATCCGGGTAGTTGGCTTCGATTTGAGCCGCCAGCTTCGAGACGGCTTGTTTCATTTCAGAGGATATAGTCTGAATTCGATGGGGCTTGCCCACCGTTTTCCCGGTCACTACGTCGTTGATGGCTGCCAACAGATCAGGCATGCCATCTCCATAACGGGCTGCCATAGGCACCACCGGCACGCCCAGGTCGCGGGCCAGACGGCGGTCGTCCACCTGGAGCTTATGCCGCCGAGCTTCATCCATCAGGTTCAGGGCGATGACCACCCGGTCGGTGATCTCCAGTACTTGCAGGGCCAGGTTCAGGTTGCGTTCCAGACGAGTCGCGTCTACAACGACCACGGTCGCGTCGGGCTGTCCAAAAAGGATGAAGTCCCGGGCCACCTCCTCGTCCACGCTGGTGGAGAGTAAGGAATAAGTCCCCGGCAGGTCTACCAGTTTGTAGCGCCCCTCGGCGTACACGTAGCCGCCCTCGGCGCGGGAGACGGTCTTCCCGGGCCAGTTTCCGGTGTGCTGGCGCAGCCCGGTCAGGGCGTTGAAGACGGTGCTCTTGCCGGTGTTGGGATTCCCGGCCAAAGCGACCACGTAATCCCAGTTTTCCATGTCCACACCCAGCTTGCGTAGGTTGGCGGCGTGGTGCACCGGACAGGTGACGCAATTATCCGAAGTAGGTTGTATCTCTTTAGTTCTTTGGTCGTTCATATCGAAATATCCTCGATTCGAGAAATGTTTATTAAGTTAGCTTGTTCTTTACGCAGCGCGATCATCGCTCCGCGGATACGGTAGGCGGTCGGGTCTCCGCTGGCGCTGCGCAGTTCGGCTACCACGATGGTGCCGGGAAGTATCCCCAGGTCCATCAAACGCCGCCGCTCCATCCCCCGGAGAACGGGGGAAAGCCCCAAAACCCGGGCTTGCTCCCCCGGCGCCAGGGTAGATAGGCGTTCTCCAGGGGGTTTTTCGGGTTCAGTTGGTTCTGATTCAGCCAGGGGGACAACCGAGAGATTGGCGGCCACAATAGGCGCCAGGATGTGCTCCTCCCCGTCGGCCCAGAAGCGCACCCGCTGGGGGGTCGCCTCGGTCTGGCGGATGACCATACCCGGATACAGCCCTTCGGCGATCAGTTGAGCGTAAACTGCCTCGGGTTCGTCTTCCAGATGGACGATTCGGAGCGGTTGGTCGAGCGGCATGGCGTTCAAAGGCTGCCCGCCGTGCGACACCATCTTCCCGCCAGCGGTGGGGATCGGGTCGCCGTGCGGGTCGCGGCTGGGATTCCCCAGCCGGGCGGAGAGCGCGTCCATCTCTTCCGGGGAGAGGTTGTGCTCGTAGCGGTGGGCCAGGTCGTGCCACTCCCCTGGTTTGTAGCCGGTCTCTTCAGCCAGATAACTTTCCCAGAGACGGTGGGCGCGGATGATACGCAAGGCATAATCCCGACCCGCGGAGGTCAGACTGATCTCCGCCTCCGGCATGGCGATCAAATCGAGAGCCGCCATTTTCTCCAAGAGGCTGGCTGCTCGGTTCGCCGATACACTCAACGCCCCGGCGATGCTCTGCACGGTCGGTTGGTGATTCTTCCGACCGCAACGGTGGATATGGTTGAGAGCGTCCTCGATCAGGACGCGTTCGGTCATTTGGCGGTTGCGCTGCCACCTGGGGATCAGGCCGCGCTCCGGCCAAAACAGCCCGGCCCCGAATGCAGACAAGAGCAAGGCGATAAGTAAAGATGTTAGTGGGTCTACCATATAAAGTTCTCCAATACAGGTTCTATGTTCATTTAAAACAAATTATATTATTAGGTGCGCCTAAATTATAACACATGAATTGCATAAATACAACCCTTTTTGTCTTATATGCATATTGTTCTCATATTGGGCGTTTATCGTTATCTTTTACCCCATCCAGTCTTTATTTGATCTTTTCCTGTTACACTAACTTTCGGTTTGATCTTGGTCAGTCCTTTTAGCCTTTCATTTATCATCAATCCAAATCATACAAAAGACAATATCAATAGTATTGCCAAGATGTAGAAAGTAAAAGGAATAAGCCAGAACAGCGGTTTCAAGGCGTCGAGCCAGATCGGTGATGCGGTAGGTGAAACTGAGATGTCATCGGCCACTATCCAGGCGGGCGGCAAGACCATCGAACTGTAAACCGGGATGAACTGCCAGAAAGCGACTAGCGCCATCATCACCCAGAACTCGAAGAAGGCGGGTCCTTCCCCAAGCAGCAAGGGCACGACCAGTCCGCCTACAATGCCATCCCCACCAGTCTCGTAGACCGCGCCCAACAACAATACCACCGCCGCAGAGAAACGCCATCGCGCCTGCACCCGGACGAAAGAAATGACCATCAGGATGTACCAGGGCATGGTGATCGCCAGGTCAACGATCAAATTGGGGTGCGCGGCGACTCCCTCGGCGCCGAATACTTTTTCAAAAAACCAGAACACCGTCTCCACCACCGCGGCGTTGAAGATTCCCAGCAGCGCGGCAGAAAGAAGCGGGCGGCGCGCCAGCCAGCGCAGCCATAAGAAGCGGGTGAAGTAAAGGAATAACGTGTAGAACCCACTGGCGAATATGGATACTATTATTGTCAGGGATTCAGGGGTTGGCTCCAGTATGGCGACAATAATCAATATTACCAGCCCCCATAAGATGCCCAGGATGACCAGCCCGTTCAACCAGCAAGAAGAACATGAACGGCGGTTATTTGGCTCAGGATTTGTTGAACTCAAGGCACCACCGGTAGAATTCAGCGATTCCCTCGGCAGAGGCAGGGTCCTTTTCCTGTATGGTTTCGATCACCGCCTCCCAACTTATCGAGCGAATGTCTATGTGGTCGAAAGTGGCCGAAAACCAATCAATGTACCATTGGTCTTGGAAACCGGCGTAATCGTGAACCCGGTGCTCGACGTTGAGGTGGATAGTTTGGCGTTTCATTTCCGGGAAAGCGTCCCGGTCAAGCTGGGATTGAGGAGCCAGCAGGTAAAAACCTAAGCGGGGAACGCCCTCTGGTTTGAGCCGGGCGCGCTTGAGCACTTCCGCAATGCAGGAGACGTTATGCGCCGCCTGGTCGAAAAACTTGGTCTCAGAGGAAAGATCGCCAAATATCCTGGCCTCCACAATGACCAGTTGAGCCGCCTCCGAACCCAGCGTCAAGTCAGTTTCTCCCTCTTTACCGAAATTGAAATGGCCGACCGCGGCCCCCGCAATGGCCCGGGTCTCGAATGTCTTGTCGCTGCCCAGGCGCTTGGAAAATGCCGAGGGGAGCAACACCTCCGAGTACCAACGTGCGCCTTCCACAAAGTTCAGGGGATGGTCGTTTATCTCATGTTTGGAGAACCAGTCGAGAACCAGCCGCAGCAACCAATCTTCGTTGTATAAAAGCGTTGGCGGAAACAAAGGAGAATCGGAGGTGCAAGATTGCAGCAAAGCATTAAAAGCTTCGGGGATGGTCATAGACTCCTCGTAAGTCGAAGATTAGGGATTTAACCGAATGCCAATCTGGCATCCTCCCTGAGTATATAGCAATCTCTCCCCACATTCATTACAGTTGCGTGAAAACCACAAAACGCCCTATTCTACCCGCCATCTATCAAGCGCGCTTGTTGGAGAGCGTGATACCAATCTATGGGGCGGACTTTCCGCATCCGCCGGAAAAGGCAGGTGCAGGTTTGCCCGCGCCAATGAATCTCGAATTGCAGCGCTTGGGCGGTGATGTCAATCACCTCGACATGGGGGATCCGGTCCTCGTCGTACACGACGGTATGGATGGTTTGAATATCGCTCACCGGAAAAGCATCTATGGATTGCGAACTAGCGTAGGCGTACAAATAGAGCAGGTCGTCCTGCAGAGCCAGGACGACCTCCTGATCTCTCTCCAGTAGAGGGTGCCCCGCGACATGGACCGCGCTGCCAATATGGGAAGCTCCGGTTTGCTGTTGGGCTTGATCTTGAATTTCCACCGCGTTTGTAGCAGAGACTCCCATCCGTCTGGTTTGAAAGACACTCACAGCCACAGAAAAAAGAATAAGTCCTATCATAATCAACCCTACAGGCGCAAAATCGGGATAAGATATGATCACAACCGCCAAAGCAACCACGAATGCCAGCATAATTATTACGTTAAAGAAACGAGATACCTTATCCAGTATTTGCCGAAGCGCTGAGGAGGCTGGCGTGCGAGTCGTGGCCGAAGAGCGGGCGCTATACGGGTTCGGATCGTCCATCCAAAAGGGTTGTTGGGAAGGGTCTTTCATGGTTTGATGCACCTCAAGGGTATTGAACGGAGAATAGAAAATGACCGTTCATATCTGAAGTATATACCAATTTCCCGTCCGTCGCAAACCCAAAGGCCTACCCCTCATCTGCCACGGTCTGGGCGTTCAAGGACCTCCGAGGGTGCAGCTACTTGTGGCAGTTTCCAGACTATGGCCCGCCATATTTTCTGTTAACAGTCTGTGCGTTGGGGGCAAAGTAGTTTTTGGGTTGCAATTAATCACTAAAATAATTCGGATGAAGTTTTTATACCATACGTAAACACATGATGATTTCATACACCAAAATATCGAAAAGCAGCCCAAAATATGATCTCGTCATAAGGGCAAGATTGTTCACTTCTTTCGACATCAGCATAGTGGGGATATAATTCACCATAAGTAGCGATAAGTTCATTGTGTGTTACTTTTGCTAACCATAGTTGGGCACTTCTAAGAGCTTTTTTAGGCTCCATCTTATTTTTTAGGTGTAAAAAGTAAAACTTATCCATAAGAAAACTCGTAGCAACGTCATCTATTTTCCATAAACTGCCAATGACTCCTGGGTATCTAATAGCAAGAAACCCTGCATGCAATCCTAAATTCTCATCAGGGATTTGTGCATTTTCACTTAACCCTGTATCACAGCCGGATAAAACTGCCAACCTGGGATTTATAGTTGCTGCTACTATTCCACCTGGCCAAAGAATCTCTGAAAGCGAAAAAGTCCCATTGGCCAATTTTAGACCACTCTGGAAGATATCTTTATCAGTAAGTGTTCAGGGGGTCAAAAGAAGGATCTGCTCAACGGGGAGCAATGAAGGG
>CBDUUP010000054.1:0-16208 GCA_965370435.1 uncultured Anaerolineales bacterium | reverse complement strand
CTCCTCCGCGGTCAGGTCGCCGTATAACAGGGGAAAATGGGAAACTACGCCCAGACGGCGGCGCACAGCGGCGGCTTGTTGGGGCAATGGGTAACCGGCGATCTCCACCAGACCCATCGTAGCCCGGGAAAGCGAGGCCAGAATACGAAGAAAAGTGGTTTTACCCGCGCCATTAGGCCCCATCAAGGCGACGAACTCTCCATGAGCAACGTCAAACTCCAGGCCGCGCAGGACTGGTTTGAGGCCAAAGCGTTTGACGAGTTTGCGGACTTTAATCATGGAGGGAAGAAATTAGGTAATTAGTGAATAGGTGATTGGTGATTAGGAATTAAGGATTGGGCATAGGTTCCGAAGGGCGAGGGAGGCTGGTCTAGCGAACGTACTTCGCTGGGGCCAAGCTTCCGTCGCCCTTGTTTAGATTATTCAGTTTCTCATTCGCCGGTCAACTCTTTCAGGCGGTCTTTCAAGGCGGCCCGGCGTTGGCGATAAGCGGACTCGGGCAGGTCGCCAGCCTGGTAGAGGTCGTCCAGGGCGATGATGGCATCCATCAGCGCATCCGTATCCGACTCTGATAGCAAGGCGTCTTCTTCCTCTTCATCATCGACGAGAGTTTCCTCCTCCACCTTCGCCCGGCGATAGAACCAATACCCGGTTCCCACCAGCACAACGCCCAATACGAACAGACCGATGAACAAGCTGGATTGGGAGTCTAAATTGAACAAGCTGGTTTGCTCGCCAAGCCGGATCCGGCCGGAGAGAGAGAAGGTTAACTCGCTGCCTCCTGCCCTCCCGCCAGACTGATAAATATCGAAATCAGGCCCTCCCTGTTCCAGTGGCCCGGTGCTCTGGAAGACCAGTAAATCGCTCTGGAGTGTTACCCCGGCGGACTGCACCATTACGATGACTGCGCCGACAGGCAAATGAAGATCGTGGACGAAGTCTATGCCCCGGTCGTAGACCATGCTGTAGCCAACCAGCATCTGATAGCTTTCTTCCCCTGGAAGAATAGGCGAGGGGTCGCCAAAGCCGCCGGGGATGGAGATGAAGGGATTCCCTATGGAGCCGGTCTGAAATCGCAGGCCCGCATACCCTTCCGGCAAGGAGAATACCAGCAGAGGAGTATCGTCTGCACTGGCTACGACCGTTTCGTCGCCGTGGTTGGTGACGACATACATCTCTATAACCTGAACATTCTCGGTATCATCAAACATGAAGAGAATGTGCAGGCGGCTTATTTCCAGGTCAGTGGTATCTGTGGTGGAGTCATAAACGGTCACGTCGAGGGTGAGCGCATAGGTCTCTTCCATCACGAAGGCAGGGTCAGAAAGATAGCTCACCCCTTCGTGGATGACCTCGACCTGGAAAATCCGGTTCACGGTCATATCATCTTTGATATTTTCAAAGATGAAGTAGCCCTCTTCATCGGCGGTGACGGTCATCGGAAAGGTATCATCAACGGTCGAGTCACCGGTCCCATGCTCAAAGGCATAGAGGGTGACTTCCAAATCGGGAGGAAGCGGGGCGTCGGAGCCGTTGGTGATGCGCCCATCAATGTAATAGTCCTCATCGCCGGGGGCGGCGGTGGCTTCGGGCGTTTCATCCGCGGCGGGGGTATCCTCGGCTGCGAGAGTCTCTTCAGGCTCTGGGGTTTCTTCTATTGCGGGGGTGTCTTCTGGCTCTGGGGTCATATCGGAGGGGATGGTCAGATCCACCGACTCCTCTCCGCCAACATGAGAGGCAAACGAAAACAGGCGCAAGACCGCGGTGAGCGACCAAATCTCATCGGAACTCAACTGGCCGCTAAAATCATGCTGCTCGGAAGCGGAGTCGCCGCTGATGGCGGCATAGAGATCGGCGGCGGATAAGGAAGCCATGCGCTCCTGATCGGTGAAGGAAGGCATCTGGAGTCCAACCGCTTCCTCTCCATCGCCAGAGCCAAATTGCCCGTGACATTGGAGACAGTTGGTCTGGTAAAGGACCTGTCCACTCTCAACGATCTCCGGCGGTACGCTCAAAGTAAAAGTGAAGGCGACAACGTCCCAGCGGTCGCGGTCGTCGAGGGATTGAAAGCCGGGCATGTATTTATCCATGCGGCCATTGGAAACCACCTCAAACCACTCGGCAGGGGTCGAATTGCGAGCCAGTTCAAGGTCGCCTATGGCAGCGACGGGATTGGACAAGCCGCCAGCCTGGGCGCCGTCTCCCAGCCCAGTATCACCGTGGCAGGAGGCGCATTTTTCGGCGTAGATCTCGGCGCCATAGCTGACGTCTGGGGCCATCAAAGGATAGTAAGGCCCTTGCACAACCACAGGTTGAGACTGAGATTGGAGCGCGCCCGACGGGGGGGTGACGTCCTGGGCCAGGGAAAAAGTGCAGGCTGTGGCAAAAACAGCCAACAGGACCAGGCCCAGCCAGGGTAGAGTTGAGCGGGAATTTTTAAACATAATGAATTGCCTCTATGAGGTGATTTCCTCAGGTTTGCGCTGTGCCGCATTTGGCACAAAAACGATCCGATTGCTGGATCGGCTGGCCGCAGCCGGGACAAAAACCACCCGCCTTTTCACGGCGGTCTCGGCGGCGGGCGGCGATTTGCGCTTCGAGCATATCGTCAGGTTCCACTTCGGACAGGGCCGAACCGCCGTCCGAGGGCAGAGCAGCCCGGCGGGCCGCGATGGCGGCTTCCAGGGTATCGGCCTCATCGCTTTTGGCATCTTTCTGGTAGGCGTCAATTTGACGGAGCGTTTCGGCCCCGCGTTGGAGCAGGTCGGCGCGGCGGGGGGGGTAATCTTCTTCGGGGATCTTCCCCAACTGGTTGTCGAAATCCAATTCCTGCAAGGCGTCCAACACGCGGTCGCGTTCAGCCAACAAACTAGAAATCATACGCTCGGTCACTCCCACGCTGGACGACTGGCGGTCAATAATTGGCTTGGCGACATACAATCCCACCAGAACAAACAAGGCTGCGATTAGAAAGACAGATCCAATATCCATTTAACGCTCCAATACATCTTCAACCGCGGTGATGATGTCATCATATGACAAGAAAGGTCCAATCAAACGAAAAGCGATGATCCCGTCACTATCGATGATGTAGGTCTCTGGGACGCCGGTGATGCGATAAGCCTGGGAAATCCGGGTCCCTAGATCAGGGCCATTGGGGTAGGTGATACCGAATCTCTCCAAATACTTCAAGGCCTCCCTATTGGTATCGGTGTAATCCACGCCCAGAAAGATCACTTGACCGCCTAGCGCGTAATATTCCCAGGCCATTTGCAGTTCGGCGGCTTCTAGTTCGCAGGGCTTGCACCAGGAGGCCCAGAAATTCAAAACCACGACTTGTCCGCGTAGATCGGCGAGGTCAATCTCCTGCCCGTCAAAGGTGGTCAGGATAAAGTCCGGGGCGCGCTCGCCCACATTTACAGAGCCTTTTTGGGCGCGGTACAGGCCGATGGCGACGATCACGAGCAGGGCAAAGACCAGCCCCCAGGCCAGCCATTGTCCCCAGGCGGGGTTGGATTCTTCTGGGGTAGTTTCTTCGGGTAAAGTTTCAGACATAAGACACCATAGATTTCATTTTATTTAGGAGTTACGCATTTGAACCTTGCGAAGGTTGTTTGGGGGACAAACAACAATAAACAATAACATTCTGAAGGAAAATTCCACTAGTGTTCCCAAAACCTTCGCAAGGTTTTGTATTATCAATTCAAACTGCGTAACTCCTTTTTATTTTCAAGACAAATGACCGGCTGGTGATGACCGCGGGCGGCGGTCCCAAGCCAGGATTAGTCATCTCGTTTTTGAAGTTCTTCTTCCAGCCGGGAGACGTATTCATCCTCGTCGCCGCCAGGGGAGGCAGATTCGGCATCCGCTTCAACCGGGGGCGTCCGCCAGGCCAGCATGGCCCGGTAAAGGGCAAAAGCGCCCAAGATCAACGCCGCCGGAGGCACAATGTAAATCAGCCAGTTCAGGCCTCGCCGGGGCGGTTGGGCCAACACCCGGTCGCCATACTGCTCGGCGAAGTATTCCTTGATCTCTTCGGCAGTCCAGCCTTCGATCAGCTTTTCCCGGATCTGCTCGCGCCATTGTTCGCAAGCCAGCGTCCCGCAGGTGTCCAGGGGGATGTTCTCACAGACCGGGCAGTACAACTGCTTGGCAATCTCGTTAACTTCGTCAGCGGAGGGGCCGGCCGGAGTCGGTTCCTGGGCGGCGGCCACGCCCACCACCAGCAGGGCGGCAATCAAAGTGAATTGAAGAGCGAACCAGAGTGAACGTTTCATAATCAGGTCCTCGTAAACTAACAGTCAATGCTTATGCTTTTGCTTTGGCATAGGCAGCGGCGGCCCGTTCCTGGCGGGCTTCTACCTTCCGGTCCGGCCAGGCGGCTATCAGGATGCCCAGGATAAAGACAAAACTACCGATCCACAGCCAGTTAACCAGGGGATTGTGGTAAATCTTGAAAGTGGCCGCCTGGGTGGAGATGGGCTGCCAGTCAATGAGCAAGATATAGAGGTCGTCCTCCCAGGTGCTGCGCACGCCGGGGATAGTTGAAGGTTGCTGGGATTCATAGTAATAATCCCGGCGGGGGTTCAATTGGCCGACCTCCACACCATTCTTGAATATGGTCACAGTGGCGCGGGAGATATTGCGGCCATCGTGGCTGTCCCAAACCGCCAGGGAATCGTAAGTGATGATATAGTCGTCCAGGGTTATCTGCCCGCCGATGGGGACAGTGCCCTGAGTTTCAGTTTGGAATAAATCAATGCCGATAATGCCCAGGGCCATCAGCACCATGCTCAGGTGGATGATGTAGCCGCCGTAGCGGCGGCGGTTGCGCCAGGTCAGACGCCACAGCGCAAGAGGCAAACCTTCTCCTTTACTGCGGTTTCGGGCCAATGCGCCTCGCCAGAATTCGTATAGGGTCACAAAGATCACCAGAGCGATAAGGCCGAATGCGATCAGGGAGACCCAGTTGGTGGTCCCGCTCACAAAGATGACGACTACGACGAACAGCGCACCCACCACGGGCTTCCACAAGGCCCGTCCCAGGGTCTTGATGGTGGAATGGCCCCAGGCTGATAACGGAGCAACGCCCATCAGAAGGAGCAACCCGGCCCACAAGGGACCGGTTGCTCGCTGGTAAAAGATCGGGCCGACGGTTATTTTTTGGCCGGTGAAGATCTCCGAGATCAGGGGGAAGATCATCCCCCAGAAGCAGGTCACCAGGATGGCGATGAAGAGCAGGTTATTGAGCAGGAAGAGGGCTTCCCTGGAGAATAAGGAGGTCATCCGGGTTTCAGACTTGAGGTCCTTCCAGCGGTAGAACACCAGGTACATGGAGATGATGAAGGTCAGAGCAATGAAGCCGAAGAACAAGGGGCCGATAGCGCTCTGGGCAAAGGCATGCACCGAAGACAGCACCCCGGAACGGGTGAGGAAGGTGCCGAAGATCATCAAGGAATAAGTTAATATAATGAGGATCATGTTCCAATGCTTGAGCATGCCGCGCTTCTCCTGGATCATCACGGAATGCAGGAAAGGGGTGCTTGAGAGCCAGGGTAAGAGGGCGGCAATCTCTACCGGGTCCCATCCCCAGTAGCCTCCCCAGCCTAGAACGTCGTAAGCCCAGCGCATCCCCAACACCAATCCCAGAGAGAGAAAGAGCCAGGCCCAGAGGGTCCAGCGGCGGGTCAGGCGGATCCAGCGGTCGTCGGTGCGGCCGGTGATGAGGGCGGCGATGGCGAAGGCAAAGGGAATGACATAGGCAACGAAGCCCAGGTAAAGCATGGGCGGGTGGATGATCATGCCTGGATGGCGCAGCAGGGGGTTGAGGCCGCGTCCATCGGAAGGCGTAAAGGCCTGAGTTCCTGATGGTTGGAACATGGATATGGCCGCCTCCCCGCTAGGATAAAGGAATATTTGCCGGAAGGGGTTTTCGACGAAGATGACCAGCAGCAAGAAAAACGCCAGAGTAATCAGACAAACCACGATCACCCAGGGCAGGAACTCGCGGTCGCGTTTCCATTTGCGGAAGGTGACGGCGCTGGCAAAAGCCGCCAGCAGCCATGACCAAAACAGCAAAGAGCCGGGCTGCCCGCCCCATAGGGCGGTGATGCGCAGGTAGATGGGCATACTGTTGCTGGTGACCGAATAGACGTAATCATATTCGTAACGGCCAGAGACCAATAATATAATAAGGCTCACCGTCGAAATGGTGAGCAAAGGGAAGGTAAGCAGCATTGCGTTGCGGGCGCTATCCACCCAGGCGTGGTTTTTAGTCCGATCCCCGTAAATCGCCGCGCCAATACCAAACAACGATACCAAGAAAGTGATAACAAGCGCTCCAAATCCAAAATCAGCTACCATTCAAAACTCCATTACTGAAACTTATGGTGAGTGACAATTTTTAGAAAATCACCGCCGAGTCGCCTCGCAAAACGGGAACTAAGACTCGCCGAAATCCAAAACTGGCTGGGGGAGAGCCGCCTATTGATCGCTCTGATCGGGAATAGACTCTTCGTAGCGGGTGGGGCATTTGAGCAGAAGTTCGTCGGCGTAGAAAACGCCGTCATCGCCCAGATAGCCGGTGACGATAGCCTGGGCTTCGTGCCGAAGCAGGTCAGGCATAGGGCCTTCATAGACCACGGAGATGCGATTGCGGGTGGGGTCGTTCACAGCCTGATAGAGAACCTCGGCCAACCCACCCAGTTCTTCGATCTCGCTATTGTCGCCCGGAATGTGGGCGATGATGAACTTCAAGATGAGGGTTTCTGGTTCGTAATCAATACTATCACCGATCACCGCTCCAGCAACGCGCAGCTCCCGGTCCATCATTTCGCTGCCTTTGGCAGCCAGTTCATCAACGGTAAGAAAAAATTGCGCTCCGGCCGTGGTGGAAGAGACGATCAAGTAAACCACCGCGGCGACGATAAGCAATCCACCGATAAAAAATTTACCTCGTTCCATGCGTAAACCTCCAATAAAGACAAAATTAATGGGGTTGGATTATACCGCTGAAAGGGTTTGGGCAACGGCTGCAATCCAACCTGTTAATTTTGGCACAATATGATTAAGGCAACCTGAGAGGAGCTATAACGCTAGATTAAGGTTATGAGGAGCGCAAAACTCAGCGCGCCAGTTTTTTTCTCCGTCATCAGTGTTGATGTCGTTCATTCATCCCAATCCTACCAAACATATCAGATATAATCAGGTGCATTTGTCATTAACCTGGAGGGACATCTGTCCCAATGCAATCATGGAAGAAAAACAAGGGCGACCAAATACCTGGTCGCCCTGAATTTTAATCTTCCCCTCCCCGCACTGCCCACTACTCTGAACGCAGGGGCGTACCGCAAGAACGGCAGAAACGGTCCGTGTCGCTGGCCCGTTTTCCGCACATGTGGCAATACACGTCGCCTTCCTCAGAGAGGGGTTTTTCACTGGGAGCGGTTTTCTTCGGGGTAGTTATTCGCGGGGCGGAAGCGCCTCGGGGGCGTCTCCTTCGGGAGGGACGGGCCGGCTCTTTTCCAGACTGCCAGTACCAGTAGACGCCTCCGCCAATAAGCAGAAAGCCCATTATCCCCAGTATCCAGGGCATAATGCTTTGCAAGTTCACCCGCCCCTGGGTACCCTCATTGACCGGCTGCCCTGGCTGTAAAGGAAGGGTTTCTATGGTGAGGGTGGCGCTATTTTTTTGATATTCAATGGAAATGTCAAACGTTTCTCCGGCGTTCATGCTGCCCAGCGAGGTTTCGTAATAATACAATCCATCGCTGGTATTCAGGCTGCCGTTCCCCAGAGAAGGTGAGATCACCATCCCCTCGGCCTCCACAGGCTGCTGCACTTTCACCTTAAATTCTTCCACCGGGTAATCTCCGGGCCAGGTATAGACAAACTGGCGGGCGGGATTTTCGACAGTCAGAGAGGGGTCATAATACTCCAGACGAAGCGCAGGCCCATTGACTGCGAATCGAAGCACGGCCCATTCTCCAACCTCTTCGCGTTCATATAAAACGTCTCCAACGCTCATATCAGAAGAACCCGCTGCTACAGCATGGGGCATCCCTGCCGCGACAGGAATGCGGAAGACCACATCAGCCGGAAACGTTGTATCCGGCGAAAGCGTAATTCGGTAGATCACCAACATTGAGGAATGGTCATATTCAGGCCAAAGATCCAACTGCATATTGCTAATAACAAGGTTCTCTTGGGCTTGGATGGTTTGGGGCAAGAAGAAAACAACCACCAAAACAATTAAAATAATTTTTCGCACTGATCCCTCCGGGGACAGAATTTTGTCAGGCAATCTTACCATGTATGGCGCGGGAGGAAAAGCGGTAAATTGGTCTGACTGGTCGAACTGGTCTTAGTGGTCGAGGCCGGAAGCAATCGGGAATTTATTGAAAAGGGCGTACCCAATATTTCATCAATCTTTCAGCCGATTGCTTCTCGGAGGCGGCGGGCCAGTTCGCCGAAGGCGGGGGTGTAGCGGATGGTTTCGTGACGCGGGCGGGGGAGGTCAACGGACAGGTCGAGGCGCACTCGGCCAGGGCGGGGGCTGAGCACCAACACCCGGTCGGCCAAGAAGAGCGCTTCGGATATGGAATGGGTGACCATCACCACCGTCTTGCGGCGGACCTGCCAGATACGCAGCAATTCTGCGCCCATCCGTTCCCGTGTCAGGGCGTCCAGAGAGCCAAAGGGTTCGTCGAGCAGCAGCACGTTAGGGTCTTGGACCAAAGCTCGAGCGATGGCGACTCGCTGGGCCATCCCGCCGGAGAGGTCGCGGGGCAGCCAATCTTCAAAGCCTTCCAGATTGACCAATTCAACCAGCTCCTGGGCCTGGGCGGCGGCCTCCCGGCTGGGGACCTGCTGCATTTCAAGCGCTAGGGTGATATTCTCCAGCACGGTCCGCCAGGGCATCAAGTTGGCATTCTGAAATACGTAGCCAACGCCCTCACGGGGGCCATTGAGCGGCTGCCCCTGGTAGAGCACTTCCCCGTCAGTGGGCGGCAGCAGCCCGGCCAAGATCCGCAGCATGGCGCTTTTTCCGCTCCCCGACGGTCCCAACACGCATACGAACTCCTCGGCGCGCACCGAGAAGGAAACCTCTTCCAAGGCCTGAAGACCGCCATTCCCATCAGGGAACACGACGCTCAAGTTGTGGATCTGAATCGCGATCTCGTTCGAATTAGTGCTCATGCGCTTCAATCACTCAATGAATTGGTTGGTGAAGGCCTCTTCCAGGTCAAGCGGCTCGGTCAGCAGGCCCATATTCAGGAGGACTCGCTGCATGTTCTCCCAGGCTTCCGGGTCGGAATAGCCCAATACATCGGCCTGCCAGAAGGTGATAGAAATATCCAGCACTTCGCGTTGAACTTTTTCATCAGCGACGGCCAAAGACTCGACAAAATCCTTGCTGATCTCGTAGGCCTCGTCGGGGTGTTGGATAGTGTAGGCCAATCCCTTCAGAGCAGCTTGCACAAATCGGCGCACCAGGTCGGGATTTTCAGCAATGGTGGTTTCGTTGGTGATGACTCCGTTGGATGCCAGGGTGACGTAATCGGCCACCCGGATCACGTTGATCTCGTATCCCTGGGCGGCCAATTGCACCGGTTCGTTAGCGACGTAACCGACCACGGCTTCCTGTTGGTCTACGGCCAGGGCTTCTACCTGATTGTAGCCGATCACATCCAGGGTGACATCCTCCTCCGAGATTCCGGCGTAATCCAACAAGGCCCGCAGCCCGACGTAGCTGGCTCCGAAAAGACCCGGAATTCCGATGCGGCGTCCAGCCAGGTCTTCTGGGGTTTGGATGCCTGAGCCGACCTTGGAGACCACCGCGATAGGGTAATCCTGATACCAGCCCAACACAAACACCACCGGCAGCCCCTGGGCGCGCGCCAACAGCACTTGCTCGCCGGAGACCAGGGCGAACTGTAGAGTTCCGGCCCCCACCAGGGATACGCCATCGGTCTCGAAGCTGTAATCATATTCAATTTCAATGCCCGCTTCCTGGAAGTATCCCTTCGCATCGGCGACGTAGAAAGGCGCTTGCTGGATGTCGGGGATATAGCCCATCGGAAGGCGGATGTGGACTATGTCATCTGAAAGTGTGGGAGTTAAATCATTATTGGCTTGCGTCCCCGTGCAGGCCGCAAGGGTTAAGATCAGGATGAAGGCGATCAAGATATTCGGACGATATTTCATAATTTATGTCTCCAAGTTCTACATTTGATCTTCCGGGCGTTTCTGCCAGGATAACAAACGGGATTCCAGCCAAACCACCGCGCCGTACAGGGCCATCGCCACGACAACCAGGGTGAAAACGGCCACGAAAACCAGCGCAGTGTCGTACTGGCCGCGGCCCACACTTATCATGAAGCCCAGGCCCCGGTCTGCGCCCACCAATTCGCCGACCACCGCGCCGATCACCGACAGAGTGGCCCCGATGCGCAAACCGCCCAGAAACACCGGCATGGCGGCGGGAATTTCCAGCAGGGTCAGCATCTGCCAGCGGGTGGCCTGAAGAGAGCGCATCAGATTGCGCAGGTCTTCGGGGGTGGAGCGGATGCCGACGATAGTGTTGATGAGAATGGGGAAGAAGACGATCAAGGCGCATATCAAAACCTTGGAAGATAACCCCGGCCCGAACCAGATAATCAGCAGGGGCGCAATGGCGACCGTAGGCACCGACTGGCTGGCGACGATGTAGGGCGCGACAAACCGTTCCACGGTGCGTGATTTCGCCAGCAAGTAGCCCAAGACCGTCGCTGCCAATCCGCCCAGAGCCAACCCGGCCAACACCTCGTACAGGGTATAGGCGGTGTTGCGCAGCAGGCTGCCATCCAAGATCAACTGAACGAAGCGATTCCAGACCAGGTCGGGAGTGGGGAGGATGAAGGCGGGGAACTCCCCCAGGAGCGCCACAATATGCCAGAACAGGATAGCCAGGGCTAATGAAAAACTCATCGTTAACGCGCCGCTCAAGCGCGTTCGTTTGAGTGGGTTGGGTATCGTAGCGCGGGTCTGATCCATATCGATGCGTTAATCCTCGTACAAAACATAAATGCCCAGAACGTTCTGGTTCGGGGCAGGCGCATGCCAACCAAGCGGGGCGCCTCCAAAAAAAGTCCCGAAAACCAAACGGCTTTCGGGGCGCACAAGGAGGACTCACCCGGCAAGGGTCAGCCAATCATCGTTTCAACAAGCGATGACCGTTTTTTTACCTTCTTCCATCCGGACTATACCGTCGGCCCCGGAGTTCCACCGGGTCAACCTCTCTTGATGAGAGGCTCGTGGGCTTTCACCACCGGTCGGGAATTGCGGCGTATGCTTGTGCCGCGCACCCTGCCCCGAAGGTATTGAATTGTTGTTGATATTATACCCCTACTTATGGCAGAGGTCAATGTATTGTGTGATTTGGCACAAAATAAATAATTAACCACGAAGACACAAAGAAAAACCTTTTTCTTATTTACTTCATGACTTTGTGGTAAGAGAATAGGAAGCAGGTTTCTCACCCTCGCTCCCGAAGCTTCAACAGCCTTTCCCCAGCCGCGACCAGGGTTTCTTCGCGCTTGGCGAAGTTGATGCGGATGAGGTGGTTGACCGGCTCCCGGAAGAAGCTGGAACCAGGGACCGCGGCCACGCCGATCTCCTTGACCAGCCAGAGGCAGAATTCCATGTCATCCTGGAAACCAAAATCGCTGATATCCAACAGCACGTAATATGCGCCCTGAGGATTGGTGTAGGTCAATCCGGCCTGGTCGAGGTAGCGGAGGAAAATGTCCCGCCGGTGAGTGTACTCAGTTCGCAGTTGGTCGTAATAAGCCGGAGGAAAATTCAGCGCGGTGACGGCGGCTTCCTGCAAGGGGGCTGGCGCGCCCACAGTGAGAAAGTCGTGCACTTTCCGAATCCCATCGCTTAAGTGAGGCGGAGCGATGGCATAGCCCAGCCGCCAGCCGGATATGGCGTAGGTCTTGGAAAGCGAGCCGCAGGAGATGGTGCGGTCGAACATGCCGGGCAGAGCGGCCATGTAAGTGTGCTCGTGGGGGGCGTAGATGATGTGCTCGTAGACCTCGTCGGTGATGACGAAAGCATCGTACTCCTGGGCCAGACCTGCGATGACGCCCAGTTCTTCTGGGGTGAAGACCTTACCAGTGGGGTTGGAGGGGTTGCATAATACCAGGGCCTTGACGCCCTGCTGAAAGGCGCGCCGCAGTTCGTCTGGGTCGAAGTTGAAATCCGGCGGATGGAGGGGGACGTAGATCGACTCCGACCCGCTCAGGATGGTGTCGGCTGCGTAATTCTCGTAGAAGGGCGAAAAGATGATGACCTTGTCCCCCGGGTCGCAGACTGCCATGAGGGAGGCCATCATGGCCTCGGTGCTGCCGCAGGTCACGGTGATATGCTTGTCGGGTTCCAGGGCCAAACCCATGAAGCGGGACTGCTTACGGGCCAGCGCCTGGCGGAAGCGCAGCGCGCCCCAGGTGATGCTGTATTGGTGGTGGTCCTCCTGGATGGCTTTGGCGGCCGCGTCCACCAGTTCGGGCGGCGGGTCGAAGTCGGGGAAGCCCTGGGCCAGATTGACGGATTCATGCTGACGGGCTACGCGAGTCATCTCCCGGATGACGGATTCGGTGAAGTGGTTGAGGCGAGCGGCGGTTTTGGGCATAGGAAGACTCCAATAGGTAAGCTTGCGGATACCATCAATTGTACATCATCTCGATCCTTCTATAGAAAAACCTCCCGCAGGTTTGTCCGAAAGAAGCCATATCAGAATCAATATCGCCATGATGGAAATGAGATTAAGATAAGACAACCTGCGGGAGGTTGCGCGTTATTCGCGCCCATCCTATGACCAAAACCCTTGCCATTTTCCCAGACTCCTCTATAATCAGATAATATAAGGCATATTCAACGGTTTCATCCATTCATTTTGGAGGTCTGTAACTTATGGTCACAATCGCATTCTGGGAAATCGAACTGCCTGAAGGGCTGCAATTCCTGGCGAATATGCTTGGCTCTGTCGCCCTCACCTTCCTCTTCTGGTTAATATCTGCATGGATCCTCTCCAAGGTCATATTGAGGTTCTTTAAATGGCTGGCGCGCCACACCCCCAGCGACGTAGATGACGTGCTCTTGAGCGCCATTGATAAACCCCTGGTCTACCTGCTGGTTACCCTGGGTCTGCAGGACTCTTTCGCCCGGATTGACCCGGCCAATTCTTTAACCCAGGGGGCGGTCAAGATGTTGGGGTCAATCGCCATCCTGGTCGTTACGTATAGTATCTATCGGGTCTTCAAAGACGTGCTCCTCTATTACGGAGAACGCCTGGCCCGGTCCTCCGAATCCCGGCTGGATGACGTGTTGATGCCCATCATCAACCGCCTGGCGCCCATCATCATATTCGGGACCGGTCTGGCCGTCACCCTACAATACAACGGGATGGAAATGGGCGTTTTGCTGGCTGCCATCGGCGGAATCTCATTTATTCTGGCCTTCGCCCTGCAAGACATCCTCTCCAACATCTTCTCTGGGCTGTCTATGGTGATAGACACCCCCTTCGCCTACCGAGACCTGTTAACCCTGGCCGACGGCACCATCTGTGAGGTGCGCCGGATCGGGCTGAGGGTAACAGAGCTTTACGATATTAACACTCACAGCACCATCTACATGCCCAACAGCCAACTGGCTAACGAGCGTCTGGTCAACATGAACCGCCCCTCCCCCAACCTGATTGACACGCTATCCCTGAGTGTAGACCTGGATACCGACCCAGATTTGGTCACGACCATAATGGAGGAAGTGGTGTTCGGCCACCCGGATGTGCTGGGGGAGTTGGATATCAAGCTGAATCACCTGCCTCATTTCGTCCTGCTGGAGGCCGCTGAGGCGAAGCGAGAAAACGGGCGTGCCCGGCTGGAGATAGAGAAAACCCTGGACAAAGCTCTCAGCCGCTTCTTCACCGACATTCACCTACTGGTGTTGGACGTGCGGGGATTTGAGAAACGGGGCATAGATAACCAAGAGCGAGAGATCCTATACAAGAAATTCGACCAACTCATTGAAACGGCCGGGCTTCAAGTGGAAGAAAGCCAGAGTCTCAGGCGCTCCCAATTCCGGTTAGGGCCTAATTTCGATAACTCCACCGGGATCGCCTCCCTGACTCGGGTCTGGATCAGCACCTGGGCCGATGACCCAGACCTCCTGGCCGATGACCATCTCCTGGAGATCCAAACCGAGGAACTCTGGGACCACCCCTTGCTGGAAGACCTGCAAGGCGACGCCGTATACCTGGTGGACCAATGGCGGCAGAGGGTAGGGCGCTTCAGCGCTCACATGACCGACCTGTACGTTGACTTCCACACCCCAGGGCGAAAAGATCAACGTCTGGACGACGAACTCTTGAATTTTGAAAAATGGATGCGCGCCCACTTCAAACAGCCCTTCCCCGCCTGGAAAGGGCCTGACGTGAACTTCGAGGGGTATGACGATAGGGGGCTGGCTTTCACGGTAGAATTCTTCATCGACTCTATTGAATTGGAACACTTTGAACGGCAGGAACGAGTGGAACGCGAACTACGCCGGGAAGTGGTGCGCCGCTTCCGGGAGGCCGGTATCCAGGTCGCTTTCGAACGAAGAACGGTCAATCTACTACGCACAAATTCTGAATTGCGTGTATAATTTGCATACTAATCAACCATTCACTTACCCTGAGGAGACTTAAAATGGATTTGATAGAATTTGTTGAAGATATCTTTCTCCCCCTAGCCCTGATGGTCGGCATTCTATTGCGCACGCTCGGTATGTTGGTCTTTGGCGTGGGCGCCGGGTGGTTCACCCTGACCGCGGTCAAAATGAGCGATGCCTGGCAATTAAGCATTGCCATCTACCTGGGATTCTTTGGGCTGGTCGGCGCTCTGACGCGCTTCATGGGCGCTTCCCCCGGCGGTCTGGGCGCATTCGTTCTGGGCGCTGGCGCTGCTTTATTGCTCTTTGGCCTGCGCAAGCCCAGCGAAGAGGAATAATACCAACCTTCCAATCATACATATATGAAAACAGGCTCCCTTGCAGGGAGCCTGTTGTTTTAAGGGGTGAATAGCATTAAGCGGCTTCCCCCGGGCTGGGTTCTTGAGGCAAGGTGGTGGGGATGTAATTGTCCACCAGGAACAGGTTCTGCTTCCCGGCATTTTTGATCACGCCCAGGATGTAGTCCATCTTGGCGATCTCTTCCAATTGTTCGCTGACGAACCAATCCAGGAAACGCTGGGAGATGTAGTCCTTGTCTCCCAGGGCGATTTCGACCAGGTTGTATACTTGCTTGGTGACCTCTTGCTCCCACGCCAGGGCTGCGCCCACCGCCTCCACAGCGGACTCGAAGGTATGCTGGGATTGGGGGATGGCGGGGATAGCGACCTCCGCCCCGGCCTCCAGCAGGTAGTGGACGAACTTCATGGCATGGGTCTTCTCTTCCTCGGCCTGGTCGAAGAAGATCTGGGCCAGATTGGCGAGGTTCTGGCCGTCAAAGTAGGCGGCGATCTGAATGTACTGCATACTGGCGCCGAATTCGTTGCCCACTTGCTGGTTGATGGTTTTCACTAATTTTTCACTGAGTAACATTATTAACTCCTTTTATACTTGTTGGCTTACAAAGATCATACGGAAAGTAGATTTATCATCGCCAATTATAAGACAGAATGGTATTGAGTGGAGATTTCAGGGCAATCGCTGGCAACAATGCCCCAAGGCGTTGGAACACTGAAACATTGAAAGGGATTACCGTGATTTAGGTGAGGCGTGCAGCTAGACTATGAATGATGCGTATCGCTAAGCGAAATTACATAGAGGCGGCATAAATCTTAGTTTAATCCAAAATTACTTGAAAATGTTGAAGAACCCAACGAGGAACATGAATGGGCTAAGGATTTTCAAAAAATAGTAAAGGATATTTTAGGATGATCGGTTTGGGATTGCTTAGTTTTTCCTTTTTGAAGATGAACCAATTCTATATCGCGATAACTTGTTTTGTGAGTTGTTTCTTTTGGGTTCTCATATTCATATTTAGGGGAACGAAGAAATGAAAAGAAAAGGGATTTAGCAAATTGTGTGGATTGAGGCTGTATATAAAACAAAAAGCCACCCACACCAACATATTTCCAACTGGGTGAGCAGCTTTTGTTTGATGATGATGCCCGCTGGGTTCAAGG
>CBDUUP010000053.1:0-16285 GCA_965370435.1 uncultured Anaerolineales bacterium | reverse complement strand
CTGGCTCTTGGAGCAGCTGCCCGCTCACCCGGTCCATCACCAGATTGACCAGGACGAATCCGTCCCGGGCCAGGGCTTCCCGCTCGCGGACTACGCTGGGGCCGATGTCGCCCACGCTGGACCCGTCCACGAAGACGTAGCCGCCGGGCACCCGCTCGCCCACCGTCATCTCGCCATCCTGGAACTCGATCACGTGGCCGTTCTCGATCACCGCGATGTTGTCCTCCGGGATGCCCATGGTCTGGGCCAGTTTGGCGTGCTGGTGGAGGTGGCGCAGCTCCCCGTGGATGGGGACCAGGAACTTGGGTTTGATCAGATGGAGCATCAGCTTCATCTCTTCCTGGCTGGCGTGGCCGGAGACGTGCACCGGGGCGATGGATTGGTAGATCACCTCAGCCCCGCGCTGGAAGAGGCGGTTGATGGTGCCGGAGATCGACTCTTCGTTACCCGGAATAGGATGGGAGGAGAGGATCACCGTGTCGCCGCGCTTCACGCTGAACTGGCGGTTGCGGTCGGTGGAGAGACGCCCGATAATGGAAGACGGCTCGCCCTGCGAACCGGTCGCCATCAGCACGATTTTATGGTCGGCCATCTTGAGGGCCTGGTCAATAGGGACGATCAGGTCGTTGGGGATATTCAGGTAGCCCAGCTTGCGGGCGATTTTGGTGTTGGCCACCATGCTGCGGCCTACGATCGCCAACTTGCGGTCGTGGCGCTGGGCGGCGTCGGCTACCTGCTGAATGCGGGAAATCAAGGAAGCAAAGGTGGCGACAATGATGCGCCCCTCCGCCTCCCGGAAAGCCTTATCGAAGGCCGGGTCTATGACTCTCTCGGAAGGCGTCCAGCCGGGTTTGTCGGCGTTGGTGGAGTCGGCCAACAGAGCCAGCACGCCTCGGGTGGCGAACTCGCCCAGCTTGGCGTAGTCGGTGGGCCAGTCGTCCACCGGGGTATGGTCGAACTTGTAGTCGCTGGCATGCACCACCAACCCAACCGGGGTGGTGATGCCCAATCCCACCGTGTCGGGGATGGAATGGCAGACGTGGAAGAACTCCACCTGGAAGGGGCCGATGTTGACCGACTCTCCTGCCTGTACGGTGTTGAGTTGGGCCTTGCCGATCATGTTGCCCCGGGTCAATTTATTTTCCAGCAGGCCCCGGGTCAGCTTGGTGGCGTATATGGGGGCGTTGATGTGTTCCAGGATGTGGTTGATGGCCCCGGTGTGGTCTTCGTGGCCGTGGGTGATGACGATGCCTCGCACCAGGTGGGCTTTATCTTGCAGGTATTGGATGTCGGGGATGATATAGTCTATCCCCAGCATGTCGTTATCGGGGAACATGATGCCGGTGTCCACGATGAGGATATTCTCACCGTATTCATAAACCATCATATTCTTGCCGACCTCCCCCAGGCCTCCCAAGGGGACGATACGTAGTTTCTTGTTACTCATATTTTTATATTTTCCTTATATTTTTTGCCCTCCAAGACACACTGGGTGTGTCTGAGGGATGATTTTTATTATGGTTAGTGTATACCAATGAAAAGCCCCCGCTGTAAGGTCTCCAGCCGGGGGCACGTGATTCAAACTTACAACAAATAATAATTGCTGAACAAGCGAAAAAGTGCGTAACTGGCCGGGTCACCGACCGGAAAACCTTCTCCTTTCATTTTTCTACTGCTGGGCCGAATTCTAGCACGGAAGCAGGCATTTGTAAAGCGGGCGGAGGATAAAGCCGCCGAGCGTAGGGGCGCAGCATTGCTGCGCCCCTACGGGAAATTCGTTACGGTCTAGTACTGCGGCATGGGCGGGGCCATGGGAGCAGCCTCTTCGGGGAGGTCGGTGATGAGGGCTTCGGTGGTGAGGATCATGGCCGCGATGGAAGCTGCGTTCTCCAATGCGCCTCGGGTCACCTTGGCGGGGTCGATCCAGCCCGCTTTGATCATGTCTTTGTATTCGTTGGACAGCACGTCGTAGCCGATTGTGGTGCTCTTCTTCTCGACGTGCATACTGCGGACTTTCTCCAACACAACCGAACCGTCTACGCCGGCGTTATCGACGATCCTGCGCAGGGGCATTTCCAGCGCATCGCGGACGATGTCCACACCGATCTGGGCGTCGCGGTCGTCCATGGTTAGGTCGGCTATGGTCTTCTGGGCGTTGATGAGGGCTACGCCGCCGCCGGGGACGATGCCTTCTTCCACCGCTGCGCGGGTGGCGGAGAGAGCGTCTTCAACGCGGTGCTTCTTCTCTTTCAGCTCGGTCTCGGTGGCTGCGCCAACACGGATGATGGCCACGCCGCCGGAGAGCTTGGCGAGACGTTCTTGCAGTTTCTCCTGGTCGTAGTCGCTGGAGCTTTTGTCGATCTCGACCCGGATCTGGCCGATGCGGCCTTCGATGGCCTTGGCATCGCCCTTGCCGCCGATGACGGTGGTGTCGTCTTTGGAGATGACGATCTTCTCGGCTTTGCCCAGGTCGGCGATCTCAGCGCTTTCCAGCTTGCGGCCGGTCTCCTCAGAGATGACCGAGGCGCCGGTGAGGGTGGCGATGTCTTGAAGCATGGCTTTGCGGCGGTCGCCAAAGCCGGGGGCTTTCACCGCGGCGACGTTGAGCATGCCGCGGATGCGGTTGAGCACCAGGGTTGCCAGGGCTTCGCCGTCAATGTCTTCGGCGATGATGACGAGTTCGCGCTTGCCAACCTGCATCATTTTCTCCAGGATGGGGACCAGATCCTGGGCGGCGGAGATCTTCTTGTCGTAGAGCAGGATGAAAGGTTCCTCGATGGAGGCTTCCATGTTCTCGGGGTCGGTTACGAAATAGGGCGAGATGTAGCCCCGGTCGAACTGCATACCTTCGACGTATTCGGTCTCGAATTCGAGGCCCCGGGACTCTTCTACGGTGATGACGCCGTCCTTGCCGACCTTGTCCATGACCTTGCCGATCAACTCGCCGATCTCACGGTCCTGGGCAGAGACGGAAGCGACGTTGGCGATGTCTTCCTGGGTGACCACGTCAATGGCCTGATCGCTGATGGCTTTGGCGACGGCCTTGGAGGCGGCCTCAATGCCCCGCTTGAGCAGCATGGGGTTGGAGCCGGCGGCCAGATTCCTCAGGCCTCCGGTGACGATGGCGTGAGCCAGGAGGGTGGAGGTGGTGGTGCCGTCACCGGCGATGTCGTTGGTCTTGGTGGCGGCTTCTTTGAGGAGCTGGGCGCCCATGTTTTCAAAAGGGTCTTCCAGTTCGATCTCTTTGGCTACGGTGACGCCGTCGTGGGTGATGGTGGGGGCGCCGAACTTTCGGTCCAGGGCCACGTTGCGGCCTTTGGGTCCTAGTGTAGTTACGACTGCATTGGCTACCGCGTCTACACCGGCTTGCAGCTTCCGGCGCGCTTCTTCTGAGAATAGCAATTGCTTGGCCATGTATTATTCTCTCCTTTTATATGTCATGTTACTTACTGAGGGGTGATAAATTATTCCACTAAGATGGCGAGCAGGTCGCTTTCCCGCAGGATGAGCAGCTTCTCGCCTTCTATCTTGAACTCGGTTCCGGCGTATTTGGCGAACAATACGGTGTCGCCTTCAGCTACGTCAAGGGCGACGTGGTCGCCGTTGTCGTTGCGTTCGCCGGGGCCTACAGCCAAAACTTTGCCTTTCTGGGGTTTTTCTTTGGCTGTTTCGGGGAGTACAATACCGCCCGCGGTGATCTCTTCTTTCTCGATCGGTTCAATCACCACGCGGTTTCCCAGGGGTTTGAGAGTTAGTGCCATTCTTGCCTCCATATAGATTTGTTGGATAAAATTTGTCATTTCAGACAGATTAGCACTCATTTTTCGCGAGTGCTAATAACGGCTGTATGATACTTCATTCTGGGTGAAAGTCAAGGGAGAGAGAGGGATGTTAACGAAGTTCTGATATTTGAGGGGGAGGCGAAGAGGGAAACTAAGGAAACAAGTAGACAAGGGTCAGGGGAAGGATGACAGGGTGGCTGCCAGCCACGTAAGGGTACGGCGTCGCCATGCCCCTTCGACTCCATCGAAGTCATCATCGGCATCAAGAATGTGCCCAGCGGCACCGTCGGCGTGGACGCGGCGGTGTTGAACAAGACCGGGCCGTAGGGGCGCACCGCGTGCGCCGGGGCGGACGTCGGTCCGCTCCTACGTGATACAATGATTTGAATTCCAACATCTGGACGGGTGGGAATCTTGGGTTCCGGGAACCTTTGGTTCCTGAGACCGCCCAAACCTGAATACGATATTCTGAACACCAATCGGCCCCAACTACCTTACCAGGAGGCCCAAAATGTTCCCCCAATTTTCAAGTTTACGCCGCTTCACCCTCCAGCGCATCTTATCGCTGGCCCTCATCCTCATCCTGCTGGCCGGGATGCTGCCCATGCCTGATATGGCGTTGGCTGCCGATGGGGTAGAAGATCAAATGACTCCCGGCCTGCGCGCCGCCATCCAGGAGGCCCTCGGCCCAGATGCTTTCGCCCCAGCAGTAGAGGCGGCCAAACTCACCGCCTCCGACGGCGCGGCGGGTGACCTATTCGGCTACTCCGTCGCCCTCAGCGGGGACACCGCCCTGGTGGGATCAATATACGACGAAGACAACGGCGACAATTCCGGCTCGGCCTATATCTTCGAGCGGAACCAGGGGGGGACGGACAACTGGGGGCAGGTGAAAAAGCTCCTTCCCTCCGACGGCGCGGCGTGGGACATATTCGGCAAGTCCGTCACCCTCAGCGGGGACACCGCTCTGGTGGGGGCGCAAGGCGATAGTGACAACGGCAACGACTCCGGCTCTGCCTACATATTCGAGCGGGACCAGGGTGGGACCGACAACTGGGGCCAGGTGAAAAAGCTCCTTCCCTCCGACGGCGCGGCGTTTTGCTATTTCGGTAAATCCGTCGTCATCAGCGGGGACACCGTCCTGGTGGGAGCACGTGGAGACGAAAGTGGGCAATACTCCGGCTCTGCCTACATATTCGAGCGGGACCAGGGGGAAGCCGGCAATTGGGGGCAGGTGAGTAAACTCACCGCCTCCGACACCGCGGCGGGGGGCGAGTTCGGCAACTCCGTCGCCCTCAGCGGGGACACCGCCCTAGTTGGGGCCTATGAAGATTCAGCCGCAGGCTACTCTGCCGGCTCGGCCTACATATTCGAACGGGACCAGGGCGGAGCCGGCAATTGGGGCCAGGTGAAAAAGCTCATCGCCTCAGACATAGATAATTGGGACCGCTTCGGCTCCGCCGTCGCCCTCAGCGGGGACACCGCCCTGATTGGGTCCAAGGGCGACGACCACCACGGACACGACTCCGGCTCGGCCTACATCTTCGAAAGGAACCAGGGCGGGGCCAATAATTGGGGGGAGACGGCCAAGATCATGGCTTCCGACGATAATGGGCAGGATGGCTTTTCCTCCTCCGTCGCCCTCAGCGGGGACACCGCCTTGCTGGGATCACCAGGCAATGACGACGATGGCGGCGACTCCGGCTCGGTCTATTTCTTCGAGAGGAACCAGGGCGGGGTCGGCGCCTGGGGAGAGGTGACCAAACTCACCGCCTCTGACGGTGCAGCGGGGGATCGTTTTGGGGCCTCCGTTGCCTTAAGCGAGAACACCGCCCTGGTGGGAGCCTTTGGCGATGACGACAACGGCTCCAGCTCCGGTTCAGCCTATATCTACTACCCTTACCTCGAAAACGGCGGCTTCGAAGACCCCCTGGGCGCCGAGTGGACCGAGGTCGTCACCGCCAATGGAGATGGGCGCATTCCCCTGGCTCAGGCTTACGAGGGGGGCTACCTCTACTTCTTCAAGGCCGATGGCGGCCTGGAGGTTATCAACCAGACCGTCGCCCAGAGCGGGGTCGCCGGGGACGAGTACACCCTCACCTTCTACTTCGGCGGGAAGAACGTGGATCTGAGCGGAAAACTGGGGGCTAGACTCACCTTCTATAATGGCGGCGTCAAGGTGAACAAGAATATCTGCATCTTCACCCCTCCTTCTGCAACCTTCTCCTGGGCCGCCGTCACGTGTACCATAACCGCCGCCGGGGCATTCGACAGCATCGAAATCAGCATCGGCATCCTGAACGTACCCAGCGGCAAGGTCGGCGTGGACGCGGCGATCTTGAACAAGACCGGTCCGTAATTGCGGCCCTCCGTAGGGGTGACCCGCCGGGTCGCCCGGGGCGGGGACATTCACGCCCTGGTCGTCACCCCGGCTCGTTGGTGTAGGGGAGCAGCGCGCTGCTCCCCTACACCAACGGACGCCCCTCCGCACCTTCTCAAAGTTCAGAATTGATGTGCCCCTACGTGACCCTGTTTCCTTGTTTCCCGGTTTAACTGTCCCCAATCTCTTGACAGAATCCCAATTTTCCATACAATACTATCCAGTATGCAAAGAAAATACCCCAAATATCCAGAGACCCCACGCCCCGGAGCAATCGCTCCCGTGGGCGATTTTTTTACCCGCCTTTCATCACCCTCAGAGCCTTTAGCGGCTCTCTTTTTTTGTCTGCCATGAAACTACCCGGATTGACTGACCTCCACGTCCACCTGCGCGAACCCGGCGCAACCCACAAAGAAGACTGGGACAGCGGCACCGCCGCCGCCCTGGCCGGAGGCTTCACCACTGTGTTAGCTATGCCCAATACCCAACCGCCCCTCACCGGCCGCGCCTCCCTCGACCTGATCCTCGACGCCGCCCAGAGCAAAGCGCGTTGTGATTACGGATTATTTCTCGGGGCCGGGCCGGACAACGCCGAAACCCTCCCCGCTCTGGCGGACCAGGCCGCCGGACTGAAAATGTACCTCGACCAGACTTACGGCCCTTTGCGTTTGGACCAGATGCCTCTATGGATGGCCCACTTCGCCCATTGGCCCCGCCATCTCCCCATCGCCGCCCACGCCGAGAGCCGCACCCTGGCCGCCGTCATCCTCATGGCCGCCCTCTACGACCGCCCCGTCCACCTCTGCCACGTCTCTCTCCGGGAGGAGATCCTCCTCATCAAGGCCGCCAAAGAAAAGGGCCTCCCTGTGACCTGTGAGGTGGCCCCCCATCACCTTTTCCTGGCCCAAGAAGACCTCCCCCAACTCGGCCCCGGCCGCAGCGAAGTGCGCCCCCGCCTCGCCTCCCCCGCCGACCGCCACGCTCTCTGGGAGAACCTGGACGTGATTGACTGCTTCGCCACCGACCACGCCCCCCATACCCTTGAAGAAAAAGACGGCGAAAACCCGCCCCCCGGCTTCCCCGGCCTGGAGACGGCCCTTCCCCTGCTGCTCACCGCCGTTCACCAAGACCGCCTCACGATGGACGACCTGATCGCCCGCATGCACACCAACCCCCGCCGCATCTTCAACCTCCCTGACCAGCCCGATACTTACATCGAAGTTGACCTCGATTCAGCCTGGGAGATCCGCGCCGCCGACACCCACACCCGTTGCGCCTGGACCCCCTTCGAAGGCTATCCAGTCCGCGGCCGCCTCCGCCGAGTCACCCTCCGCGGCCAAGAAGCCTTCCGCGACGGCAACATCCTCGCCCCCCTCGGCTCCGGCCAACTCGTCAAAACGTTCAACGTTTAAACGTTCAACCTTCAACTTTCTAACCTTCAACCCACACACAGGAGAAACCCATGCCCACCTCCCCCCAAAAACCCAGCCCCCACCTTCCCTTCGGCGACCAGCGCGGCGCGCCCTATTACGGCAAGGACATCCTTTCCGTCAAGCAGTTCTCCCGGGAAGACCTCACCTACATCTTCGACGTCGCCCACGAGATGCGCGAGATGGTGACCCGGGTCGGCTCCTTTGACCTACTGAAAGGCAAGATCCTCGCCAGCCTCTTCTACGAGCCTTCCACCCGCACCTCATCTTCCTTCACCTCAGCCATGGAGCGATTGGGCGGTAGCGTCATTCCCATAAATGAAGTGACCTATTCCTCGGTCTCCAAGGGCGAATCCCTGCCTGACACGGTTCGCACTCTGGAATGCTACGCTGACGTGGTCGTGCTTCGCCATCCTGAGGTCGGGGCTTCGGCGAAAGCGGCCCAATACGCCCGCAAGCCGGTCATCAACGCCGGAGACGGCACCGGTGAGCATCCCACCCAGGCCCTCTTGGACCTTTTGACCATCGTGGAAGAATTGGGCCAGGTGGACGGCTTGACCGTCACCCTGCTCGGCGACCTGAAACACGGCCGCACGGTGCATTCGCTCTCCCGCCTGCTCTCCCTCTATGACGTGCGCCTGAACTACGTCTCGCCCGAGATCCTGGCTATGCCGCCGGAGATCATCGCCGAGATCGCAGAGAAAGGCATCCCTCAAACCGAACACACCTCCCTGGAGGAGGCCCTGCCCGAATCCGACGTCCTCTACGTCACCCGCGTCCAAAAAGAGCGCTTCGAGAACCCCGCTGACTACGATTCCGTCAAAGGCGCTTACGTCATCACCCCAGAGATCATGACCGCAGCCAAAGAGCGCATGGTCGTCATGCACCCCTTGCCCCGCGTCGGTGAGATCAGCGTCGATTTCGACGACGACCCCCGCGCCGCCTACTTCCGCCAGATGGAATACGGCCTCTACGTCCGCATGGCCTTGCTCGCTATGGTCCTGGGCAAGGCGTAAAACGTTTAAACGTTTTACGCTAAAGGAGATTATATTGTCTTTCTTTTCTAGACTGGAAGAACGGGTTCAGGAAGCAGACTCGCTGCTTTGTGTGGGGTTGGATCCCCATCCGAGTGATTTGCCGGAGGCGACCGCGGACGCAGCCCGCGAGTTTTGCCTGAACTTAATTGAGGCCACCGCCGATTTTGCCGCGGCTTTCAAACCCAACGCCGCCTTCTTTGAGGCCTTCGGTCCGGAAGGGATTGCCGCCCTGCAAGCCGTCATCGCCGCCCTGCCGGAAGGGATTCCCGTCATTCTGGACGCCAAGCGCGGCGACATCGCCTCCACCGCCCAGGCTTACGCCCAAGCAGCCTTCCACACCCTGAGAGCGGATGCTGTGACCGTCAACCCTTACCTGGGCCGGGAGGCGGTCGAACCCTTCCTGGATGACCCTGAGAAAGGGGTGTTCCTGCTCTGCAAGACCTCCAACCCCGGCGCAGCCGATCTGCAAGACCTGACCGCCCCAGACGGCCTCACGCTTTATGAACACGTAGCTCAACTGGCCCAAGAATGGAACACCAACGACAATTTGGGATTGGTCATCGGCGCCACCCAGCCGGAAGCGTTGGCTCGCGTCCGCACTCTGGCCCCCGACCTGTGGATATTGGCCCCCGGGGTGGGCGCACAGGGCGGCGATTTGGAGGCCGCTCTCCAAGCCGGACTGCGCGCCGATGGATTGGGGATGCTGGTGCCCGTCTCGCGGGGTATCGCTCGCGCCGAAGACCCCCGCCAGGCTGCCCAAGACCTGCGCGCCGCCATCAACCAAGCCCGAAGTGCCCTCCAAGAGAAATCCGACCGAACCGACCATTTCCCCGCCGCTTTGGCGGATGGTTTGCTGGAAGCCGGGTGCATCCGCTTTGGAGAATTCACCCTAAAATCCGGCCTGCAATCGCCCATCTACATTGACCTGCGCCTCCTGGTCACCCACCCCCGCCTGCTGGCTCAGGTCGCCGCCGCCTATTTGCCCATCTTGCGCCGCCTTTCCTTCGACCGCCTGGCCGCCCTGCCCTACGCCGCCCTCCCCATCGTGACCGCCATCAGTCTGCAAAGCGGCTGGCCTATGATCTACCCCCGCAAGGAAACCAAAGACTACGGCACTAAAGCCGCCATCGAAGGCGCTTACGAGACCGGCGAGCGAGTCGTCGTGGTGGACGACCTGGTGACCACCGCGGGCAGCAAGTTCGACGCCATCGAAAAATTGACCCAGGCCGGGCTTGAAGCTCAGGACGTCGTCGTCCTGATTGACCGCCAATCCGGGGCCGCAGAGTCCCTGGCGGAGGCGGGCTGCCGCCTGCACGCCGTCTTCACCCTCACCCAACTCCTCGACCACTGGGAACGTACCCGCAAAGTCCCCCCCGCCCAACTCGCCGCGGTGCGTGATTTTTTATCCCCCACGAAGACACCAAGACACCAAGTCAAAAAGGATAAATAAGTTTTTCTTCGTGCCTTTGTACCTTTGTGGTAAATAAAAATGTACCCCCTCCTACGCCCCCTGCTCTTCACCTTAGACCCCGAGCGCGCCCACGCCCTCACCTTGCGCCTGCTCCAGCTGGCGGGCGAGCTGCCGCCAGTGCGCGCCGCCTTACGCCGCGTGTTCGCCCCGCCGGAGACCAACCCGGTAGAAATCTATGGCCTCACCTTCTCCAACCCCATCGGCCTTGCAGCGGGCTACGACAAGGACGGCCTCGCCTGGCGAGGTCTGGCCTCTCTGGGATTTGGTCACATAGAAGTCGGCACCGTCACCCCCCTCCCCCAGCCGGGCAACTCCAAACCGCGCCTCTTCCGCCTGCCCCCAGACCAGGCCCTCATCAACCGGCTGGGCTTCCCCGGCCGAGGCGCGGAGTTCGTCGCCCATCAGCTTCAGAAACCGCGCCCGCCCAACCTGATATTGGGCGTCAACCTGGGCAAGAACAAAGACACTCCCCTGGAGGAAGCCGCCCGTGATTACGAGGCCCTGATGCCGGTCTTCGCACCCCTGAGCGATTACCTGGTGGTCAACGTCAGCTCGCCCAACACCATCGGCCTCCGCCGCTTGCAGGCCCGCCAACACCTGGAAGAGCTGCTTTCCCTGCTGGAACCCCTGCGCCATCTACCCGACCGGCGGGTCCCTCTCCTGGTCAAGCTCTCCCCCGACCTCTCCGACTCCGAACTGGATGACGCCCTGGAAGCCATCGCCCACACCGGGATGGACGGCGTCATCGCCGCCAACACCACCCTGAGCCGGGAGGGACTCCGCTCCCCCGCCGCCGGGGAGACCGGCGGCCTCAGCGGCGCCCCCTTGCGAGATCGCAGCACAGCGATGGTACGCAAGATCCACCAACGAACTAATGGCAAGCTCCCCATCATCGGCGTCGGCGGAATCATGAACGCCGCCGACGCCCAGAAGAAGCTCGACGCCGGAGCTTCCCTGGTGCAGGTGTTCACCGGGTTGATCTACAATGGGCCGGGCTTGGTGAAGGGAATTCTAAAAGACCTCGAATCTGCTTGACGGCGCGCCTTACCCACGCTATAGTCTCATCCGAGTGCATCCACAGCGTCAAAAGCGCTGTTCAGTGTAAGAGAAACACCCCATCTTCCGTAGGGGCGCAGCGTTGCTGCGCCCAGTCACGCGCCGATTCTCCAAAACGTATCCAACACCCTGAAGTATCTAATAGAAACCTACATTTTGAGACCACCGGAGAGCGCTATGGAACAGACCAAAATCAACGCGGCCTTCAAGTTCATGATCGAGGACGAGGAGTGGGTGCAAAAGCTCGTCATTGGCTCCCTATTAATGTTGACCATCATCGGCATCATCCCCGTTATGGGCTGGTGGATAGAAATAGCCCGCCGGGTGATGAACGAAGAAGAGCCAACCTTGCCCGGCTGGGAAGGCTTTGGAGACTTTATCCTTGATGGAGTTAAACTATGGGCGGCGACATTCATCATTTCGCTGCCGGTCGTGCTGGTTCTTATGCTGCCCGCGTTTGCGTTTCTATTTTTTGGCATGGATTACATCTCGTATGCTGACCCGAGCTACTTCATATTTTTCTCGCTTTTTACTGTTTGCCTCATGCCTCTTTCTATGATCTTCGGCATCTTATCTTATATCTTGCAAGCCGTCTGGATAGGCATGTTGGCCGATGGAGCCGCCTTCTTCAGTTTATTCAACTTCAAACAGATATATAAACTTCTGCGCGCTAATGGAAACGGCTATGTGTTGGCTGTTGTGATCACTTACGGCTTAACCATCATTTCGAGTTTAGCGGGGACTGTGATGTGCTTTGTCGGCATTTTCCCGGTGACGGTCTACGGCTACACGGTGATGGGATACTTACACGGCCAGGCCTACAAGGATGCAAAAAATACTATAGCTCAAGAACCCTTGAACCCATAATCCGCAATCCGCGCCCCGCAATCCCCAATCCGCGCCCCGCAATCCCTAATCCGCGCCCCCTACGGAACACTGAACGTAAACCGCCACAAAGTCTCAACCTCGGTCAGATTGGACGAAGTGCCCAGAACCTGGAACCAGGTTGTGCCCGGTTTCAAGGGATATGGAGTGCCGTCGAGGAAAGTGAGGCTGAGGGGCATATTTTCCCCTTGCCGCCGCCATTGAATCGTGTACACCTGCCCATCCCGGAAAGCATAGGCCGTCCCCACCCCATCAAAGCCAAACTCGATCATCTCTGGAGAGACCGAATAATAGGAGTGGGGGATCATCAGTACGACTACGTTATCGGCGGCGATGGGCGCGCTCGTCAAGCGGTCGCTCAAAGGCTCGAATACTTCACCCTGGCCGTTGTCGCTCTCCGCATCCTGGTAGCGCAGGTATCGCCCGGTGGACGCGTTATAGTCCCAATATAAGAAATCTCCAAAAGAATAGCGGATGTATAGCTGTCTGACCGGAACCCCTCCGGGAGGCGCTTGCGCCATGAAAAACATCCCATCCAGGTTCTGGCGGCTGTTTTCTATCCCCCGGCTGAGGATGAAGGCGTCAATATCCTGCGTGTTGGTGACCAGGTGGTTCATATTCGTGGGGTCGTAGCGGCACATGGGCGGACATCCGGCATCAAGCTCAGTCACTAGTCGTCCGGCGAAAGCGGCGGCCCCCAGGCGGTTGAGCACCCGGGGGTCTGCCCCGGCGAAAGCGAAATTGACCTGGTACATGGGAATCAATTCCTGGTCGAAGAAGCGCGCCGAGCGGATCGGGCCGACCATCTCGGCGTCGTTGCCATAAAAAACAGCGAAAAAGCGGGTCAGGCCGCCCTCGTGGTAATACTCGTATACGATATCCGCCAACGAAAGTCCCCATTGGGGCCTATTGTTGCGCGGGTAATTGGAAACCTTGACCGCGATCGGGTGGCGCTCCAACCGGCTGGAATCAGACACCATCAAGCCGGTCAGGGGATTGACGCCGGGCGGGAAGTTGGTGGGGCCGACTTCATCTGGGGGCTGGGCGGCGTCCGGAGTCAAGGAAGGGCCTGGGGTGTTGGTCTGGATTGGCGCTGTTGTTCGTATTACAGTTTCCGTCGCCCCTCCTGGCTGGGTAGCCTCTGAGGAAGAGACCGGCAGCGCGGTGGGATATACATCTTGGGTGGGCGGCAGCGTTGGCGTGCCGGAACCGCAAGCGCCCAGAATTATCATCAGGAATAGTGCCAGTATCAGTCTTTTGTTCATCATAGTCTCTCTATAGTTTTTTGGAATTTCAGGTGAGTATAATACCTCAATTAGTCGGAATGGTCTACTTGGTTTGAGGGGTATGGATGGACGGATATTCGGCTCAAGCCGCCATTCTAGGGGATATGGAACTCGAAGCGCCAGTCGCCGTCCGGTTGTTGGAGGTCAGAAGTCTCTCCGATGACCTGGAAAAAAGTGACCCCCGGCCTCATGGGGAAGACGTTGCCGGTAGAATCCACTAGATAGAGGATGCCTCCCTCCGCAGGCCGCACCCAGGTGGCGCCATAGACCATCCCATCCCGGAAGACGTAGGCCGACCCAGAACCCTCCAGATGGATCTTGATGATCTCCGTGGTGTTGGTCTTGACGAAGTATTCGTGGGGGACCACCAACACCACCACGTTAGAAGCCGTGATGACCTGGCCGGTGAGCGCGTCTGTCAAGGGGGCGAATTCTTCCGCTCCCTCTTCAAGAGCATCATGGGTCTCCTGAAAGCGCAGGTAGTTTCCCGACTCAGGGTTATACACCCAACGGCTCTGGATATAGGACGAATACCGGAGGGTCAACATATCCCCCAGGAGACTCGACGGCCTCACCCGGGAGTCGAAATACATCCCAGTCATATCCTGGCGGGCGTTATCCATCTGGCGCTCATTGACGAACTGGGTCAGCAGGCGGGTGTTGGCGAACAGGTTGTTGTAGGATTGGATGTTGAGGTCCCGGCAGAGCGGCATGCTGACATTGTTCCGGCAGTCGGGAGCCGTGTTGTCGCTGCGCTGGAGCACGAATCGGTTGATGATCGACCGGTCCAATTCTTCCATGAAATAATCTATGACCGTGTCATCCGCGCTGGCGAAGACGTAGAAGGCCTCGTACATGCGGAAGATGTGCTCGTCAAAATACCGCCCGGACCGCACCGGGCCGACCTTTTCCACATCCTGGCCGTAATAGATGGCAATGAACCGGGTGATGCCCCGCTCAATATAATAGTCATAGACCACGTCCGCGCTCGACAGCCCCGCCTGGGGCCGCACGCTGCGCGGGTAGTTGGTGATCTTGATCGCCATAGCGCGCCGTTCCAGCAAGGCCAGGTCTGCGACTGGCTGGCCGGTGAGCGGATTGATGGCCGGAGGGAAAACATCCGGGCCGTAGACGATGGGGATCGGCGGTTGGGTGGGCGGGAACTCCGTGGCGGTTGGCGAGATCGTGGCGGTAGGCGAGATGGTCGCCGTTTCACTTGGCGGCAGCGTTGCCGTGGCCGTCGGCGTCTCCGCGGATGCGGACATGAACGCCAACGTTTCCTCCGCCTGCTTCAGGATAGGCTGGGCAACCGGCTCAGCCTGGCCGCAAGCCGCCAGCAGGATAAACAGGAAAGCGAAGAGAATGAGTCTTTTCATCATATGGTTGATCTGCACAATCGTTCTTTGCAAGGTAAATGCGCAATTGAAAATCAGAAAGAACATACCCTGCATCCGCATTTACCGAGGGATTGACGGTAATGGGGTTGATCTTATCATAATGTTCAAACCGTCAATCCCCAGAATCATACCTTGCCTGAAGGTTTTTGCCAACCAGAGCTATGGTACTGTCCCACTATTTCTGTTGACGCCCCATATAAAATCATGTACTATCAGAGAGATATATGCTCAATTTTGAGGCAACATAATTCTTCGTGATCTTCAACCCACTTTATTCTTCATAAGGAGACAGCCATGTCAATCAAACGAAACCTGTTCCCCATTTTGCGCCTGACCATCACTCTAATGACCTTCGGGGCGCTTCTATTTAACACCTTCGCCAGCGCCCTCACCCCCGCTTGGGCGAACACCCATGCTGAGCCTGTCGAAGCAGCCGAAGTAACCCCCGGCCTGAGAGCCGCCATCCAAGCAGCCCTCGGCCCGGATGGTTTCGCCCCGGCCGAGGATGCCAAACTCACCGCCTCCGACGGCGCGGCGGGTGATCGTTTCGGCTACTCCGTCGCCCTTAGCGGCGACACCGCCCTGGTGGGAGCGCCATACGACGATATCACCTGGATTGGCTCAGCCTACATATTCGAACGGGATCAGGGAGGCGCGGACAACTGGGGGCAAGTGAAAAAACTCACCGCCTCCGACGGTGAGGCGAGTGACCGTTTCGGCTGGTCCGTCGCCGTCAGCGGGGACACCGCCCTGGTGGGGGCCTATGCCGAATCTGGCTACATTGGCTCGGCCTATATATTCGATCGGGATCAGGGTGGAGCTGACAATTGGGGGGAGGCAGCCAAAATCACCGCCTCCGATGGAGCGGTGGATGACAATTTCGGTTGGTCCGTCGCTATCAGCGGGGATACCGCCCTGGTGGGAGCGCCATATGAAAACGAAAACGGCTATGCCTCTGGCTCAGCATACATATTATACCGGGACCAGGGCGGAGCTGGCAATTGGGGAGAGGTGAAAAAACTCACCGCTTCCGACGGCGCGGTTGATGATTGGTATGGCTGGTCGGTCGCTATCAGCGGGGACACCGCTCTGGTAGGCGCCTATGGGAATGACGACAACGGCGGTGAATCCGGCTCGGCTTACCTCTATGGCCGGATCCATGGCGGGGCTGACGACTGGGGTCATATCACCAAGTTTACCGCCTCCGATGGCGCAGAAAATGATTGGTTCGGCTACGCTGTGGCCCTCAGCGAGTACACCGTTCTGGTGGGATCGCCCATCGACGCTGACAACGGCGCCGATTCAGGATCAGCTTACCTCTTTGAACGAGACCTGGGCGGGGCCGCAGTCTGGGGGCAGGCGGCCAAGATCACCGCCTCCGACGGCGCAGAGGGGGATTGGTTCGGCTACGCGGTGGCCTTCAGTGGAAACAACGCCCTTGTCGGGGCCTTTAAAGACGACGACGACGGCGACGACTCTGGCTCAGCCTACCTCTTCGAGCGGAACAAGGGCGGGATCGAAAACTGGGGGGAGGTGGCCAAATTCACCGCCTCCGACGGCG
>CBDUUP010000052.1:0-16426 GCA_965370435.1 uncultured Anaerolineales bacterium | reverse complement strand
ATTTGAGGCATTCCTTAGTTCAACTCGGCTTTTTTTGGATTTATCCACCAAAGCCATTGGTTTCACCTATTCGGATTTAGCGACTAAAGTCGCACAAACATTTACAAAGTCGGCCTTCGCCGACTAAAAGAGGGTTTCATTCTGCCGAAGGTTTCGTTCTGAGGCTCAGTCCGAAGGGGCGGGCTTCGCAATTGTTGGCGCATTTTTATTCGCAATGGGTTTCACCATGCAACCAACAATCGCAAGAGTAGAGAAAGGATATGCCTTATCGACTATAATTTAGAGATGGAAACGAGGCTGTATTATGGTTCATGACGATAAGGAAATTGTCCGAGAGCATATCCTAGACCGAGATGGGTTTGTCAAAGCTAGTTTCAGCGGCAGCAGGAGGGGTGAATCTTTGCCGTGGAGGCGGGTGCAAGTCAGGCCTGTGGCGGTGAAAGGAAAACGGCAGCTACAATTCTCGTACTTCGACGACCGCAAGGACATCAGCAAAAATTTCCAGGGGGAGAAAGCGAGTGAGGCATTGGATGAGCTACTGGCGCTGGACTTCAAGAGCATCCAGGTGACAACCACTCAATGGACGATCCAGGTGCAGTTCACCAAGAAAGGAAAGGCGCTCGTCAGCCGGAAGAGATCCTCTGAGGAGATGCCCGATCTCTCCCACGACCGGCGCAAGGGCTTCATCCTGCCGGTGGATAAACCGGATCCATTCCTGCAAACCATTGGCATTATGACCTCGGAGGGCAAGGTCAAAGCCAATATGCGGGCCAAGTTCCGGCAGATCAACAAATTCCTGGAACTGCTCCAGGATACCGGTGAATTAGCGAAGATCGAAAGCTCGCCGCTGCATATTATTGACATGGGCTGCGGCAACGCCCATTTGACCTTCGCGGTCTATCACTTCCTGAACAACATCCTGGGGCGACCCGCTCACCTGACCGGAGTGGATGTTCAAGAGGACCTCATCCAGAAACATTCCGCCACTTGCGATGCGTTGGGATGGGAGAACGTGAAATTTGAGGCCACCAACATCATTGGGTTTGAGGCTGCAAGTCCGCCGGACATTGTGCTGGCTTTGCACGCCTGCGACACCGCCACCGACGAAGCGTTGGCGCAGGGTATCCGCTGGGGAAGCCGGTTGATCCTCAGCGCACCTTGCTGCCACCATCATCTGCAGGCGCAGCTTGACGGCAAACCAACGCCGCCCGCTTTCGATCCGGTGTATAAGCACGGCATTCTGGGCGAGCGCATGGGGGACATTTTGACTGACTCCCTGCGCGCCCTCATTCTGCGGATCATGGGCTACCGGACCAGGGTGATCGAATTCATTTCGTCGGAACACACCGCCAAGAACTTGATGATCCGGGCGATAAAGAGCGCAAAACTGGGGGAACCTAATTTTATGCGGGAATATCTGGCATTGAAGGCATTCTGGGGAGTCACTCCTCACCTAGAGACTTTATTGGGAGATGACTTTTCCAAGATTATCTCCGTGAATCAAGGTTAATTCCAAACTGGCGACCATCCTACAATCGCTTTTGGGCTTACAGTACTGTAAAGTAAAAAACGAGGCATGCGTGGTAGGATTAGCGTATCATAGTGGTTAGCATACGTTAGCTAATCAACTCTTCATGGTTGCCAATGGTAAATCAGATTCGAAGTGGATTACTTGAAACCAATCACAGTAGAAGGGAAAAGGTTATGATGTCAGGAAAACTTTCAGCGGTACAGATAGACCTATGGGCAGATTTCATATGACCCTGGTGCTATCTCGTGGCCTCTAGTTTAGAGACCCTGAAATCAGCCTACCCGATAGAGATCACCATGCGGGCTTTCGAACTTCGCCCTCCCGACGCGCGGCCAATGTCGCAAGAGCATCGAGCGCGGATCAAAGCTACCCGCCCTCAATTGATTGAAACCGCTCTCAAGCGTTATGGGTTGGAATTTAACCCTGGCCCTGTAGGCGTTGACAGCCGCCCTGCCTTGATCGGGAGCAAGTTTGCCAAAACCCTAGGGCTGCAAGAAGTTTATAACAAGGCAGTTTATGCAGCCTATTGGCTGGAAGGGAAAAAGATTGATGACCCTTCCATTTTGTCCAAGATCGCCCAAGAAGTTGGCCTCAATGGAGATGAATTTCTAAACTCGCTGTGTTGCGAAGCGCTTGAAGGCGAGGTTTTGGCCGAAATCTCCAAAGCCCGCGCCCAGGGTCTGCGAGGGGTTCCGGCGATGATCTTCGATGGGAAATTGACCCTGGTTGGCGCCCAACCCGAAGAGAATATCAAACAAGCCCTTGAAGTGATGATGGCAGAGAAAGATTGAAAATAAATGTACCTATGCTAAATGCAAATAAATACGGCTCGCGAAACTTCGCGAGCCGTTTGGGTTAACGTCGAGTAATAACGGGGATGGTTAGCTTCCGCCGCCAGAGCGTTCTTTGTGTTCTAACGTGCGTGAGATGATGTCATCCATTTCACTGGCTTCACTTTCTTCACCAGGTTCGGTTTCACTTTCGGGGGATGATTCGGGAACATCATTCTGCTGCATGGCTTGACGCAGGGCGAATTCCATCGCGGAAGGCACAGGAGAGTCGTCCTCCTCCTCGTCATCCTCAATGATCGGGTCTGAAATCATGGCTTTCATGCTTAGTTTGATCTGTTTTTTGCGGCGGTTGACGGCCAAAATCTTGACCTCAACCTCATCTCCCTCAGAAACCACGTCGCTGGCGCTGCGGATGTACTCGTTGGAAAGTTCGCTGATGTGGATCAGGCCAGGGCGTTCGGCGCCAATATCTACAAAGACGCCAAATTTTTCAATACGGACCACTTTGCCTTTGATGGTATTCCCTTTTTTAATCTCGCGCCATTCCAACGCAAGGGGCTTGATCATGGTCAATTCGACATTCTTGGATTTGGGGTCAATCCGGCGCACCCACACATCCACTTCTTGACCAACCTCAAGGACATCCTCCACTCGCTGGCCGTGTTTTTTTTCAAGCTGAGAGATGTGAAGAATGGCTGGTTTTTCCTGGCTGATGTCAACAATTGCTCCGGCCAAAGCAATTTTCACGATCTTGCCGCTTAACTGCATTTTTCGTTTGATCTCAACATTTTCGGGGGTATCAACTATGGTTGCATTCATATTCCATGCTCCAAGATAAATTCGTTTTTGTGGTCACACAAACCTGGATTATACCGCGGTTACCCATTTATGTCAAAAGAATTTGGGCGATTGGTGTCCCTATAATATGTAGAATAAAACATGTGGGGCAATACCTGTTGCCTGCACTCTGGCAGGATTGCGAAGGAGTCGAGGCTTCAGCCGGAAGAGATGGTGTTGGAGACCCGGCTAAAGCCTCAACTCCTAGTTATAACTATGGTGATTTCCTAAAACAACCTTATTGAACTTGATCTTTGAGGTTCTCCAGTAATTCAACCAGTCGCTGCGGCCATTGAGGATTTTGGCGAATGTTCAACCAGATGGTGTTCTTGCTGGTACGCGAATCAGAACCCAGGTTTGCAAACTGCCGCGAGGGGGCGCTTTCGGTTAGTTGGGGGAACCGCAGCGCGATTTGCCCGCCCTCGGCGGTGACCGAGATCAGTCCAGCGGCGTCAGCGATCAACTTGATCTTTATCTGGTAGATCAGGTTGAGGACTGATTCGGGTGCAGGCCCGAAACGGTCGGCAAACTCTTCGGCCAGGGTTTCTACCTCTGCGATGTCGTTCATATTCGCCAGGCGGCGGTATAGGTGCAGGCGCTGGCTCTGGTCGGGGACGTATTCAGGCGGGATGCTGGTCGGCAAGGGCAAGTCCACGTTCACCTGTGAATGGCGCTGGTCAAAAGCGGCAGGGAGCCGAGGCAGGGGGATATTTTTATCTTCGCGCAATAGCTCGACGGATTGAGAGAGCAGCCGGGTGTAAAGGTGAAATCCGACCGCGGCGATGTTTCCATGCTGGCGAACGCCCAGGATGTCTCCGGCGCCGCGTATCTCCAGGTCGCGCATGGCGATTGAGTACCCTGCCCCTAGATGGGTGTGTTCGGCGATGGTCTCCAGGCGTTGGCGTCCTTCCTCGGTGGGTGTAATTCGATTGTGGCGGAAGAAATAGGCATAGGCGCGTTGGGCGCCGCGCCCCACCCTACCCCGCAGTTGGTAAAGCTGGGCCAGCCCGAAGGTGTCGGCGCGGTCAACGATCAGGGTATTAGCGCTGGGGATGTCGAGGCCTGATTCAATAATGGAGGTGGTTATCAGCACGTCAATCTCGCCCGACCTGAAATCGTTCATCCGCTGGGAGAGTTCTTTCTCCTTCATTTGTCCGTGAGCGATACCGAGCCGGGCTTCGGGAACCAGGCGACGGATCTGGTTGTGCATTGAACCGATGGTCTGGACCCGGTTGTGGACCAAGAACACCTGCCCGCCGCGTTCTAATTCTCGCAGGATGGACTGACGAATCAAAGTAGGGGAATAGACACCCACATGGGTGATAACGGGCAAACGCTCTTCGGGCGGGGTATTGATGGTGGAGATGTCCCGGACGCCGGTCATGGCCATGTAGAGGGTTCGGGGAATGGGCGTGGCTGTCATGGTAAGCACGTCCACCTCGGTGCGCATGCGTTTGAGGGTCTCTTTGTGAGTGACGCCGAAGCGCTGTTCCTCGTCAATGATGACCAGGCCCAGGTCCTTGAATTGAATGTCGGGCTGGATCAGCCGGTGAGTGCCGATGACGATGTCCAGCGCGCCGGTGGCCAGGCGGAAGAGGATGTCGCTTTGCTGCTTGGGGGTGCGGAAGCGGGAGAGCATTTCGACCTCCGCAGGAAAAGCGGCCAGCCGCTGGAGGAAGGTTTGATAATGCTGCTGCGCAAGAAGCGTGGTGGGCACCAAGATGGCGACCTGCTTCCCGGACATCACCGCTTTGAAAGCAGCTCGCAATGCAACCTCGGTCTTGCCATAGCCAACGTCCCCGCAGATCAAACGATCCATGGGGCGGTCGCTCTCCATGTCGCGTTTCACTTCTCGGATCACCTGCAACTGGTCTTCGGTTTCGATATAAGGGAAACTGGCTTCTAGTTCGCCTTGCCATTGAGAATCGGGATTGAAGGCAAACCCGACAGCCACCTGCCGCCGGGCGTACAGCTCCAGTAAATCTTCGGCGACCTGACGGACCGCTTCCTTCACCCGCGATTTAACCAAGGCCCATCCCGCGCCACCCAGACGAGACAAGGAAGGAGAACGACCGTCGGGGCCGAGGTAGTTAGTCAGACGGTCGGCCTGGTGGACGGGGACGTACAATTGGTCTCCCTCAGCATATTCGACGCAGAGGTATTCCTGCTCGACACCCTCGATAGCTCGGCTCACCAACCCTTGATAGCGTCCTACGCCATGATCCACATGAACGATCCAACCGTCCACGCGGAAGTCGGCGAACACCATCTCGGGGGATTCGGGAACGATGCGGTGGCGCTGGCGAGGTTCGGGCCGCCGCCAGCCGAAAATCTCCCCATCGGTGAGCAGGTGAAGGCGCTGGCCTTCCGGCGGGGTCAATATCCATCCTTCGGCCAGGCTGCCAGGGACGAAGTCCGGTTGTGCGCCAACCGATTCAACTACCGGCCTCTCGTTCCATAATTCCTGAAGCCGTCCCGCCTGCCGGGAAACGATAAGGATGTCTTCTCCCCGGCTGTGGCGATGGACGATGTGATCCATGAAGGGCTTCAGTTGACCGCCAAATCGGGGGCCGGGGGTGAAGGCTTGAGCCAGGGGTGAGTTTTCGGGCGCGGTCACTGGTCCGAGTTCAATGACCTGATTTTGAGAAAGGGAATCTTGAATTTCGGATAGAGTGAGGTAAGGGATGGGGAAGTCGTCTGGAAGCGCGCCGGTTTCGACGTGTTCCTGGCGCAATCCGGTGGCTTGTTCTTCCAGTTCGGCGACTGTTTCCTGGATGGCTTCCCAATCGTCGATAAATACCAATGCGCCAGCCGGAAGGTAATCGAGAAGGCTGGCCGGATAGAGGTGCAGCAAAGGAATGTGAAACTCAAAGAGATCTTTTACCGGGACGCCTATTTCATCCGCCCGGTGGGTGGTGTATTCTCGCGCCGGGGTGATGAGCAGCCGTTCGTGATTTCCAACCGTGCGCTGGGTGGAGGCTTCGAAATAGCGCAGGGTTTCAATCTCGTCGCCGAAAAACTCAATACGGGTTGGCAACTTTCCCGCGGAGGGCCATACATCCAGGATGCCGCCGCGGCGGGCAAACTGGCCGGGCGCGACCACGGTAGTTACCGGGTCATAGCCTTGCCCCACCCATTTTCGAGCCAGCGTATCAGGCTGGACCACCTGGCCGACTTTCAGGGTTGCGCTCTCTTTGAGGAAATCCCGGCGAGGAAGGGTCCGGGCCATGATGGCGCGGATGGGGGCGATGACCAGGGGAGACGAATCCTGGACGTGTGCGCCAGGAATATGGTGGGCGGCGAAGGTGGTCAGGACGGTCAAGCGGTCCCGGCGAGTGTTCTCGCCCCAGGGAGCGTCCTCATAGAAGAGGGGATTCGGCTCAGGGAAGAGCAAGCGGGAGGCCTCTGGCGACCAGCGTTCCAGTTCGTCCGCCAGGGAGAGCGCTCGGTCGGTGCGGTGGGTGAGCAGCAGGAAGGGAGCTTGCAGTTCAGCATGCAAGGCGGCCAGAATAGGCAGGCGCGCGGCGCGGGAGAGCGACATCGGGGCCGGAGAGTCGCCAGCCCGCAATTCCTCGGCGAGGGATTGGAAGGAAGGGAGAGCGGTTATTTTTTGGAGGTTCACGGCTGTGGTAATCGGTTGCAGGTTGAATGTTAGAAGGTTGAAGGTTGGTAGATAACGTTGGAACGTGTAAACGTTGGAACATGTAAGGTTATGAGCAAAGCAAACTTTAATAATATCAGATTTTGGGAGTTTGGGGAATATTCCTATTTCCAATTTCGATTAAAATGAATATATTATGATATAATGTGTCTGAATATTATATCGGTTATGCGTTCTGGAGAATACGAGATGGTAAGTGAAAGCATGAAGTACATTTGCCCAACGTGTTTTGAGGTCAGTAAAACACAAGACGAACATCATGAACATTTGATGGTGGTCTGTGACGCCGGAGAACTGGGCGACGAGGTTCGCAAGCCGGTAACAGACGGGAAAGGACGGCTGCTCACCCGCGCGCCGCGTTGGTTCTACGAAGCTGTGGGCCTTTTGAAAAAAACTCAACACTAATAAATCTTCCACTTTTTACCAAAACCTCCCACAAGTTAGAAATATTGAATTTCTAACTTGTGGGAGGTTTATATTTTCCTTCGTGATTCAGCTATGCTTCAACAGGAAGACCTACCTCTATTTGCCCTTCTCGAATACGCACCGGGTAGGCGGGGATGTCTACGATGGCGGGTAAGGTATTGGCCTTGCCATTTTTCACATCAAAACGCGCGCCGTGCCGGGGACACAGGATTTCATGTCCCTCAACTTCTCCATCTCCCAGGGGGCCATCATCGTGGGAGCAAACATCCCCAATGGCGAACAACTCACCGGCGATGTTGAAAACTACGATAGAGAATTCGTCAATATCCACAAATAGGCGTTCGCCGTTGGGTAGATCGCTGGATGCTCCTACGGGGACGAATTCTACCTGGGAGGGATCGAGGTTGGTGTAGTTGAGCATTATGACTCCTGACCCTGAAAGTGGTGTATCTAATTACCTAGGAAGGCAATATTTCCCCATGTATTCAGGGATTCCTCGTCGGGCGATGAAGCTGCCCTCCTCGGAATGACAATTATTTGGAGGATGTTGGATAGGAGAGGTGGAAGATGCGTTCACTCAACCACGCTTTCCCAGGCTTCCTGGATGCCGTAGACTCCGCCCTTCAAGACTTTGAGGGAAAGCAAGGCGCATTTCAGGCGAACCGGGCCTAATTCTATGCCCAATAATTCCAGCAGGTCTTCTTTAGAGAGGGCTTTGACCTCGTCCAGGGTTTTGCCGATGACGGATTCAACCAGCATATCGGCGGAGGCCAGAGATATGGCGCAGCCGCTTCCACTGAAGGCCGCCTCAACCACTTTATCATCTTCGTCCACACGCAGGTCAATGCGGAGGTGGTCGCCGCAAAGAGGGTTGTCATCTTCAAATGAGATGTCGTGGGGATCCAGTTCCCCTTTGAATAACGGGTTCTGGAAACGGTCAATGATCTGTTCGCGGTAGAGGTCGTCCATCTAATATCCTGCTGTTCAATTACTGTCGGAAAACTGTTTTGACTTTGTAGATTCCCTCCACCATGCGGTCCACTTCGTCTTTGGTGTTATAGAGGTAGAAGCTGGCCCGGGTGGTGGCGGGGAGGCTGAATTTCTCGTGGAGGGGCATGGCGCAGTGATGACCGGCGCGGACGGCCACGCCATCCTGATCTAATATTTGGGAAACGTCGTGGGGGTGAATGCCCTCCATAGTGAAGGCGGCGACGCCGCCTTTGTGGGATACTTCCGGCCCAAACACCCAGACGCCGGGAATTTCTTCAAGACGCTCGATGGCGTATTCGACGACCTCATGCTCGTGGGCGGCGATGGCGTCCATGCCGACTTCGGAGAGGTAGTCAACCGCGGCGCCAAAACCGACCGCTTCAGCGATGGCGGGCGTGCCAGCCTCGAATTTGTGAGGCAGGTCGTTGGGCTGGAACTCGCGGAGCTGGACGCGTTTTATCATATCGCCGCCGCCCTGGTATGGAGGCATGGCGTCCAACAAGACTTCTCGGCCATAAAGCGCGCCTATCCCGCTGGGGCCGCACATCTTGTGGGCGGAGAATACCAGGAAATCGGCGTCCATCTCTTGGACGTCCACGGGGAAATGGGGCACTGATTGGGCGCCGTCCACCAGGGTCAAGGCTCCGGCTTCGTGAGCCAGACGGATGATCTCCGCGGCGGGGGTGATGGTTCCCAGCACGTTGGACATCTGAGTGAACGCCACCATTTTGGGTTCCAGTTTGAGCAATTCACGGTAAACGTCTAAATCAAACAGGCCATCCTCGCCGACGGGGATGAATTCCAGTCGCAGGTTGCGCTCCGCGGCCAGCATTTGCCAGGGAACCAGATTGGAATGGTGCTCCATTTCGGTCAGGATGACGAGGTCGCCAGAATTCAGATTGGCGCGCCCCCAGGATTGGGCAACCAGGTTGATGGATTCGGTGGCGTTGCGGGTGTAGATCACTTCGCGGGGGGAGGCGGCGCCAATGAAGGCGGTGATCCGCTCCCGGGCTGATTCGTAGGCGGCGGTGGCTTCTTCGGCCAGGGTGTGAATGCCGCGATGGATGTTGGCGTTGTTCAGATGGTAATAGTCATTCATGGCATCAATGACCCGGTTGGGCTTCTGGCTGGTGGCAGTTGAGTCCAGATAAACAACCGGCACACCGGGGCGCACTTCCCTTTTTAGAATGGGAAAGTCGGCCCGGATCCGATCAACGTCTAGCTTGGCGGTTTGTATATTATCAGCTTTCATCAGCGATTATTCCGGGTCTGGCTTGGCGCGACGCCTGCGCTTCCTGGGGAAGCGGATGTTGTTAGAGTTCTGCGGGCACCACAAAACGTGGTCGGGCACCATCCAGCCATCGGTGAGATAGACATTCTCAGCGAATTGGATCGCCACCATCTTGGGGTCAGCTTGCACCACAACGCCCAGGAGCCAATCACGCACCCGGTCGTCGCCCCTGTTGTGGTCGCAAAACACTTCTACTTTGTCCCCCACCTGGAATAATTCTTCTTTACCAGGGGCTGAGGTGAAACTTATATCGGTCAATTTTGCCTCCTTTCAGGCACCGGTTGTAAACCTTGAAAGAATTTTAGTTCATCTTATCTATTATTGCTTGTTGAAAACGAGACCGAACACCTTCGTAGGGAATACGCTGCATGATCGGGTCAAAGAAACCTTCCACGATTAAACGTTCGGCATCTTTACGGTGAATACCTCGACTGAGGAGGTAGAAAATTTGCTCCTCTTCCAGTTTGCCGACGGTGGAGCCATGGGTGCAGCGCACATCGTCGGCCAGGATCTCCAATCCGGGGATGGAGTCGGCTCTGGCTTTGGGGTTGAGCACCAGGTTGCGATTGGCCTGGTAGCCATCGGTCTTCTGCGCGCCGGGGGCGACGTAGATCATGCCCTGCCAGACCGAGCGGCTGTTTTCTTCCAGCGCGCCTTTGAAGAGCAGGTCGCTGGTGGTGTGCGGGGCCAGATGATTTTGTTGGGTGTCGTGATCCATGTGCTGAGACTTGTCGGTGAAGTAGAAGCCGGACATGCGTCCGGATGCGCCTTCGCCGACCAAATCCAGGTCTGAGAAGGTCTTGGTGAGGCGGCTTCCCAGCGATCCGATGATCCAATCCAGGTTGCCATCCCGCTCCACTCTGGCTCGTTCGTGGGTGAAGTTCCAGACCTGGTCTCCCCAGGATTGCAGTTCGACGAAGCGCAAATTTGCGCCCTGGCCGACATGAATCTCGACGATACCGGCGTGCATGGTTTGCCCTCCGGTCTCATTCGGGGAGGCGGACTCGTGGAGGTAGGTGAGTTCTGCGCCTTCTTCCAGCCAGACCAACAGGTGCGAGAAATGTGCCAGACCCACGCCCGGCCCCCAGCACAGGCTGTGCAGCGGCTCCTCGACGCGGACGCCTTTGGGGACATACACGACTACGCCGGATTGGGCCAGCGCACCGGTCAGGGCGGCGAATTTGCCTTCTTCGGTCCGCACCAATTGGCCTAATATCTTCTCCAGGGTATCGGGGTGTTTTTTGGCGGCGGTGGCGAAGTCGGTGAAGATCACGCCACGCTGAGACAGTTCCGGGTTGAGGTCGGCTTGAAGGACTCCTCCCGGCGCAAGGATCACCTGCCCGCCAACAGAATCACCTACAAGGGGCTGGCGCAAGGCCTCCGGGACGGGAGGAAGGTCGGCGTAAGCATCTGGGGTAGGAAGTTTAAAACTATCAACCGTCAGACGGCGGATGTCGGTGCGCCGCCAGGCTTCCATTTTGGTGTGCGGCAAGGGGAGGCTTTCATATTGCTCCCAGGCTTGCTGGCGGTAGGCGTTCAGGAAGCTGGCGCCGTTGGCGGAGACGGGGATCGCTTCACGGGTGAAGCTAAAGTCTTTCGCCGGGGAGGTTGCGGCGCGACGCCGGGATGTTTTAATCACTCGTTTTGCCATTGTATCCTCAACGCCTATCCAATGGAGCCTTCCATTTGTAGCTGGATGAGGCGGTTCATTTCAATTGCGTATTCCATGGGTAACTCTTTGACCAGCGGCTCAATGAAGCCTGAGACCACCATACCGGAGGCCTGTTCTTCGCTCAAGCCGCGGCTCATCAAGTAAAACAGTTGATCCTCGCCAACTTTGGAGACCGAGGCCTCATGGCCGACGCTCACGTCTTGGGCGTCAATCTCAATGTAGGGGTAGGTATCCGAGCGGGAGTCAGCGTCCAGCAGGAGGGCGTCACAAACCACGTTGGAGCGGGAATTCTCCGCCTCGGGGTAAACCTTAAGCAAGCCGCGGTAGGAGGCCCGTCCGGTATCTTTGCTGATGGACTTGGAGGTGATCTTGGAGCTGGTGTTGGGGGCGACGTGGATGACCTTGCCGCCAGTGTCCTGGTGCTGGCCTTTACCTGCGAATGCCATAGAGAGAATCTCTCCATGCGCTCCTTCGCCGACCAGGTAGCAGGAGGGGTATTTCATGGTCAATTTGGAACCCAGGTTGGCGTCCACCCATTCCATAGTGGCATTCTCATGCACCATGGCCCGTTGGGTCACCAGGTTGTACATGTTGTTGGACCAGTTCTGGATAGTGGTATAGCGGCAGCGAGCGCCCTTCTTGACCACGATCTCGATCACACCGGAGTGGAAGGAATCGGTGGTGTAGGTCGGGGCGGTGCAGCCTTCTACGTAATGCACCTGAGCGCCTTCATCCACAATGATGATGGTGCGCTCGAATTGTCCGGCGTCGGCGGTGTTGATGCGGAAATAAGCCTGCAAAGGGAGATCCACTTTGACACCGGGCGGTATGTAGACAAAAGAGCCGCCCGACCAGACCGCGCTGTTGAGGGCGGAGAACTTGTTGTCTTCAATGGGGATGATGGTACTGAAATATTCCCGGAATAAATCGGGGTGGTGCTTCAGACCATCCTCAATACTGACGAAGATCACGCCCTGCTCTTTTAGATGATCCAGGACGTTGTGATAGACCATCTCGGACTCATACTGTGCGCCGACTCCGGCAAGGAATTTTTGCTCCGCTTCGGGGACGCCCAGGCGGTCGAAAGTGCGCTTGATGTCGTCGGGCACGTCGTCCCATGATCGACTCTCTTCTTCGGTGGGTTTGGTGTAGAAATATATTTCGTCCAGGTTCAGACTGATGTCGCCGCCCCAGGTGGGCATGGGGCGCTGTTGGAAGTGTTCCAGCGCTTTCAGGCGGAATTCGAGCATCCATTCCGGCTCTTCTTTCTTGGCCGAGATTTGCTCAACGATCTCACGGTCCAGGCCCTTGCGGGTCTGGAATACATGGTTTTCAGGGTCTTTGAACCCCCACTTATATTCACCTATACCTTCTAGGATATGTTGGTCACTTGTCATTAAAGTTCTCCAAGTAAATCAAATGGGCTACCGATAAAGTTATGCGGTGACCGGGTCGTGTTTTTCGCGCACCCAGTCGTACCCCTGCTCCTCAAGCTGGAGAGCCATTTCTGGGCCGCCAGACTCGACGATCCGGCCGTCGTACATGATATGGACGTAGTCCGGTTTAATGTAATTCAAGATTCGCTGGTAGTGGGTGATGATGAGGATGCCAAGGTCATCGCCGCGCAGGGCGTCAACGCCTTCGGCTACTGTGCGGAGGGCGTCAATATCCAATCCTGAGTCGGTCTCATCGAGGATGGCGATTTCTGGCTCCAGGGTCGCCAATTGCAGGATCTCGGCGCGCTTCTTCTCGCCTCCGGAGAAGCCATCATTCAGATAGCGGCCCGCAAAAGAGCGATCCATTTCTAATAGTTCCATCTTCTCTGTCAATAGCTTGCGGAATTCAGGGATAGGCATCCCTTTGCTCTCTGGGTCGTTAGCTTTGAGGCGGGCATTCAGCGCGGTGCGCAGGAAATTCGCCAGGGAAACTCCGGGGATGGCGACGGGATATTGAAAAGCGAGGAAAAGCCCTAACCGGGAGCGCTCATCGGGAGCCATTTCCAGAATGTCTTCTCCCTTGAAGATGATCTCCCCGCCAGTGATATCGTATCCCGGACGGCCCATCAGGGCGTATGCCAGGGTGGATTTTCCGCTGCCGTTGGGTCCCATCAGGGCGTGAACTTCACCCTGTTTTACAGTTAAGTCAACGCCTTTGAGGATTTCTCCATCTTCAACGCTGACATGCAGGTTTTTGACTATCAATTCAGACATCTAAAAAATTCTCCATACTTTGTGAATTTTCAATTCAATGACCTATTATAGCATTTTTACACAATATTGTCAATAATTATTATAATATTCATACATATTGACAAAATTGCGATAACTTGATATACTCACTCCACTATGACCAGCACCAGAGAACGCGTACTACGCACCCTGCTCCGCCGGTCGCGCTGCTCGATAAAAGAGCTGGCCGACGCGGTGGGCATCAACCCCATATCGGTACGCCATCACATCGCCAAACTGGAAGCGGAGAGCCTGGTGGCTTACGAAGACGAACGTCACGGCGTAGGACGGCCGCGCCGGATGTATTTCCTGACCGAGGCGGGGATGGAACGGTTCCCCTCTCGCTACCTGCGTTTGATCACCCGCTTATTGGGGCAGATGAAAGAAACTCTCCCGGAGGCGACAGTTGATAAGCTGTTCACCCAAATGGCAGACGACATCGCCGCTGAAATGGCATCCGAGGCTGACATCGCAGAATTGGAAATCGAAGACCGATTGGACCTGATCCAAACTCTGCTTACGGAGGAAGGCTTCACGGTGGAGTGGAAGCTTGAGGGGGATGAATATCACATCCGTGAGGTGGGCTGCCCCTATTACAAGGTCGGCCAAGACCACCCGGAGGTCTGCGTAGTTGACGAGACCCTTATCTCCAAAATTCTCGACGTACCGGCGACCAAGATCCGCTGCATTCTGGATGGGGACACTCACTGCACATACGTCGTACCCAGCGGAATTTAACCAGAGGATTAAAGATCATGAGCAATCCCCTAAGACAGCCTAAATGGCAGATTGAAAGCGCCCAACCCGAACTCGCCGAAAGCCTCAAGACTAAACTCCGAGAGGTCATTGACCCGGAGATCGGCCTCAATATTATTGAACTAGGCATGGTGCGTGATGTCATTGTGGAGGACGAGACGGCCAAAGTCACCATGATCCTGACGACTCCTTTCTGTCCGTATGGCCCCGCTATGATGGAGACGACCCGCAAAACGGCCGCCGACCACCTGGGCCTTGACACGACGATTGAGATGGGGATGGAAGTTTGGGATACGGCTTATATGGAAGAGGGTGTGGGGGCTGATTGGGGATTATTCTAAAGGCGATCATTAAAAAGCTAACCTCCCGCAGGTTTGAAACCTGCGGGAGGTTTTTTAAACCCTAAGGGTCTGACGACCTTCGGTCGTTTGAGACCCTTAGGGTTTTTGTTTGCGCCAATTCTAGTATTATTGTCCCCACCTTCACAGGGATTCCTTCCTTCGACAAGCTCAGGACAGGCTTGGCGGTGAAACTGCCCTCCTCGGAAAGACAGGTTGTGTGTCCTTATGAGCTAATTTTTGAGCGGCTCTTAGGGGGTCTTGAACATGCTGGTGAGTTTCATGGCCAGGTTCAGGTCGCCGGAGACTTTGACCTTGCCCTGCATGAAAGCGCCCATAGCATCCAGTTTGCCGCCAACGATATCCAGATAGTCCTGTCCGTCGACTGCCATAGTCATTTTGGGGTCTTCGGCGACGCCCGATTCGACTGCGCAAGCGCCGTCTTTGATGGTGACGAACCAGTCCCCTTCCTGGTCGCCGCTGAAATTGAACTGGATGACGGCGTCAACACCGGCTGCCTTTTCAGGGAGGAATGCGCCGGGCATAAGTTCCATTAATTCTGTGATGGTCATTTTCTTTATCCTTTTCTTCGTAGTGTATAGAATTTTATCAGTTTAATTCAATTTCTCAAAGATACCGGCCGCGCCCATGCCGCCGCCAATGCACATGGTCACCATGCCGAACTGGACATCTCGGCGGTGCATCTCGTGGACGATCTGGGTGGTCAGTTTCGCGCCGGTGCCGCCCAGGGGGTGACCCAGGGCGATAGCGCCGCCGTTGACGTTCACCTTCTCAGGGTCCATTCCTAGCTCACGGATCACAGCCAGGGATTGAGCGGCGAAGGCCTCGTTGAGTTCGAATAGGTCTATGTCCTCCAGGGACATCCCGGCCAGCTTGAGGGCCTTGGGGATGGCGACAATCGGGCCAATGCCCATGATCTCCGGCGGGACGCCTCCCAAGCCAAATGAGATGAACCGCACCAGAGGGGTCAATCCCAAGGCTTCGGCTTTGGCGCGGGACATCATCAGCACCGCGGCCGCCCCATCGCTCAAGGGGGAGGAATTTCCCGCCGTCACTGAGCCGCCGTCTTTGAACACCGGTCTCAGGTTGGCGAGGGCTTCCTGGGTGGTCTCCCGGCGCACCAGTTCATCGGTATCGAAGTTGAAGTTCTTCACCTGGGGAGAGCCATTGGAACCCGGCTCAACGATCTCCACATTCAGCGGCAGGATCTCGTCGGCAAACGTGCCTGCGTCAATAGCCTGGGCAGCTTTCATGTGGCTGTTGTAGGCGAATTCGTCCTGGTCTTGGCGGTTGACGCCGTATTTATCGGAAACGTTCTCCGCGGTCAGGCCCATCGCCAGGTATGCGCCCGGCCATTCGGAGGCCAGGTGGGGGTTGGGGGTGAACTTGTTTCCGGTCATCGGGACCATGCTCATGGATTCAACGCCCCCGGCAACGTTGACCTCAGTCTGCCCGGCCATGATGGACATGGCCGCGTGGGCGATGCTCTGGAGGCCGGAGGAGCAAAAACGGTTGATCGTTTCGGCGGGGACGGTATCGGGATAGCCAGCGCGCAGGGATACCAGGCGGCCCATGTTCATCCCCTGCTCTCCTTCGGGCATCGCGCAGCCGATCAAGACATCATCAATCTGTGCGGGGTCGAATCCTTCGGTACGGTCCACCACCGCTTTAAGCACATCCGCCATCATTTCGTCGGGACGGTAGGTGACCAGGCTGCCTTTCCTGGCCCGTCCGACCGCGGTACGCACCGCGGTGACGATGACGGGATCGCGTGAAGCATCTAGTTTAGTCGCCATCTTATTACTCCTTAATTCCTCAGTGGTTTGCCGGTTTGCAGCAAATGCCACATCCGTTCCTGGGTTTTCTTTTCACCGCACAGGGAAA
>CBDUUP010000051.1:0-16540 GCA_965370435.1 uncultured Anaerolineales bacterium | reverse complement strand
ATAAAGATTCCTTTTACAAGTAATACAGCAATTTATAATAGGTTTGAATATAGTTTTACCCTCCAGAGGAAAAGTTAAATGCACCCTCCAAGCGGTGGGGAATCACGCCCGCTAGAGTATGGGAATCTCCCATTACCAGAATGGTTACATCCGATTTGACCTCTTGGAATTGAGCATCCCTGATAGAAAAGGTGGTTTTCGAAAGCAGCAACTCAAAATACAACCTATTCAAAAAGGCGTTAAGAACAAAGAATATGGCAATGAAGATGAATGTTTTTTTGATAAAGGAGCGAGGCGACATCGAATTTCCTGTGATCTGAGACTGTTTGGTTTCCTGGAACTAGAATCCGATTGAGCATTTCCTTGGGTATATGCAGACGAAGCTCAGCGGGACAATTTTGGCATGAATTGGAGGGATGATGGATTTAGAATTTTGCATAAAGAAACTCCTGCCCCTCAAACACACCAAGATACAGGATCATGAAAATTGCGCCGTAATAAATGGCCCAACGAAGCGGAGTGGGAAATCGGGCCAATCGAGCAGAAACACTTTCTTTTACCTGAAGGAGGTTGACGCTTATTAATCCCGATATTAAAACCAAGCCAACGATGAAATACTCCACCTCGATTCCCACAGTTATCTCATTGATTACCAGCAAGTTTCTGAGGATGTAAATTGCCTCAGAGAGACTACTGGCTCGGAAGAAGATCCAGGCGAAAGCAACCAAGTTAAAGGTGATGGTGATCTGAATCATATTGAAAAGGAAGCCAAATCTGCCTGCGGATAACTTCTTGCGAACGGCGTTGGTTTGAACGGAAAGAATTATAAATAGGCCGTGTATCGCCCCCCAGATGACAAAATTCCAATTAGCGCCATGCCACAAACCGCTGATCAACATGGTGACTAGAGGAGGAATGACCAGGTTAGCAAACGCGCCCCAGTTTGATTGCCAACGGCGAGTAATGCGAGTGACCGGGAAGAAGACGTAATCCCGCAGCCAGTTGGAAAGGCTGATGTGCCAGCGGCTCCAAAACTCGGCGACATCTTTGGAGAAGTATGGGCGCCTGAAATTTACAGCCAGATCGAAACCCAAGACTTTGGCCGCGCCAATGGCGATATTCGAGTATCCGGCGAAATCACAGAATATCTGGAACGCAAAAAAGTAAGTGGCGATAATCAAGGGAAGTCCCTGAAAATTTGTAGGATCATCGTAAATTTGGTCCACCAATATCGCCAACCGATCTGCGATCACTGTCTTTTGGATCAATCCCCATAACATCAACTGGAGACCTTCGGTTATCCGTTGGGAATCAAATGCTTGTTCTTTTCGTAACTGAGGGAGAAGATGTTTGGCTCTCGCAATAGGCCCGGCCAATATCTGGGGGAAGAATGAAACGAATAGCGCGAAGAACCCCAAATGGGATTCGGGGTCTCTGGTCCCTCGGTAGACATCCAAAGAGTAGCTGACAACCTGGAGGGTAAAGAAAGAAATGCCGACAGGGATCACCAGGTCCAAGGATGGGGGATTAAAATCTAGGTTGAGAGTTCTGAGGCCTGACCATAGGGAATGGGTGAAGAAATTGAAATATTTGAAGATGAATAGAAATCCTAAATTTATGATGAGGCTCAAGGCCAAGTATTTGCGGCGTTTGGATTTCTCTCCAATTTTCCCCATTTGAAGACCCGTAAAATAGGTGACTCCAGTCACAGCCGCGATCAAGAGGACATATTCCGGCTTCCAACTTGCGTAATACAAATAACTGGCGATAAGCAATAGCAGCCACCGCCGCCTCGCGGGGATAAGAAAATATAGACAAAATACGATGGCAAAAAATAACAGAAAGGGAACGGAATTGAAAAGCATTGGAGTCTTACACTATTCTCAGGAAGTTATTTTCAAAGATGGGGTTCAGGAAATAGCCAGCCGAGAGATTATAGCATAAGAAACCAAGTCTTATTCACGTCAAAGGATTAACCAAACTCTTACATTCACCGGAATTGTCGAAATCGGACAAGTGGAGTAGAATTAGCCTTACAAAGGAATTCACATGGCTCGTACACCAACCCGAGACCGCCTAAAAACTCAAGACCAAAGCCCTGCCCCGCTCCGCCGCCCGGACTGGATCCGGGTGCGCGCTCCGATGGGCGAGGCCTACGAACACATCAAGACCCTGATGCGCAGCAAGTCGTTAAATACTGTCTGTGAGGAGGCGATGTGCCCCAATATCGGGGAGTGCTGGGACAGCGGCACGGCCACTTTCTTGATGCTGGGCGACGTTTGCACCCGCTCCTGCGGTTTCTGCGACATCAAGCGCGGCCAGCCCAACAGCCTGGACTGGGCCGAACCGCTGCGGATCGCGGCGGCCATCAAGAACATGGATCTAAAACACGCGGTTATTACCAGCGTCAACCGGGATGACCGGGGGGACGGCGGAGCCGCTATCTTCGCGATGGTGATCCGGCGCACCCGCCAGATCCATCCCGGCTGTTCCATCGAGGTCCTCATCCCGGATTTCAAGGGCAGCGTGGAGGCTTTGCGCATGGTGATGGACGCTCGCCCTGAGATTCTCAACCACAATGTGGAGACCGTGCCCCGCCTCTTCAAGAAAGTGCAGCCTCAGGACCGGTACGAGTGGGCGCAATCTACTCTCAGCAACGCCAAGAAGCTGGACCCCGAAGTTTTGACCAAGTCGGGGATCATGGTCGGCCTGGGCGAGACGATGGCAGAGGTCAAGGAAACCATGGATGACTTGCGCAGTTGGGGCGTGGACATCCTCACGCTGGGCCAGTACCTGCAGCCCAGCCGCCAGCACCTCCCTATCGAGCGTTATTACACCCCAGAGGAGTTTGATTCGCTGAAGGAATTCGGCCTGGGGATCGGTTTTCAATGGGTGGAGAGCGGGCCGCTGGTGCGGTCTTCGTATCACGCGGTTGAGCAGGTGAAGGCGTTGAGCATTGTGCACCGAAAGTTGTATGGGGTAAATAGAGTGAGGCCTGAATAGGAAATTTACCAATTCCCAACCCAGATCAGATCATCGTCAACTAGATCAGAATAGTTATAAGAAAATTCATCCACAAAAAATACATTCAAATCAGGTAGAGATATGTAACGCAACTCCCTTTGATAAGCCAGGAAAAAACCTTCTCCATCAGCTCGCCAATAGACATTCTTAGATGTCAGCTCCCAGGAGACATACCCTGTAGCGCTTTGGTCTAAATGAGCCACGGGGGAGCCATCCGAGTCGGCAACGACCAAACTACCCTTTTCGGTCCATAAAATCCATTGACCATCCGGTGAAGTCTCACGGACCACAGGCGTCACGCATGAGATGGTTTCTTGTGCGTTGAAGGCAATGCGCTTCACATCTAGATAATTTCCGCAATGAAATCCGGTGAGAAATATTCCACTGTCCGCATCCCAACACACCCCAGGATCACAAAGACTTTCATCCAGCATCGACCCCGGCACGATCAATTTCGGTGTGTTTATGGAGGGTGAAACGAAATACACGCCAGACTCGGGAAATTCGGGAATATTTTCGTCATATTTATTTGGGTAAAACGCCACCATCCCGCTTCCCGGATCCAGGGTGAAATCTAAAGCTACACCCCCCTCAAACGTAAAGAAATTGAAGGCGGTACCCTGGGCCACATCTACCATCTTCAGATTCTTCGTGCCACCCATATGGCGTTCATAGGCCATATACGTCGCTGGCCCGATCCAGCCTAGGATATTATAAAGGGTATCCGCCGAATGAAGCCATTTGACCTGGCTGCCATCCACTGCAGCGGCCCATACCGCCTCCAATTTAAAACCCGCACCAAATTCGGTGCGCTCTTCGGTATGAACGATCCAACGGCTATCCGGCGACCAGGCCAGATATGCAGCCTGGTTCGGCCCGCTGGTCAACTGGTTGACCGTACCCAACTGAGTATCGTACACGTACACGTCAGTGGTGGGGCCGTCAATCACGCCAATGAATGCCAGGTAGCGGCCATCTGGCGACCAAACCGGCTCACCTCCAAACACCCAATGGGTGGGATCGCTCTCTGCTTCCGGCGCCGGATGATCGTTAAAATATGAGAACAATGGGATGACAGTCTCTATCTCCCCTCCAGGAAGGCGTAGAATTACCAACTGACCTGAGAGCTGAACCACCGATATCAGAGGATCCGTTGGCGAGGCGGCCACAAGTCTTAAGTAACTCCCTTCTAATTCCGCAAATTTGGTTCTCCCGGTGCCGTCCGCATTGATAACGATCAGTCCATCGCTTCTATTCTGATATACAACCCAGGGGCCTTCGCTGGAAAGCGACGACGTTTTAGGCGTTAATTTAGCGGGAATCCAGGTCGGGGTTGCCGTGAATGTAAACGTGTCTGTGGGGATTCTCGGCGCGGTTGGCGGTGGGGTGTCCATTTGGATACCCGGAGTGGGTGTAGCAAATTGAGGCGCTAGCGTAGGCGTGTTCGTCTCTGCTAGCGTTGTGCAGGCGGTGCATGACAGCATCACGATAACGACCAAGACCTTGAACTTCATAATACTGATCCTCCTAGAAAATTCGCGTTCACTTTGTTTATACTGCGCCCCTTGTAGACAATACGGATAGGCACACCGCCCTTTACTACTATAACTTGCAGCCCAAACTATATCCGCGCCAACGTTTTAACATCATTCTCCAGACGATCTCCGAATTCGTCCCTTTCAACGTCCAGGTCGTAGTCCATCTGCAGACCCAGCCAAATTTCGGGGTCGTGCCAAAGAAACGTCCCAGCCGCAGGGCGGTATTGGCCGTAATCCTTCTTTTCTTCAATACGATCTCATTTATCCTGCGCGGATGGACGCCAATGCTCAAGGCCAGTTTATTCTGGCTCAAGTTCATAGGCTCCAAGAACTCTTCGAGCAATGCCTCCCCAGGATGAACGGGAAGCAGTTTTTCTTGGGTCATTTCTCTGCTCCTTTCTACAACAATTGATTGCACCTAGAGCCGCATCCTTCGACAGGCTCAGGATGCTTCGCACCATGCCATAGAAGATTCGCACATTGCCAATGAATATCTGAAGATGGGTTAATAGAACATGCCTTACGCCATTCCATAGAGTTTATTAAATTATTATAACGCACCTCGCTAAACGTCAAGCGTTATACTCCAAATCGGGTGCATTTCAGTTTGGGGGTTTGGCGACCAAAGTCGCAGTGACTAAAGTCACCCAAACGTTTACGAAGTCGGCCTGCGCCGACTTAACAATGCTTTAGTCCGCCGAAGGGCGGACTTCGTAGTTGTTGGTGCGACTTATGGTGTTTGACGACTTATTTGGGTAATCGAAAGATCCTCTCCTAAAATAACCTGGACTGTCACTCCGAGCGTGGCGACCGAAGGTCGGAGCGAGGAGTCCCTGAGAACATCGCCTTTCTTGGCCCTGGCAGGCAAGATCACCCATGTTTTCAGGGATTCCTCACCGCTTCGCTGTTCGGAATGACAATATAGCCAGAGTTTGTGTTTTATGATTGGTTAATCACACTCCGGGATTACCCGTTTAATTCGTCAAAGGCCATTAGTCGCTGTATCACGCCAATTTCCCCCCAAATTGAAATACACTCATTCAAGAGCCGCATCCTTCGACAAGCTCAGGATGCTTCGCACCTTACTATTGAATATATGAAGATGCATTCAGTAGAACAAGCTACAACATTAGATCGCACCCCACACCCATAAAGCAATCGCAAAGTCGTGCAGGACAAAAATGGAAAAACAATTTGTCCGCGAATAACACGAATAACGCTAATAAAAAAATTAGTGAGATTAGTGTGATTAGCGGATAAAGAAATTGAAAATGAGCTAATTAAGTCTCGAAAGAATTTCCTCTAGGAAATAACACTTTAAATTCTTCGAGTCTAGTGTTTACCAACAGGATTACCATTTATCAGTTATTTTACCTGACTTTGCGATTGCCCTGCCAGAGCTATCCAATTCATACCCAACACTCCCTCTCTATGATAGAATCTCTCCGTTATGAAAATAAAATCAATGCTCCCAAACAAAGCCCTGAAAAGTATCCTATGGCTCATCCTGGCGGTCGCTCTACTTCTGGCGGGATGCAGCAGATCAGCAGGAAATCCTTCGGAGAACGGTAAACCCTCTGACGCCCTGCTCACCGTCGAAATCCCGGACGGCGAGAACGTCTACTTCACTCTGGAGCAGATGCAGGAACTGCCCATAACGACCATTACGGTGGAGGGCAAACCCGAAGAAGGCCCCAGCCTGCTGGCTGCGCTGGAGGCTGCGGGAGTGACCGAGTTCGAGGAAGTGACTCTCACCGGAAACGATGGCAGCATCACCCTGTCCTTTGACCAGGTCCACGATGAGGTGATCCTCGACATCACCAAACGGGACACGCTCAAGTTCGCCGCCACGGATGTCCCCAAGGCGACCTGGATCCACGATGTGTATCTCATCGAGATCAAGTAGATGCGCTTTCTGATCGGGATTGACGACACGGATAACGAGGAAAGCCGGGGCACGGGCCATCACGGCCGCCAATTGGGGAAACTGTTGGCAGAGGGCGGCCTGGCCCAACTTGAAGGCATCACCCGCCACCAACTCCTCCAAGACCCACGGATACCCTACACTGCAAAAAACAGCGCGGTCTGTCTGGCCGTGCGCCTGGAAGAGAGCCGCCAAAGCGAGGCCGCCGAGTTCTGTCGCCAGTATTTGCTGCGGGAGAGCGCCCCCGGCGCGGACGCGGGCCTCTGCGTCGCTCACTGGGAGGCTGTCAATGAAGCCATCCAGGAATTTGGCCTGGCTGCCAAGCGGGAAGTCTTGACCTCGGCGGAGGCGGTTAGGCTGGCTGAGGAGGCGGGCATTCTGCTGGAGGGATTGACCGGGGATAAGATCGGACTGATCGGCGCGCTGGCAGGAGTGGGTCTGCGAGCGGGAGGCAGCGAAGGACGCTTCGTCTGGCTGCCGGGGCTGCGCCAACTGGAGGGCGTCTACACCGTCGAACAACTTCAACAGGCTGCACAGATCAAAGTTGTGATAAAATTAGACCACACTGAACTGCCGCTAAGCGCTCGTGTCTCGGTCGGAGAATGGGTGCGGCCCATCCTTCACAACGGGCAGGCGGCGCTACTCGTGGAGGATGCTAATGACACTGAAGAATCTGAATGGCGGACTGCCGCTAAAGAGATCGTTAAGCGATATTAAGAATCTGGCCTGGCTGAGGACCCTGGCTCTGCTCGGTCTGGGCGGGTTGGTCGTGGTAATGCACGCCCGATTCCGCTGGCCGCTGCGCCTGCCTGGACATCATGGGCTGGAATTCATCGCCTTGCTGGTCATTGGGCGTTTGAGCGTCCAGACCCGCTGGGCGTCTACCGTATCCGGCCTCGGCGCGGCGGGACTCTCGTTGCTGCCGGTGTGGGGCTTCGGCGATCCCTTCCGCTGGCTGATCTACTTGCTGCCCGCGGTCCTCATTGACCTGGCTTACAACCGGGCCAAGACCTGGGGGAATAAGGTATGGTTCCTGACATTGCTGGGCGGGCTGGCCTACGCGGCCAAACCGCTGGTTCGGGTGGTGATCGCCGCCCTCAGCGGATGGCCCTACCCCTCCCTGATCAAAGGGCTGACTTATCCACTGACAATCCACCTGCTGTACGGCATGGCGGGAGGGCTGGTTGGGGCGATGGTGGTGTTGGGGATCAAGAGGGTAGGACGCGCTAACTAAAATCAACCTCAAAAGATAGTTAATACTATCCCTGCTGCAGGTCATCTGCAGCAGGGATTTTTTTCTTGGACTACTTAAACAGTACTAATGACTTATCCCAAAAATAGCCAAACATGACTTAAGACCCGTGTGAATTTTTCGGTTCCAATTTTATAATATGAGTGTGAGCAACCCAATCAATATTTCTTAAGGAGTGTGAAATGGAAACGAAAAAGAAAAACCTCCTGCTAGTCGGGGGTATCCTGATCGCCGTCACCATTGTTGGCATTGCCGCCATCCTTTACTTCTTGCGCGAGCCGATAGGGGACATACTCGGCGGGGGCGGCGTGATCGACCCGGTGAACTTCCGAAGCATCCAAGATGATTTTGTCGTCCGCCCGGAAGACCTCCCAGATGAGTTCCACATCGTCGCCGGCAGCGAACTCCCCTGGACCAACAAGAGCATCGTCCTGGAGATGGGCGAGGTGCAGGGCAAGACCTATATCTCAGAAACCGGACGAGTGGACGGTTGGCAGATGCGTCTCAAGCGAACCGACCGGACCGACATCGCCCCCGCGGTGGTGGAAAGCACCATCGAGATCTTCGAAACCAAAGACGGCGCACGGCTGGCGTTGAGCGAAGATTGGTTCAAGGCTTACCAGGACGAAGACCGGGACCCCGACTTCATCTCCGGGGGCTGCAACCTGGGCGACGAATGTATCTTGTATTCCTACACGGACTACGACCCGGCCACGCAATTGACCTATGTGCGCTACGAGATCGCCTTTGTGTATGAGAACGTGTTAGTCTGGATCGGCACCGACGGCCTGGACATAGACCACGACGAATCCTACTTGCTGGACGCGGCTCAAGTTATCCTTGACCGGCTGGAAGAGTTGGAATTAGACTCTTCTTCATAATCATTACCATCACCACCCATGACGGGGCAGGAGCGCACGGATGTGCGCTCCTGGGTTTTTAACGCCAATTAACTCTAAGTAGGTTTCAGAAAGTCCTTTAAATACCGTCACTACGAGCGAAGTGTGGCAGTCCTCTTGCTAAGAGTGAAATTGCTTCACCCATACGGAATTCGCACTGCCATGATTTTAAAAGACATATCGGAGTCCACTTAGTTAATCCTATCCCTGTGCTTTAGCGATCACTTCCTCCAAAGTCATATCCGCCAGGGAGTCGAGCATCAAGTCAGTCTGGTCGAAAGTAAACTGGCGGGTCATCGGATTGGGCACTGCCACGCAGAAGATACCGGCGCGGCGGGCTGCCAGTACGCCATTGGGCGAATCCTCCAGCACTATGGCTTCCTCGGCGGGGACATCCAGGGCGGCCAGGGCGGAGAGGTAAAGTTCGGGATCGGGTTTGGTGAGGGTGACGTCGTCGGCGCAGAGGATGACGTCGAAATAGCCGGTGATCTCCAGGCGTTCCAGCTTAGGATCCACCCAGTAATGGGGCGAACTGGAGGCTATCGCCAGCTTCATCTCCATCCGTTTGGCGTCGTTCAAGTAATCCATCACCCCGGGCAGGATTGGCTGTTGGGCGATCAGGGAGAGGCTGCGCTTATTCTGACGAGCGCGCACTGCCTCCCGGTCAATCTCCCGACCGAGGAGTTCAGCCAAGTAATCGAAGGGGTTGAAAGAGGAAGCGGCCCCCCCGCCGACGATGGTGGCCCAAATTTCCAGCGGAAGCTCGCAGTCGTACTCTCCGTAGAGTTCTACCCAGGCCTGGTAATCGGGCATCTCGGTGTCCAGGATCAGTCCGTCGAAGTCGAAGATGAGCGCTCGCATGTTACTCCTATCCACATTTGGTTAGAAACAAAACCACAGAGTTCACAAAGTTATTTTCTCTGTGTTCTCTGTGTCTCTGTGGTGAAAACTAAAATCAGAACAACCGCAGCACAGCCTTTGCGGCCCAGTCGAATAGGGCCTGGGGGAAGAAGAGGCTCAATGCAACTGTCAAGACCGCCGCCCCTCCGGCGATAAATCGAAGCCAAGGCGCGGCTCGTAACTCCGGGTTGCCTTCTCGCATGTACATGATGACGATGATGCGCAGGTAGAAATAGGCCGAGATCAGGGAGGTCAGCACGCCGATGAGGGCCAATCCCAGGTAGCCGCCTTCCATCACCGCCCGGAAGAGGAAGAACTTCCCGGCGAAGCCCAGCGTGGGAGGGATGCCCAAAAGGGACAGCATGAAGACCGCCATCGCGGCCGCCATCCCTGGATATTTGCGCCCCAGGCCGCCGTAATCGTCCAGTTCCAGGCCTTGCCCATCCTTTTTTTCCAGGGCGATGACGACCGCCCAGATTCCAAAGCTGGTAAAGGCGAAGGCCATCAGGTAGAAAAGCCCTGAGGCCGCCGAGTCCAGGCGGACTGCATCGTCGCCATAGGGGACAAAGGCCATCAAGATATACCCGGCGTGGGCGATGCTGGAATAGGCCAACATGCGTTTAATGTTGCGCTGGGCGATGGCGACCAGATTGCCGAGGATCATGGTCAAGGCGGCCAGCATCCAGATCACGGGGGTCAGTTCCCCGGCCTGGCCGCTGAAAGCGACGATGAATATCCGCAGGATGGCGGCAAACCCGGCTGCTTTGGCGCCCACTGCCATGAACGCCGTCACCGAGGAGGGCGCGCCCTGATAAACGTCGGGCGTCCACATGTGGAAGGGCACCGCCGCCACCTTGAACCCCAGTCCCACCAGGATCAGTCCCGCGCCGGGCACCAGCAGGGAGAGGTTGGCGCTGCCCGCGTTGATGGCGGCGACCACCTCCGCCAGGGCGGTGGAGCCGGTGGCGCCGAAGATCAAGGCCACGCCGTAGAGGACGAAGCTGGAGGCGAAGGCGCCCAGCAGGAAGTACTTCATGGCCGCTTCTTCCGATTCGGGGCGCGGGCGGGCGAACCCGGCCAGCACATAAAGCGGGATGGAGAGCAGTTCCAACGCCAGAAAGACGACGATCAGGTCGGCGGCTCCGGCCATCAACATCATCCCCGAAAGGCTGAACATCAGCAGGACGTAATACTCGCCCCGGGCGATGTCCAGGCGTTTGAGGTAGTCGTGGGCCAGGGCGATAGCGGCCAAACCGCTCCCCAGGAACAGCACATTGAGGAAGGCGGAGAAGCCATCCAACACGTACATGCCGTTGAAGGCGACAATTTCTTCGCCGGACTGGGCCAGGGCGAAACCCAAAGTCACCACCAGGCCCAGCGCGGCCAGCAGAGCGGTCACGCCGGTGCGCTTCTGCAAAAGGAAGGCGTCCAACAGCAGCAGCACACAGGCCCAGGAGACCAGGATTATCAGGGGTAATATTGAGAGGAGATCCGTAGAACTCATAAGACCTTTTGGGTGATTAGGTAATTAGTGATTAGGTAACAAGGTAATAAGGAATCATCTTGTCAGCGGCAATTTTCTAGTGAAGAGCCAGGGCGGCGGCTTGGAGGACGTTGACTAGCTGTTCGACTGCGGGGGCGATCAGGTCGAAGAATGGCTTGGGGTAGAGGCCGATCCAGAAGATGAGGATCAGCAGGGGGACCAAGGTGACGATCTCGCGGAAGCTGAGGTCCTTGAGGTTTTTGTTTTCTTCCTTGTCCAGCGGGCCCATGAACATCTTGTTGAACATGTAGAGCAAATAGATAGCCGCCATGATGACGCCCACGGCGGCAAGTCCGGCGTACCAAGCCGAACCAATGGCCTCGGAGCCAAACCCGCCCAGCAAGATGACGAATTCGCCCACGAAGCCGTTCAAGCCGGGCAATCCCATCGAGGAGAGGGTGACGATCAAGGTCAGCACTGCGTAGACGGGCATCACTTTCCACAGGCCGCCGAAGTCTTCCACCTCACGGGTGTGGCGGCGTTCGTAGATCATGCCCACCAGGAGGAACAATGCGCCGGTGCTCAGGCCGTGGTTTACCATCTGCAAAATGCCGCCCTGAATGCCCTGGGTATTGAGGGCGAACAGGCCCAGCATCACGAATCCCAGGTGGCTGACGGAGGAATAGGCCACCAGCTTCTTCACGTCCTTCTGGGCATAGGAGACCGCCGCGCCGTACAGGATTCCGATCACGGCCAGCAGCGCCATCCAGGGCGCAAGCCGCACCGCCGCGTTGGGGAACATAGGGATGTTGAAGCGCAGGAAGCCGTAAGTGCCCATCTTCAACAGCACGCCCGCCAGGATGACCGAACCGGCGGTTGGCGCTTCGACGTGGGCGTCGGGGAGCCAGGAATGCAGCGGCCACATGGGGACTTTGATGGCAAAGGCAGCGGCGAAGGCCAGGAAGAGCCAGAATTGGACGTTGGGGTCAATATTGAAATTGGCGATCAAGTCCGGCACGCTGAAGGAGCCGCCATTGATGCCCAGCCACAGGATCGCCAGCAGCATCAGGATAGAACCGGCCATGGTGTAGAGGAAGAACTTGATGGCGGCGTACATGCGGCGGGGTCCGCCCCAGATGCCGATCAAGAAATACATGGGCACCAGGGTGAATTCCCAAAACACGTAGAACAGGAACAGGTCCTGGGCCAGGAAAACGCCCAACATGCCCACTTCCAGAAGCAGGAAGAAGATCATAAATTCCTTGACCCGCTCCTCCACCGCCGTCCAGGTGGACAGGATGGAGATGGGCGTCAGGAAGGTGGTCAGCAGGACCAGCAGGATGCTCAGGCCGTCCACGCCCAGGGCGTATTGGATGTTCCAGCCCGCCACCTTGATCCAATCTTCCTGGATGACCATTTGCAGGTCGGGGTTGGAGGCCTTGAATTGAGCCAGCATCCACATGGAGATCCCAAAGGTGACCAGGGAGGCGATCAGGGCCACCCACCGGCTGGCGGTCTTATGCTCCCGTTTCAGGAAGAGCAACACCAGCACGCCCAGGAGCGGGGAGAATGTGACCAGATTGAGGGGTTCGAGTATAAAGTCCATATGCATTCCTCTAGTTATTCGTTAGAACGTTTTAACGTTAAAACGTTCAACGCAGAAGCAGATATCCTATGATGACGACGACGCCGAGAAAGACGGATAGGGCGTAGTTGCGGACGTAGCCGGTTTGCAGGCCGCGGAGGGTGACGGAGAGAGATTTGGTGACATCGGCCAGGCCGTTGGCGATGGCGTCTATCACGCCCAGATCAACCGGATCGGCCAGGAAGCGGGTAAAGCGGCGGAATGACCCGGCCAGGGCAGTATCGTGGAACCAGTCGTGCCAGAAACGCCAGTCCACCACCTCGGCCAGGAAGCGGGAGATTGACATATACGGAGTAACGATCACGGCCCAATAGAGTTCGTCAATGTACCATTTCTTGTTCAGCCAGCCAAAGACGGGGCCGAGGAAGACTTGTATGGGGTCCTTCCCACCCTGAATCATGGGGACTCGCCCGTAAAGCGAATAGGCGATCCAAATCGCGAACAAGGCCAAACCGGTGGAGATTCCCGCCACCGTCAGGTTGAAATCGCCTGAGTGGGCCGCGTCGCCCAGGGTGTGATGCAGCCAATCGGAGAAGGTATGCAATCCCGGCAAATTCAGCGCGCCGCCCAACACCGACAGCGCGGCGAGGATCATCAAGGGGACGGTGACCAGCAGGGGGCTTTCTTTGGCCTCTCTGGCCGCATCCGTGCGCGCCATGCCGAAGAACACCATCCAAACCTGGCGGCCCATGTAGAAGGCGGTGAAGAAAGCGGCCGCCGACAATAGGATGTAAACGATGAAGTTGGCATGTTGGGCGTCGGCCAAAATTTCGTCTTTGGACCAGAATCCGGCCAGCGGAAAGATTCCCGATAGGGCCAGGGCGCCGGTCAAGAACACCCAGAATGTGACCGGCATTTTCTTCCGCAGGCCGCCCATGTTGCGCATGTCCTGCGGGTCGAAGGGTTCGCCGTGGTCGTCGCTGTGTTCGTCGCCATGCGAGTCGTCGTCATGGTGACCGGTATCCTCCTCCAGCGGATGGTGGCCTCGCTCCACGCCCAGGATGACCGAGCCGGAACTCAGGAAGAGCAGGGCCTTGAAAAAGGCGTGGGTCACCAGGTGGAACAATCCCGCCACGTACGCGCCCATCCCCACCGCCGCCACCATGAATCCCAACTGGCTGACGGTGGAATAGGCCAGCACTTTTTTAATGTCGAACTGCCCCACCGCGATGGTCGCGGCGAACAAGGCTGTCGCTCCGCCCACTAACGCCACAACATTCTGCGCCTCCGGGACCGCCGAAAACAAGGGGGCTGAACGGGCCACCAGGTACACACCCGCGGTCACCATCGTGGCGGCGTGTATCAAGGCCGAGACGGGGGTTGGACCAGCCATAGCGTCCGGCAACCAGACGTAGAGGGGGATCTGGGCCGATTTTCCGGCCACACCCAGGAGCATGAAGAGGGTGATCGCCATGAGAATAGCCGTGTCGCCGCCAGCGGCGGCGGCAGACGCGCCGGCGAACACTTCGGTGAAGGCCAGCGAGCCGAATTTCCAGAAGGTGAGGAACATGGCGATCAGGAAGCCGAAATCGCCGATGCGGTTGACGATGAAGGCTTTGCGTCCAGCCATCTCGTTCTGGCGGCCTTCGGTGCCGTCGTTGTTGATGGTGAACCAGAACCCTATCAGCAGGTAGGAGCACAACCCCACCCCTTCCCAGCCGACGAAGAGCATCAGGTAGCTGTCGCCGCTCACCAGGATCATCATCATGGCGATGAAGAGATTGAGATAAATGAAGAAACGTCGGAAGCTCTGGGGGTCGCCCTTGTAGCGGACGTCGTAGTGCATGTAGCCGATGGAATAGATGTGGATGAGGGTCCCCACGCCCGAAACCACCAGCATCATCACCACAGAGAGGGTGTCCACCCGGAAGGCCCAGGAGATATTCAAGCTGCCGACGGTGATCCAATCCAGCAGGTGGACGGTGTCACCCTCGTTGTGGCCGGTCAAAGAATACGCCAGCAACACCGCCACCACAAAGGCCGAACCGGTCGCCAGACTGGCGACGGTCCCGATGAGTTTCTCTTTAAACCAACGCCCGAAAATGAGGTTGATCAACAGCCCTACAACCGGGGCGAAAACCACCCAGGGAGCCAGGTTGAAAAACTCGGGGCCGGAACTAACTGCTTCACTTAGGAACATAAGTCATGTTCTCCAGGCAGGAACTAACCTTTGAGGTCATTGATCTCGTCCACGTTGATATTGTCCCGCGAGCGGAAGATGGCGACGATCAGCGCCAGGCCTACGGCCACTTCCGCGGCGGCCACCGCCATCACGAAGAAGACGAATATCTGCCCGTCCAGGTTCTCGTAGGAACGGGCGAAGGCGATGAAGGCCAGATTGGCGGCGTTGAGCATCAACTCAATAGACATGAAAATAATGATGGCGTTGCGGCGTATCAGCACGCCTACCGCGCCGATGGTGAATAAAATTGCCGATAGACCGACGTAATAAGCGACCGGGAGCATAGGTTCAGTCCTCTTTCTTCTTTTCGTTCTTGGTCAACACGATAGCGCCGATCATCGCCACCAACAGCAGCACCGAGGTGACCTCGAAAGGCAGCAGATATTTATTAAACAGGAGGTCGCCAATGGCGGCCGGGCTGCCGTAAGAGACTTCCGGCAAAGTCACGTCGGGCAGGGGAGCGCTGCGCACGAAGATGATGTAGACCGTCTCCACCATCAGGATCAGCCCCAACAGGATCGCCAGAGGCTGCTGCCAGCTGATGGTCTTGGCGATGCGAAGCTGCTCCACGCCCAGGAGCATGATGACGAACAGGAACAGCACCATGATGGCGCCGGCGTACACGGTCACCTGGGCCAGGGCGATGAAGGGCGCCCCCAGCATCAGATAGAACACCGCCACGGTGGCGAAGTTCAAGATCAGGAACAGGGCCGAGTACACCGCTTTTTTGCTGAAGAGCATCCCCAGCGCAGCGGCCACGGCGATGGCGGCCAATATCAGGAAGAGAATTAGGTCAGTCGTCATAAGCAACTCTTATCATTTCACCGGGTCTAACATGATCGGGATGGAGCGGTCGAATGCGCCCTCTTCGACTTCCTGGGGCGTATCCTCTCCGTTCTCGGGGACCGGGACGCTCAGCATTTCTTTGGTGTATATCGCCTGAGACCGGTCGGTGAAGGAGAGTTCGAAGTCGTGGCCCAGGGTGATGGCTTCAGTGGGACAGGCGTCCTCGCAGAAGCCGCAGAAGATGCAGCGCAGCATGTTGATCTCATAGGCGCTGGCGTAACGCTCTCCGGGAGAGAAGCGCACCTGATCGGTGTTCTCCGCCGACTCCACAAAGATGGCTTGCGAGGGGCAAGCCGCCGCGCAAAGCGAACAGCCGATGCACTTCTCCAGGCCGTTGTCGTAGCGGTTCAGCGAGTGCCGTCCTTTGAAGCGCGGCCGCACGGTACGGGTTTGCTCCGGGTACTGGATGGTCACCGGCTTTTCAAACATGGCGAAGAAGGTGGTCTTCATGCCGCGGAGGATTTCGTATATACCTGTAAACATTTTTTCAACTAGCCTCTAAATTTATACCGCAGGCCTCACCCTCACCCGGCAACCATCGGACTTCGTCCTCGGTTGCCAGGTAATGGTTAGCATTAATCGTTTCTTGGTCATTGTATTTAATCGTAAATCTAATAAAAACTCTGCGTAACTCTCTAAGCGTAGCGACGTTCTCCGCGTCTCCGCGGTGAATCTTATTAAACGGAGCGATCAGCCTCCGAATACGTTGGGCCACAGGATTATCAACACCGCAGTCAGGAAGACGTTGAATAATGCCAGCGGGAGCATGAGCTTCCAGCCGAAGGCCATCAGGCGGTCGTAGCGGATGCGGGGCAGGGTGGCTCGTATCCAGATCATAAGGCCCAGG
>CBDUUP010000050.1:0-16645 GCA_965370435.1 uncultured Anaerolineales bacterium | reverse complement strand
TTAATCAATATTATCGTATAGGCGTCGAGGCTTCACCCGGAAGACCCGGCTAACGCCTCGACTCCATAGACCAGACCCCAAGGGTCTTATAGACCCTTGGGGTCTCGTGCGGGAACAAGGGCATTATTAGCCCATGACTTGGTGCATCGTGAAACCGGATAATCGTTCGATGGGGTGGCGTGGTCACATAGAGATTTCAATTGGATTTGTAGGTAATGGGTATTTCATACCCAGCGGGTTTTTAGTCCAAGGTTTCAAAAACATACAAACTCAAACATTTGTCCACCACATAGACATAATCATTGGCTACAACAACGTCAACCGTTTGACTCATTTCGTCGCTGGCCGCGACCAAATAAGGTTTGCTGGGATCCGAAATATTCAATACTTTGATCTGATATAAAGTTACTGCGTAAGCATAATCTCCTTCCACAACTGCGCTTTCCCCAAACGGCAAATCATCAAACCTCCCAATCTCAACCGGATGGCCTGGATCGGAAACGTCAAAAACAACAAAACTATTTCCTGTCACCATGTAGATAAGATCATCCCCAAAGTCTATCGATTCTATGATTCCTAATGAATCATCTTTATAAATGCTCACCAAATGGGTGGGGTCAGAGATATCAAGTATCTCCAATTCTGTGGTTCCACTCTTATTTATTGCAGTGTTTCTATAGGTGTAAAGATAGTCGCCTTGAATGGCAAAGGGACGACCAGCGGTGTATTTTACCCCAATTTCCTCTAGGTTCAAAGGATCGGAGATATCTAGTATGCGGATATCTCCTGCACGGTATCCAGAGGAGTTCCATCCTTTGTCTTCCCAGAAAAATAATAGATGATCTTGAGCTACGAGGTGCTTTACCCTGCGCCCAGGCACCAGATATTCATTGGCCAAGAATGGTTCGCGAGGATTCGATATATCTATGACCTCCAGTCCATCTTCTATGTTTAGCACGAAAGCATAATCCCCGAAAACTTCTATATCCGAAATATCAACAGGATCATTCGGGTTGCCCGGTTTATATTGTCCGATTTTAACCGGATTCGTTGGGTCCGATATATCAATGATAAGCAGCCCTTCATAGCCCGCGCTTGCATAGGCGTAATCCCCCACAACGGTGACCTGTTTTAAGCAATACCATTCTTCTGAGGTTACCCCAATGGGTAGGTATTTCGCTACCGGGCTGCAGGCGGAGAGTAATATGAGTAATAATCCCAGAAGAAGTGCAGCCGGGCGAAAAAAGGGCCGCGTTCTTCTCATTATTCTTGTAATCATACTGTACTCCCTTTTCTGGTAAATTTGGATGGCTGAACGGCAGTTCCCGTTTGTAGTCGCCTTGAAATTACCAGCTTCGACGTGATAAATCGCTGAACGATTTGCCCGAGAACCTGGCCCGGATTTGGCGATCCAGGCCAGGTTACATTCGGATTTCTAATTGAATTCTATCACAAAGCCGCGCTCAAGGAAGCGCTGGGTCCCTTCATCTATAAAGCTTTCAGCCGGGCCAAATTGTCGGAATGGAACGAGTACTGCACCCGTGTCACCGACTGGGAGATCAAGCGGTATCTGGAGACTGCGTAATCAGTATTATTGTATAGGAGTCGAGGCTTCAGCCGGTAGACCCGGCTAAAGCCTCGACTCCATAGACCAGACCCCAAGGGTCTAAAGACCCTTGGGGTCTCGCTCGAGAAAAAGCCATCGCCCAAAATCAACAACCTGAAAAAGACGGGGACCAATCCCGCAGGTTCATTTCACAACCTCGAAAACATTTGACATATCCGTCAATAAATTGTAAGATGGGTTGGTTTCAACGCACCTGATTGACTTCGTAGTGTAACACCAAAGACTATGTTTCCAGACAAAGCAGTTCACATCCAAGCAAAGGAGACTCATCGTGAAAAACCAACCCTCACCACTTCCCCATTTTCAGCACGTATTCAGAATAACCTTGATCGCCGCGCTGCTGGCGGGCTTTCTGACAGCCGGGCCAAGGATGCCGGACCGGGCCGTCGCCGCGGATATGTTTATTGGCGGTTATACCGGCTGCGTAAATCCCACCGACCAGGAAGACCTCCCCACAGAGGAGTGCCTCGCTCTGGTGACTTTGTACAACAGCACCGCCGGGGCCGGATGGACCGATAAAACCGGCTGGCTGCAATCCAACACCCCTTGCACCAATTGGTACGGTGTGACCTGTAATAGCGGTCATGTTCTTTTTCTCGATCTAAATAACAATAACCTCATAGGCACGATTCCGCTTCAATTGAGCAATCTGACCAATCTGCAATCCCTTCGAATGCAGTACAACGGGTTGACCGGCACGATTCCCCCCCAGTTGAGCCGCCTCGACTTCCTGCAAGACCTCTATTTATATGGCAACCAGTTGACCGGCAGTATCCCCGTTGAACTAGCCACCATGCCGGTCTTGATCCGCCTCTATTTATACGGCAACCAATTGACCGGCAGCATCCCCCCCGAGCTGGGCAGTTCACCGATATTATATTACCTCCGCTTGAACAACAACAACCTGACCGGCGCCATCCCGCCGGAATTGGGCAATCTCTCCAATTTGAAGAATTTACATCTAAACAATAACGACCTGTCGGGAACCGTCCCTTCTGAGTTGGGCAACCTTTCGAACTTGGAGCAGCTTGAACTGCATAATACCCTCTTGAGCGGCCCGCTGCCTCAATCGCTGACCACTATCACCGCTGTGAATATGCTCAATTACGCCAACAGCAGCCTATGCGCCCCAGGGAATACCGATTTCACCACCTGGATGGGCGGCATAACCACCCTGACCACCAACGGGGATTACTGCGACCCCATCTTCACCGACGGCTTCGAGAGCGGGGACACCTCCGCCTGGTCTTCCACCGTTGAAAGCCCGATTCAACTCGGCGGTCTGTTCAGCGGACAATACATCCCCCCTGGATTGGGCCTCATCGTCCATCCCAAAGCGGCTTATGTAGGCAGCTACGGCCTGGGCGCCATCGTCGAGGACAACCATCCCATGTTCGTCCAAGACGACACCCCCACCGCCGAGACCCAATACCGGGCGCGGTTCAACCTGCTGGTCAAGTCCCTCACCGCCGACCCCAACAAGGGGATGGGCATCCTCTTTGGTGGTGGGACGGGGAAATCTTTCCAGGTGTTCGCCGGATGGGTTGGCGGACAGCACGTCATCACCGCCCGAGTCGGGGAGGACGACGGCTCCTGGACCTGGACCGGCTTCTTTACAGTTGCTGCCAACGATTGGGCCTTGGTGGAAGTGGACTGGGCCGCCGCTACCGGGGACGGCAACAACGACGGCTACTTCAGCCTCTACCTGGACGGCGTCCTCCAAGAGACCGTTCCTACATTGGACAACGACACCGTCACAGTGGACACAGTTCGCCTAGGTCCGTTCTATGTCTCCCCCTCCGCCACCGGCATCATCGGATTCGACGCCTTCTCCTCCGAAACCGTCTTCCCCGAGCCATAGCCGCCAATACCAGCGCTAAATCACACCCCGCATCCAATTAGATGCGGGGTGTTCTTTTAACCATACAGTTCAACAATTGCGATAACAGATTGACATTTCCCTCAAAAACCTGTAAGATAAAATTACATCCACGCGAACAATCAGGTGTTGACCAACCATCTATTCATGAGGAGAAAATCATGCGAACCCCCATTCACCATTCACGTAAATTTAAGTTAGCCCTTTTCACCCTTCTGCTGGCGGGCATGCTGTCCAGCGGGTCGGGGATGCCCGGCCGGGCCATCGCCGCGGAAACCTATGCGGGGTCTTACAAAGGCTGCGCCAACCCCGGCGACCAGACCGACATCCCCGAAGCGGAATGCGACGCCCTGGTTGCGCTATACAACAGCGCCGGAGGCGCCAGTTGGACAATCAATACAGACTGGCTGGCAACCGACACCCCTTGCAGTTGGTATAACGTGGACTGCTCAAGTGTTCCGGGATATGTGACCGATCTAGACTTGAGCAGCAACAACCTCACCGGCAGCATCCCGTCTGAGTTGGGCAGCATATCCAACCTGGATTACCTCGGCCTGGACTACAACCAACTGAGCGGCAGCATCCCGGCTGAGTTGGGCAACTTGACCAACTTGCTAAATCTATACCTGAACAACAACCAACTAAGCGGGCCTCTGCCACAGGAGTTTACCAACCTGACCAGTTTGAGTTACTTATATTACAATCTCACCAACCTTTGCGCCCCGGACAACGTAGCATTCCAAAACTGGATGGCCGGGGTGACATACAAGGGTACTACCACCTTGTACTGCGAGGTGGTCTTCTCCGACGGCTTTGAGAGCGGGAACACCTCCGCCTGGTCCTCTATGGTAGAGGGGCCGTTACAGACCGGCGGCCTGTTCAGCGACCAGTACATCCCCCCCGGATTGGGCCTCATCGTCCATCCCAAGGCGGCCTACTTGGGAGGCTACGGCCTGGGCGCGATCGTAGAGGACAAACACCCCATGTTCGTGCAGGATGACTCCCCCTCCGCCGAAACCTCCTACCGGGCCAGGTTCTACCTGCTGGTCAAGTCCCTCACCGCCGACCCCTACAAGGGGATGGGCATCCTCCTGGGCAGCGGGACGGGAAAGTCCTTCCAGATGTTCGCCGGATGGGACGGCGCCCAGCACGTCATCGTCGCCCGGGTCGGGGAGGATCATGGCGCTTGGACCTGGACGAATTTCTACACCATCCCCACCAACGAATGGGTCTTGGTGGAGATAGAATGGGTCATCGCCACCGGGGACGGCAGTGATGACGGCTTCTTCATCCTGTACCTGGATGGCGTGATACAGGAGGTGGTACCCGCATTGGACAACGACGCCGCCTCGGTGGACACGGTTCGTTTAGGCCCATCCTACGTGTCCCCCGGAGCCACCGGCATCATCGGCTTCGACGCCTTCTCCTCCGAAGACGTCTACTCGCCATAGACGCGTATACTTTATGCGATATAACACCCCGTATCCAATCGGATGCGGGGTGTTTGTTACCAGGCCAATTCGACGGTTGAGACAACAGATTGACATTTCCCTCAAATCCTTGTAAGATAAATACAACCCTGCGAACAATAAGGCGTGTTGACCAACCATCTTTCGATGAGGAGAATATTATGCGAACCCCCATTCACCGTTCAACTCAATTCAAAGTAACCTTTATGGCCCTTCTGCTGGCCGCTTTGCTGTTCGCCGGTTCAGGGATGCCGGACCGAGCCATCGCCGCGGAAACCTATGCAGGTTCCTATACCGGCTGCGCCAACCCCGGCGACCAGACCGACATCCCCGAAGCGGAATGCGACGCCCTGGTGGCGATATACAACAGCACCGCAGGCGCTAGTTGGAACTTCAATACCGGCTGGCTGGTAGACAACACCCCTTGCAGTTGGCGTGGCGTGACCTGCTCGAGTGTTCCCGGAAATGTGACCGAGCTAGACTCGGCGAACAATAACCTCACTGGCAGCATCCCGGCCGAGATAGGCAACCTGGCAAGTTTGGAATACCTGGACATGTACAACAACAACCTCGCCGGCAGCATCCCGGCCGAGATAGGCAGTCTGACAAGTTTGCAATCCATTCTCTTGAACAACAACACCCTCACCGGCAGCATCCCCCCTGAGTTGGGTAACCTGACCAGCTTGTATGAACTCGAACTGAATGTCAATCAACTTATCGGCAGCATCCCCTCTGAGTTGGGCAGCTTGACCGCCCTGGATCACCTCAACTTGAACACCAACCAACTGAGCGGGCCTCTGCCCCAGACCTTTACCAACCTTACCGGCTTGCTTACGTTTTATTATCACAACACAAATCTATGCGCCCCGGACAACGTAGCATTCCAAAACTGGTTGACCGGTGTGCCAACCAAGAATGGCACCACCTTGTACTGCGAGGTGGTCTTCTCCGACGGCTTCGAGAGCGGGGACACCTCCGCCTGGTCCTCCACCGTGGAGAGTCCCGCCCAACTCGGCGGCCTGTTCAGCGACCAATACATCCCGCCCGGATTGGGCCTCATCGTCCATCCCAAGGCAGCCTATTTGGGGGGCTACGGCCTGGGCGCGATCGTGGAGGACAAACACCCCATGTTCGTGCAGGATGACTCCCCCGCCGCCGAGACCTCCTACCGGGCCAGGTTCTACCTGCTGGTCAAGTCCCTCACCGCCAACCCCTACAAGGGGATGGGCCTCCTCCTGGGCAGCGGGACGGGCAAATCCTTCCAGGTCTTCGCCGGATGGGACGGCGCCCAGCACGTCATCGTAGCCCGGGTCGGGGAGGATCATGGCGCCTGGACTTGGACCAGCTACTATGTTATCCCCACCAACGATTGGGTCTTGGTGGAGATAGATTGGACCATCGCCACCGGCGACGGCAATAATGACGGTTTCTTCAGCTTGTACCTGGATGGCGTGTTAAAGGAGGTAGTACCCTCATTGGACAACGACGCCGTCTCGGTGGATTCGGTTAAGCTGGGGCCGTTCTATGTCTCTCCCGGAGTCACCGGGATCATCGGCTTCGACGCCTTCTCTTCCGAAAGCGTCTACTCGCCATAGACGCGTATACTTTATGCGATATTACACCCCGCATCCAATCGGATGCGGGGTGTTTGTTTAACCAGGCGTTATTCGACGATTGCGATACAGATTGACATTTCCCTCAAATGCTTGTACTATAATATTGTCTCCATTTGAACATTCAGGCGTATTGACCAACCATTTTTCCACGAGGAGAATATCATGCGAACCCCCATTCACCATTCACTTCAATTCAAAGTAACCCTTATGGCCCTTCTGCTGGCCGCTTTGCTGGCCGCCGGTTCAGGGATGCCAGACCGGGCCATCGCCGCGCCCATGCAAGGTATTGGTTTTGCCGGCTGCGCCAATCCCTCCGAACAGGTCGAAATCCCCGAAGCCGAGTGCGACGCGCTGGTGGCGTTGTACAACAGCGCTGCGGGCGCAAGCTGGTACACCAACACCGACTGGTTGCAAACCACAACCCCTTGCAGTTGGTATGGCGTGACTTGCTTTGAGGAGCACGTGAATATGCTCATGCTGTCCTCTAACAACCTGACCGGCACGATTCCCACCGAAATCGCCGCCCTCACCAGCCTTCAAACCCTCAACATCCGCAGCAACAACCTAACCGGGGGGATCCCCGCCGAGATCGGCAGCCTGACCAGTTTGCTGTATCTCTATCTGTACGAAAACTCTCTGGGCGGGCCTATCCCCACCGAAATGGGAAACCTTACCAACCTTGACACCCTTTATATGTATTCCAATGGATTGACCGGCGTTCTCCCGGTCGAGTTAGCCGACAACACATTGTTGACCCAGCTCCGGGTGGATGACAATAATTTAGTCGGTATAGTTCCCTTCCAATTTGGCGCCTTGAGCGGCATGACCCGGTTTCACCTGAACGATAATATGTTCACCGGGCCGCTTCCCCAGTCCTTCACCAACCTCACCAGTATGGATTACTTCTATTACCAAAACACCAACCTCTGCGCCCCGGACAATGTCCCCTTCCAGACCTGGCTCACCGGGATCGCCAACAAGACCACCTCCGGCTACAACTGCGCCGCCATTTTCGCCGACGGCTTCGAGAGCGGGGACACCTCCGCCTGGTCCTCCACTGTAGAAGGCCCTGTGGAGATGGGCGGCCTATTCAGCGGCCCGTACATCCCGCCCGGACTGGGCCTCATCGTCCATCCCCTAGCGGCCGTTGAAGGCAGCTACGGCCTGGGCGCCATCGTGGAAGACAACCACCCCATGTTCGTGCAGGACGACACCCCCAGCGCGGAGGCTTACTACCATGCCAGTTTCTCCCTGCAGGTAAAGACCCTCACCGCCGACCCCAACAAAGGGATGGGCATCCTCTTGGGCAGCGGGACGGGAAAATCCTTCCAGGTGTTCACCGGATGGGACGGCGCGCAGCATGTGGTGGTAGCCCGGGTTGGGGAGGATGACAAGTCCTGGACCTGGACGAGTTTCTACGCTGTCCCCACCAACGCTTGGTTCTCTGTGGATATCTATTGGTCCGCGGCCACCGGGGATGGAAATAACGATGGCTTCTTTGAACTCTACTTGGGCGGCGTCCTCCAAGAGACCCTCTCTGTGTTGGACAATGACACTGTGAGGGTGGATACGGTGCGGATGGGGCCTTTCTACGTATCCCCCTCCGCCACCGGGATCATCGGCTTTGACGTTTTCACCTCCGATGGCATTACCCCCGAACCCTAGACTACAATACTCGACCCAATATCACTCCCCGCAGCCAACATAATGGTTGCGGGGAGTTTTTTCACCCCATTGGCCTGGTTTTCCCTCAATAGTAAATCCATTATCAAAAACCGCATCCCCGGCAAGATTTGCATGTATAATCGTCGCATGGCTAAAACACAAACCTTCGAATGCCCCAGTTGCGGCGGCCCGCTAGAATACGACGGCGGCGACGACCTCACCGTCACCTGTCCGTTCTGCAATTCCTCGGTCATCGTCCCCGAAGAGCTGCGGGAAGATGATCCTCAGGTAGTCTTCGTGCAAACAGCGCCTGCCTACCGCCGCGCCTCCGGCTCTCGGATAGGGATAGTCGTGGCCTTGTTCATCATATTGGTTTTAGGGGCAGTCATCACGGGGGTCGTCTTTCTGGCAGGCATTGGTACAGTTAGCACTTCAATAGGAGGGATCACCACCCAGATCGGCCCCATCGTAAGCAAAGATACGCCCGTTCCCACGCCCGCCTTCGCCAACGTCGCCTTCACCTTCGGGGAGGAAGGCACCGGGGCGGGCTATTTCGATGACGCTCGCCACATCGGGGTGGACGGCCAGGGCAATATCTATGTCGGCGAATATGGGAATAGCCGGATACAGGTCTTCGACCCGGAGGGCAACTTCATCTCCCTCTTTATCGTGGAGGGCGATTCATACTTGACCGGCATGACGGTTGACCGCCAGGGAATCGTCTACGTCGTCTACGGCAGCGAGGTCCTCCGCTACGAGGGCGCCACCGGCCAGTTCCTGGGGCTGTTGGAATACGCCGGGGGGTGGGGATTCGATGACGTGGTCGCCACAGCCGACGGCGGCCTGGTGGCCGCCTGGTACAAGTCGCATGACAATATCATCCGTTTTGACACTCAGGGCAACGTGCTCTTCACCATAGAAGACGCCATAAGCGGCCAATCCGGGGACTCAGAGCTAAACATGAAAGTGGCGGTGGACGGCCTGGGCAACATATACGCTCTGGGCACGTTCAACGAAGCAGTATTCAAATATTCGCCGGAAGGCCAATTCCTCAACCGCTTCGGTGGCGAAGGAAGCGAACCCGGACAGTTCCGCGCCGCCCGCGCCATCGCGGTGGACGGCCAGGGCCGGGTATACGTAGCGGACATCAAGGGCATCCAAGTCTTTGATTCGGAAGGCCGCTATCTCAACCTCATCAAAGTGGATGGCCCCGCCTTCGGCATCGCCTTCAACGACCAAAACGAGATATTTGTGGCGGCCAAGGATAAAGTCATCAAGTATACACTGCAAGATTGACCGCCGGCATTGCCGATTACGTGGAGAACAACATGACCAACGACGACCTCGCCACCCGCTACAACTACGACGAATTCACCGCCGAAAAGGTGTTCCCCTGGATGGCCTTCGACGACAGCCCCCCGGTAGGCCGCCAGGCCCCCGATTTCCCCCTCTGGCAGTTGGAAGACCAGGGCGAAACCAGCCTGAGCGAGATCTGGAAACGCCACAGCTTCACCCTCCTCGAGTTCGGCTCCTTCACTTGACCGTACTGCGGGATGGCGGCGCCGTCCATGAATGCAATTGCCCATCGCTTCGTCGAACAGAGCGTGGGGTCCTATTTTCTCTACACCCACGAAGCCCATCCCGGCGAAAACTACCCCCACCTCGCCTCCATGCAGCAGAAATACGAACACGCCGCAGCCTTGCGGGATACACTGGGCGTCACCCGCCCCATCCTTCTCGACGCCCTGGACGGCGCCTGCCACCGCGCCTACGGCGGGATGCCCAACATGACCTGGATATTCAATCGTTCCGGGATGCCGGTCTACAAATCCGACTGGACCGGTACGGACAGCGTGGAGGCAGCTCTGGAATACTATCTATCCGTCAGCGCCCGTCGCCGGGAAGGGGAAAATATAGCCCCCTTCAAGGTAGAGCGTCTGGATTTCCGCATCCAGGATCGCGAGGCCTTCATGAAGGGCCTAGAACGCAACGGGCCAAAGTCGGTGCGGGAGTTCCAAGAAAGCAGTTTTAGCTAAGAGAAATAATAGGCCTGCTCCATCACCCTGTAGAGACGCCCCGGTGGGGCGTCTAGCTACAATCCCAAAACCAAAATAAACCACCAAAGCGCCAAGACACTAAGAAAAACAAAAATCTTCCTGACTTCGGCGAACTCAGTCGAACCGTCTTCGTGCCTTTGTGTCTTCGTGTTGAAAAAAATAATCACCCCCCATCATCACCCTAATCAACCGCCCCTTTAGCTCGTTCCTCCTCAATCACCTGCAAAAAAGCCTCCACCACCTGCGGATCGAACTGGCTGCCCGAATGATCGCGCAGTTCTTTAACAGCCTCCTCATGGCTGCGCGCCGCCCGGTAAACCCGGTCATCGGTGATAGCCCCATAAGCATCCACCACAGCCAGGATACGGGCCGCTCTGGGGATCTCCTCCCCCTTGAGTTGGTCAGGATAGCCAGCGCCGTCATATCGCTCCTGGTGAGCGCGGATGACCGGAGCCACATCGCTCAATTTCTGGACCGGGGCCACGATCTCTGCCCCAATCTCGGGATGGCGTCTCATCACCTCCCACTCCACCTCCAACAGCGGCCCGGGTTTGCTCAAGATCTCATCCGGCACCCCGATCTTGCCGATGTCGTGCAGCAAGGAAGCCCAGCGAATGACCTGCACCTCCTCTTCGTTGCACCCTAGTGCTTGAGCGGTGGTCACCGCCCAGAATGCCAACCGTTGGCTGTGATCGCTGGTATAAGTATCCCGAGCATCCATAGCCCGGGCCAGAGCCAGCACGGTTTCAATATAGCTCATTTCCAACCGATCAGTCAATATGGCCCGATACAGATTATTGGCGATCATATCGCCGATGGCGGTGAACAACCGCAGTTCATCCTCCGCAACCGTGGTCAACCTCCCCAGCCAAAACGCCCCGATCACTTTGCCCTCCGCAACCAGAGGCACGCAAGCGGCCGCTTTCACGCCGTTGAGCCGATCCTGCAATTCAAACTCCGCCATCTGAGCCATATTGGTATGATAGTAAGGCACGCCCGTCCGAATCACCTTCCCGGTCACTCCCTCGCTCAGCGGCAGGGTCTGGCCCGTCCAGTCAGACCAAAGGCCATCCCCCAACTCGATGGTCAGTTCTCGGTCTACTTCCCCATTAGAGTCATAAACTACCAGCGCGGCCCCATCACCATCAAACATCTCCAGCAGTTGATCCAGAACGATAGGAGGAATATCCTCCCGGGCGAAAGCCACCCGCAGCGCGGTTGAGGTTTGCACCACCGCTTCTAATTCGCGCTCCCGATGCCGCCGAGCGGTGATGTCGGTGGATACGCCGATCACCCCGGAGATCTCGCCCTCCTCATCCCGCAGCGGCGCATACCATGATTCATACACCAGCTCGCCCACTTCCACATCTTCTATAAATGTTTCCCCTTCTAATACTCGCTGGATAGCTTCCAGAATTTGAGGTACGTCCTTATACAACTCGTAAGCCGACTGTCCCGTAACTTGGCCGGGCTTGAGCCCTAACGCATCCAAGCCTCTTCCTTCTGAAAGAATAAAGTCGCCTTCTTTATCTATGGCAAATAAAATCAACGGCGAACTGGTAACCACGTAGGTCAATCGTTCCTGGCTTTCCTGCAAGGCCGCCTCCGCCCTTTTTCGCTCGGTCACGTCGCTGACCACCACCTGGGTAGCCGGTTTCCCTTGATAGGTGAAGGGAATGCTGATAACCTCCACGTCAATCACCTCTCCATCCAGCCGCAAGAACTTCTCAACCATGAGGGGCTGCGGTTTCCCTTCTTCCTGAGACTGCCTGGCCCGTTCGGCGACGATCTCCCGGTAATCTGGGTGGACGAGACTCATTATATTCATACCTAACAGATCATCGGCGCTTTCCGCCCCCATCATCTTCACCGCCGCGGGATTGACGTAGAATAACTCGCCTTTCATATGCCCCCCAACGGCAAAGGGCGAAGACTCAACCAGGCTGCGATAACGCTCCTCGCTTTGCAGCAAGGCCTCCTCGGCCCGCTTGCGCTCCACCGCCACAGCGATATTCCCCGAAACGAAGGAGATCAATTCCAGATCAGCCTGAGTATAAAGGAAGTTCTCGTCATAACTCTGCATCGCCACCACACCCAAGACGTCCTGGGTGGTTTTCAGCGGCACCCCCAGCCAGCTTTTGGCTGGCGTGCCCACCATCTCCACCTCGCCGGCCGCGATGAGTTCCTGATGTTCAATCTCATCTAACAACAGCGGTTCGCCGGTTCGGCGCACGTAGTCGGTCAGGCTTTTGGGCATCTGATGTCCGCCGCCCCCTCGAAAATCATCATATTGATCCACTTCATAAGGAAATGAATACGTCTCGCTTTCCGGGTCATAAAGCCCGACGTAAAAATTTGAAATGTCTAACAATGTGCCCAACCATTGGTGAATATCCCGCAAGAGTTCTTCAAGATCGCTGGCTTCACTGGCAGCCTGAGAGATTCGGTGCAGAACCGTCTGCACTTTTTCCGCCTGCTTGCGTTCGGCGATGTCATGCGCCACCGCCAATGAGGCCGGTTTCCCCTCGTAAGTGATCGGCACCGAGCAAGCCTCCACAGCGATTACCTGCCCGTCCAATCGAACCAGTTTCTGCTCCACCAGGTCGGTTCTTTCCCCTCTTTCAAGTTGTTTCCCGCGCTGGTTAAATACCTCCACCTCATCGGGATGCAGGAAATCCAGAGAATCCCTGCCGACCAGATCTTCCGGGCGTTCCGCGCCCAGCAAAATCACTGCCGCAGTGTTCACGTATATAATTGACCCGCCCTGATGGATGAAGATCGCGTCAGGCAAAAACTCGACCACGTTGCGGTAGCGTTCTTCGCTTTCTTTGAGGTCTACCTCGGTCTCGAGTTTCTCCTCCCGGAGCCTTTTCCGCCGCAAAGATTCGGTCACCGCCGGCCCCAAGCGCGCCAACCGGTCCTTGAGCAAATAGTCGGAGGCCCCTTTCTTCATGCACTCCACCGCAATTTCCTCGCTTATGGATCCGCTGACAATAATATAGGGAATATCCAACCCGCTCTCCACCAAAATATCTAAAGCTCGCACCGCATTGAACTGAGGCAGATTATAGTCTGCCAGGATGATTTCATACCCCGTCCCTATGTGGGCGACGTACTCCGCCTCCGTTTCCACCCGCTGCCATTCCGGTTCATACCCAGCCTTCTCCAACTCGTGCAGCATCAGCGTCACGTCGTCTGGATGATCTTCGAGGAACAACACGTTCAGTGGTGTAGACATAATGCTCCAACAACGTCGGAACTATGAGGGGTAAACTGCTGATTGAAGCCAACAACCCGTATTCAAGGGCCGAGGACACCGGATTGAAGAGCTTTCAGAAAATCTTGCTATTTCATCGAAACGCCATATTCTGCTTCCATTATACTTCCATTTTTCAACAAAGCGCTCTCTAGTGCAATGCTAAGATGATTTTTATATGTGCCCCTCATCTGACATGTAGTCCTTTCCAGCGGCGAAATAAAGCCAGTGCGAATCACCATATCACCATCATATGGCTTACCATCAACAGTAAAGCGTATCAGTGTCTCAGTGTTTCAGCCTATCAGTGTTTCAGCTTATCAGCGTTTCAGTGTTTCCTTGTTCCTTGTATACTTGTCTACGTGTTTCCCTGTCCACGTGTTTCCCTGTTTCCCTGTCTACTCAAGCGGTTGGTTGAGCACCAACCAATACAAACCCAACTGCCGTACAGCCTCGGTAAATTGCTCAAAGTCCACCGGCTTGATGATGTAGCTGTTCACCCCTATCTGGTAGCTCTCCACAATGTCTCGCTCCTGGTTGGAAGAGGTCAACACAACCACCGGAATCTTCTTGGTTCGCGGGTCGGCCTTGATCTTCTCCAACACTTCCAAACCGCTCACTTTAGGAAGTTTGAGGTCCAGCAAGATCAATTTAGGCGTATCTCCAATGGATCGGTGGGCGTAGTCTCCGGTGCAAAATATATAATTCAAAGCCTCGGCCCCATCCCGGACCACCGCCACCCGGTTGCCAATATGATGCCGCTCCAGCGCATATTGAGTCAATTCAACGTCGTGAGGGTTATCTTCAACAAGTAATATTTCTATGGCGTTTTCGTTCACGTTCTTCCTTCTCCTAGAGTAAAGTAAAATGTGGCCCCTTTCCCCTCTTCCGCCTCCACCCAGACCCGGCCTTCATGGCGGTGAATAATACGCTGTATGATCGCCAGACCGACTCCGGTGCCCTCAAACTCATCCGTGTCATGCAAACGCTGAAAAACCTCAAAAATCTTCTCCGCGTACCGCATGTCCAACCCAATTCCGTTATCCTTCACCCAATACACCCTCTCTCCCTCCCGCTCCTGGCTGCCCGCCTCGATCTGGGCTTCCTCTTGAGAGGCAGTGTACTTCAAAGCGTTATCCAACAAGTTGGCATACACCTGCCGCAGCAAATTCGGATCTGCCTGGCAGGTCGGCATCTCCCCGATCGCAATCTCAACCTGCCGCCCCTCTTGTTCTTCGGCCAGGTCTTCCCAAACCTGGCGGACCACCTCTGCTGGGTGGACCAGCCGCTTGCGAAGTTCCTTGCGGCTGACCCTTGATAGGTCCAGCAGATCATCGATCAATTCCCCCATGAACAAGGTGTTCTTGCGGACCACCTGCAGATAACGCTGCGCCTCCTCCTCAAGCTGGGGAGCATACTCATCCAACAACATGCGCGAAAAACCATCCACCGCCCGCAGCGGCGCCCGCAAGTCATGGGAAACCGAGTAGCTGAAGGCCTCCAACTCCTGGATCGCGGCTTCCAACTGAGAAGTCCTCTCCACCACCCGCTGCTCCAACTCTTCGTTAAGCCTGCGGACTTCCTCCTCCGCCTTCACCCGTTCGGTATTGTCCCGGACGATAGCCAGCACGTCATTTTCTCTACAGATCACCATCCGAGCTTCCCAGAATTTCTTATGGTCCTGGACCACGGTCTCATACTCATAGATCTGCATTTTTCCAGAGGCCAGGGTTTCTTCAAGGTTTTCCAGGAGCATACCTGCCAAATCAGGCGGCAAGACCTCATCCGCCCTTTTTCCCAGAAATTCGCTGGGCGGGGTCATCAATTCGCTTTCTACAGAGGCCTTATAATCTAAAAAGACGCCATCCGCGCTCAGGTGGAACATCAAATCTGGGTTGGCAGCTAATATGGCGTTCTGCTCTTCCTCGGCCCGTTTTCGGTCGGTGATATCCCGCACCGCCGCCACCCGAGCTTTGCGCCCTTGATACTCCACCTCTCGGGCCTCTATCTCTCCCCTGAAGGTTGAGCCGTCTTTACGGCGCATCACCGCCTCGTAGGATCCCTCCAATCCCAACCGGATATTCTCCTCCACCTCGCTGAGCGATTGGGGCGCGATGAGTTCCTTGAGCGCATTGAGCCCCACCAACTCCGCGGGATGCTCAAACCCGAACATGGTGGCAAAAGATTGATTAGCGTCCTGAACGATCCCCTGCTCGTGAAAAATGATGCCCTCATAGGTTGCCGCAGACAACATACGGTAGCGTTCCTCGCTTTCCCGCAAGGCTTCCTCAGCTCGTTTCCGTTCCCCGATTTCCAGGCGAGCCCGATCCAGAGCCATCTTCAATCTTGACGTAGACAAGCCCGCCACCACCGTCGTCATCCCCAGACCCAGGCTCAACAATACCAACTGAACGAAAAGATTGTCCGGGGGCGGATAACTTTTATACCCCCCAACCTGAATAGAATACATGCCATACAAGGTTATCACACTCAGCGCTGTATAGAACAAAGCCGCCCGTTGCCCCATGAGCAGCCCCGCGACCGCCACCAGTATAAAATATCCCATAGCCGAAGCATCCCGGAAACCATTGAAGTTGTATGCCGCGCCAGTCGTGCCCAAATACAATATCCCGGTTATGATCCAACTTGCAGCCTGAAGCCGTCCCCGGCGAACCCAAACCAATCCCCCCAGACATACCAAGCTCATCCCCAGCGTCATCCAAAACGCCAGTCCGAAAGCGCCCCCTTCAGACAATAATTCCGGTAATGAAAAACCCGCCCCAAATAGCAAATTAATAGCCAGCAAGGCCAACAACACCGGGTGTAGCAATCGGGCCAGGTCGGTCTTCTCTTGGTCCTCAAATTCAGGAGCGGCAAGCATGTATTTAATTTTTTCGAGCATAGACATTTCTTTCAAATTCTTACCTTACTATACGATCTCATCAGCGTGTAGTTTTAGCCGTCGGCTGGATGCGCTAATATGTTAGAGATTCTCAAAGTAGTCATCGCGTTTCTTTAGAAATCCTCACAATTGTCTCTGGAGTCGAGGCTTTAGCCGGGTCGCCTACGCCAGTTC
>CBDUUP010000049.1:0-16664 GCA_965370435.1 uncultured Anaerolineales bacterium | reverse complement strand
GGATCTGGGTGCTGTAGAAAAGTTGGCCGGGCAGGGCCACCATGCAGTCCACCAGGTCGGCCTCGATCATGGCCTGGCGAATCTTCCCCTCCCCCGATTGCTGGGAAGACATGGAGCCGTTAGCCAGCACAAACCCGGCGCAGCCGTTGGGCGTCAGATGGTGGACGAAATGCTGGATCCAGGCGTAGTTGGCGTTGCTCCGGGGCGGCGCGCCGTACTTCCAGCGCAGGTCTTTCTCCAGCCGCTCCCCGCCCCAGTCGCTGTCGTTGAAGGGCGGGTTTGCCATCACAAAGTCGGCTTTCAGGTCGGGGTGCAGGTCATTGTGGAAGCTGTCGGCCTGCTGGTTGCCCAGGTCGGCCTCGATGCCCCGGATGGCCAGGTTGATACGGGCCAGCCGCCAGGTGGTGGGGTTGGACTCCTGCCCGTAGATGGAGATGTCGCCGATCCGCCCGCCGTGCTCCTCCACAAACTTCTCCGATTGCACGAACATCCCCCCAGAGCCGCAGCAAGGGTCGAAAACCCGGCCCTTGTAAGGTTCCAGCATGGCGACCAGCAAGCGCACCACGTGGGAGGGGGTGTAGAACTCGCCGCCGCCCTTGCCCTCCGCGCTGGCGAACTTGGACAGGAAATATTCGTACACCCGTCCCAGGATGTCCTGCTTCTGGCTGACTTCATCCCCCAGGCCGATGCCGCCGATCAGATCGAGAAGCTCCCCCAGGCGGGTTTTGTCCAGGTCGGGGCGGCCGTAATTCTTGGGCAGCACCCCTTTCAGGCGAGGGTTCTCCCGCTCGATGGCGATCATGGCCTCGTCAATGATGACCCCGATGCGAGGGTCTTTGGCGGCGTCTTGCAGCGCCCCCCAGCGGGCCTCCACCGGCACCCAGAAGACGTTCAACGCCGTGTACTCGTCCCGGTCTTCCAGGGTTTCGTAACGGGCCTTGGTCTCCGAGATGAAATAGTCGCTCTCGGGGTCTTCCATATCCCGTTGGAGCTTGGCGCGGTGGGCTTCGAAGCGATCCGAAATGTATTTGAGGAAGATCAGCCCCAAGACAGTATGCTTGTAATCGCTGGGGTCCATGTGGCCGCGCAGCTTGTCAGCCGCCGCCCATAGTTTTTCCTCGAATCCGAGGTTTGCGGTGGTATTATTCTTGGGTTTCTTCGCCAAAGTTGCCTTCCGTTTAGCTCCTATATTTCCAAACCAATTGTATGGATGGGCCAAGCTGGATATATTATAACGGGAATCTAAAAATCATTACCCCATAACTTTACCCGCGTTGAAGCCGCCTCCCTCCAGGAAGGCCTGAAAAACGATGTAAAAGGTGTAAAAGTTGTAGTAATTTTCAGGTTAGTCCCCTTAAAGAGCCGCCAGGCCGATTCAAACTGAAAACGACCTCTTAAATTTCACCTTTTACACCCTCAGGGGCGCTCAATCCTATTCCCTGCCAATACATCCCCTTCTTTTTACGCTCTTGGTAATACCCCCGCTCCCGCATGGCGGAGGTGAACGTCTTCCGCTTCCAGGGCCTCTCGCCGTACTCCTCACACCACTCCCGGAACACCGCGTAAAGCTCCGCGGCGCGGGTCTCCCCGTCGGGTGCAGCCACACAGCGCTCGTCGAAGAAAGCGGCCAGGAAGTCCTCCTCCTCCCGGTAGGCGGCCACCGCAGCCTCCACCGCCGCCGCCTCCCCCAGGCCGTTCTCCGCCCAGTCACGGTAGCCCGCTAAGGCCCAGTTCAAGATGCCGGGCAGCTCCTCCCGCAGCTTCTCCACCAGCCGCTTATCCCGCCTCTCCTTGGGGATCGTCACCGTAAAAGGGATCATCTGGAAGCGCCGCCAGGTGCCGTGGTCGGTCTCCTTGATGGGCGGCTTGGTGTTCCCGGCTAAGAAAATAACAAACGTCACCTCGAACTCGAAGTTATCCTGGCGCATGAACCGGCCCTTCATCTTATCCCCGCCGGTGATCTGCTTCAGCCGGGCCATATCCAGCCGCCGCCCCGGCTCCAGCTCCGTACTGACCACCAGCCTGGCCCCCGCCAGATCGGCCAGCTCGGTGGTGTGCCGATCCCCCTTCACCAGCAGGTTCGGCGCCGCCTGCCGGGCGTAATCCCCCATCAGATACTGCAAGACCCGCAAGAAGGTGCTCTTCCCGTTGGCCCCGGTCCCATACAGGAAGAAGATCACCTGCTCGCTGGCGTCCCCGCAGAGCGCATACCCCACGGCCCGCTGCACCAGCCCCATCAGCTCCCCGTCCCCGCCCAAGACCTCCTCCAGAAAGGCCATCCAGCGGGGGCAGGCCGCCTGGGGGTCGTAGGAAGTCCCCGCCAGCTTGGTCATCAGCAGCTTGGGATCATGGGGGAGCAGCTCCCCGGCGCGCAGGTCCAACACCCCGTTCTCCAGGTTGAGCAGGTGATGGTCGGCGTCGAAGGCGGAGGAACGCTCGGCCACGTGCTTACGGGCCTGGCGGATCATATGGCGCAGCCGAGTCCCGAACATGGAGGCCTTCGCCCAATTGCCCAACCTGCTGGAAGCGTCCTTATTCTCCGCCTTGGCCGCCTCCTCGTAAATGAGGAAACTGGTACTCTCGGCGCACTTATCCACCATACAAATGTCATCCCGCCGCCAAAGCGCCCCATCCCACACCATCCAGCCCCAATCCTTCACGTAGCGCAGGGTATCTCCAAAATGCCGGGCCAGCCGGCGCCCGTTGGCGATGTCGGTCAGGTTGCCCTTGGGGAACGCCGGCTGGTAATCCTCCTTCGGCGCGCTAACCGCCATCGCCTTACCATTCCCCGACTTCGTCCGTTCCCCCTCCCGGATGCCGTCCCCCAAGCCGCTTTTCAGGGTGGCCCGCACCTCCTTTTCCCCCAGCCCAGTGGAGAGGGCGGCCCGTTCCAACGCAGCGTAGGCCGCCTCCCGGTCCAGCCTCCCCTTGCCCACCAACACCCCGTTGACGAAGGCCACCTTGTTGAGGGTGTCGTTGCGGGTCCCCTCCACCGCCGCGGAGAGTTCCGCCAGCCCGCGGGAGAGGGCTTGCTGGGCGGGGGTCTGTTGTAGGGGAGCAGCAGTCTGTAGGGGCGCAGCGCGCTGCGCCCCTACAGACCGAGGGTGAGGGTCGAAAGACGGCTTGCCCTTCGCCACCAACGCACGCAAGCCCTCCGGCAGGGGGCCCGGGGCGGTCTCGAAGCACGAAGCCCAGGTGTAGACCTCCCCGTTGGGATGCACCGAGGGCGGAGCCACCACGTAGCCGCCCTCCCCCCGCCAGTCCAGCCCCGGCAGGAGGTTGGTCCGGTTGTGGAGGGTCAACTCCCCGGTATCGAAGAAGAGATGCAACCCCCCGCCCCCGGTGGCCGCGGTGAGGGTTTCCGGCAGGCCGCCCAGCCGCTCCCGCAGTTCCCGCAGGGACTGGTACCCGCCCTTGTCCAGGTCCACATCCAGGACACCCAGCCCATGCCCGGTGCATATGGCGAGATTGGCCTGGGGCATGTGTTTCAACCACCGGCGGATGGCGGCGGGGACGGTGGTGGCTTGCTCCGGCCAGCGCTTGATAGCGGGGATTTTCTCCCCAGCTTTCAACGGGAAGACCCGCCAACCCCGTTTCGCACAGCGCAGGGCGGCTGCTAAAATTAGATTTTCGTTCACTTACGCTCCCTATCTATGGTCCCCGGTCAGGCGATCGGATATCTATCTCCGACACAAGGACATCCACCTTTTTCATGTTAGAATAATAGTTAAGTGTTCATGAGGTTGGTTACCGCCGAAATAATCAGCCTTTGAATTCTCCTTGGGAAGCCCAAGTTTTTGACTTCTTGGGCTTCTCTCTTTTGGATGGGGGTACACCCTCACGACCATCCCAACCGGTCGGTAGAATTTCTCTCCAAACGTTTGGAAATTGAACGGTTTTATGCTAAGATAGATATGGATAGAGTTGGATTTTGAACAAGGTCCAACTCTACCCTCCTTTTACACGCCCAGGTCTTCGGACCTGGGCGACTTTTATTCATCATGGTCAAGGAGGGGATGGGCGGCCCCCTCGCCGCCCATTTCCACTTCCTCCACCACCAACACCACCCCCTGCCGCAGGACCTGGATACCCGGATTGGCGCGAGCCAGATCGCCAGCCCGTCCGGCGTCCCCATAGGCGCGTCGGGCCAGACTGAACCAGGTATCCTCCCGGCGGACCTGGAGGGTGCGTTTCCGTTTCGGATCAGCCATCTTCGCCCACCTCCGCGGGGAATTCGTCCTCACCGGCGGCCTCCGCCGCACCCTTTACCAGCTTGCCCTTCACATCTTCCACCCCTCCTTCGACAGGCTCTCCTTCGACAGGCTCAGGACTTCGCAGCCAAGCGTCCTCCTCCCGGCGCTGCTGGAGGATGGCCTGGGGGTCGGTCTCGCCGATCTGCTCCAAGGCTCTGGCCCGCGAGTAGCCCAGTTCACGCACCGCCAGCGCGGCGGCGTTGATCCGAGACATGCGGTCGGTGGGTACGTCGGCGGTCAGCTCCACGTCCAGGTAGACGTTCTCCACGTCGAAATCCGCCGGGGAGATGGTGTACTGCGCGCCGCCGTCGTCGCGTTCCTTCCCGTAAGCGGTCACCGGCTCTCCGGCGTAGTCAATCCAGTAGAGCATCTGGGTGAACATCTCCGCCAGGGACAGCTCGGCCAACTCCTTGTAAGGCGTAAGCGACTTGATGCCCGACTGGGTCGCCAGATTGAGGGTGGCGAAGGCGGTCCCGGCGGGGAAGTCGCCGGTTTGCAGCACCCGGGGCACCGTGCTCTTGCTGATCCGCGACCCGATCCGGTCTCCCACCGCGAGCAGAGACTGATCCAGGGCGGGCGGCCGCATCTCGCTGAGTTGATGCCCCGGCGGCACGTAAGCCGGACGCCCCGGCTCGCCGTAGTCCACGTCCACGTTGTCGGTGGGGCCTTCCACCTTCAGGCGCGGCGAGGCAGCGTAGGCGATCACCTCCGAGGCCATCAGGGTCTCCACGATGTTCTGGGTGTCCCACTGCTTGGCCTGGTAGACCGAATAGAGCAGGGGGATGCGCTGGTGTTCGGCCTGGTCTTGCAGGGTAGTGCCGCCCACCCTCGCCACCCAGGGCAGGAAGCCCAGCCCGTGCGCCTCATTCAAGATAGTCACCGCCTCCCCCGACCCGGCATCACTGATGGTCCCCTGGCTCTGCTGGGGGATGGCCCAGACCACGCGGGTATCCAGGTCCATGTAGTCATACAGGGTGATGTAGTCCATTCCCGCGTTCTCCTTGCGGTTCAGGGCGGCCTTCAGCTTGCGTGCCTTGCTCCCCCAGAAATCCACCACCTCCTGGGCGCGCATCACCTTCTTCATCAACACCGCCTCCGCCATCCAGTCGGAGTACTGCACGTGGACGTGGCGGGGGTTGCGGACGATGATGGAGAAAGGCCCAAAGCGGCGGGCCGCCTCCAGACGGCGGGTATCGCCCTTGAAGGCTCCCACCGCCTTGATCTGGTGCGGCAGGTAGACCACCTGGGCCACCACCTCGTCGTAGAGCAGGGCGCTGAGAGCGACGTCCCGCAGGATGCTGGCCCGGCGGCGGCGGCTGGCGTTCTTGAAGTGCCAGGTCAGGGCGCGCTCGATGGAGTCGGTCTTCTGCTTGGTCTCCTTGTTAGGCCCCAGCGGATGCAGTTTCACCCGCGGCGCCACCGAAGACAGCACCCGCGCCCCAGCCCGGACCGCGTCGTGCGGGTCGGTGCTGACCACCTTGTGGATCCAGCCCAGGTCGGCCACGTTCCCCGGCAGCGACCACTGGTTGTGCCACATGTCGTCCATGGCGAGGAGCATTTTGTCCCGGGCCGCGTCGCGTTGGACCATGTCTTGGGCGAGGGTTTGGTAATAGGATAAATCTTTCATTTGGAACCTCCGTTTGTGGTTGGATAGTTTAGTAGTTGGGTAGTTATTTTGTTGGGTGGTTGAACGTTGGCAGGTTGGAAGGTTGAAGGTTTGTCAGCTTTCATCCTTCATATTTCATACTTTTTTCACCTCCTGGTATATAATGAAGCTACCTGAGACCTTTTCCCAACCCCCACCCTCCTGGGAGGCAGATGATGACCGACCAAATCCACAAAGGATACCAAGAAGCACAAAATAGAATTGAACGCGCCGCCAGCGAGGGAGCGACTGAGTTAGATCTCTCTGGGCTGGGCTTGACCGAACTCCCGCCGGAGTTGTTTGAACTCACCTCGCTCACCAAGCTAGATATAAAACTAAACCAGCTTTCCACCCTACCACCCGATATCGGGAGCCTCGGCGAGCTCACCACACTGGACTTCTCCAAAAACCCGCACACCACCCTACCCCCCGAAATTGGGAACCTCACATCACTCACCCTGCTGGACCTCAATTTCAACCAACTCACCGACCTACCACCCGAGATCGGGTACCTCACCGCTCTCACCTCGCTAAACCTCTGGAACAACCGACTCATCACCCTGCCACCCGAGATCGGAAAACTCACCGCTCTCACCAATTTAGATCTCTACATCAACCAACTCACATCCCTGCCGCCTGAGATCGGCGCCCTCACCGCGCTCACCAGGTTAACCATCGGTGATAATCAACTCACCGCCTTGCCGCCCGAAATCCGCCAGCTCAAAAAACTGGAACACCTCCAGCTTTACGGCAATCCCCTCCCCATCCCTTCATATATCATCTTGGCATCCTTCAAACCTCAAACCATCCTCAACTACTACTTCCAACATCTGGAAGATGAGTAACCGCCCTTCACTCAACTTGGGAAGCAACCGAAGGTTGCTCCCCTCTCCCTTCCAGGGAGAGGGGAAAGCAGCCGCAGGCTGCTGGGGTGAGGGTCATTCTCTGCGATATAATCACCCTACCCGACACCCATCCCCTTTTCCCACCACCCGCACCAGAAGAGGCAGACCATGGCCGATGAATACGCAATTCCAGGACCAAACCCAGAAGAAGCCTACCAAGAAGCACAAAAAAGAATTGAACGCGCCGCCCGCGATGGAGCAACCGAGCTAGACCTCGACTTCAACCAGCTCACCACCCTGCCACCCGAGATCGGCAACCTCACCGCGCTCACCTTGCTATACCTCTCCGCCAACAATCTCACCGCCCTGCCGCCCGAGATCGGGAACCTCACCGCACTCACCAGGCTGGACCTCCGCGGCAACCGGCTCACCTCCCTGACGCCCGAGATTGGGAACCTCACCGCGCTCACCAGGCTGAACCTCGACAGCAACCAACTCACCTCCCTGCCGCCCGAGATCGGCAACCTCACCGCGCTCAAAATATTGGACCTAAGTGGCACCCAACTCACCACCCTGCCACCTGAGATCGGCAACCTCACCGCTCTCACCACGTTGAACCTCCATCTAAATAACCTTACTGCCCTGCCTCCCGAGATCTGGGATCTTACCGCGCTCACCAAGTTGGTCCTCGAAGACAACAAGCTCACAGCCCTACCGCCCAAAATCGGCAAGCTCACCGGGCTTACCAGGCTGTACCTCGGGGGTAACAAAATCGAAAACCTTCCTACTGACATACGCCATCTTTCCAACCTCACCGTACTTCGGATCAACAGTATGGACTTGGAAACAGTGCCTGAAGTAGTCTTTAAACTAACTCAACTCACCCAGCTTTACCTGGACAAAAACCAGCTCACCACCCTGCCGCCCGAGATCGGCAAGCTCACCGCGCTCACCAAGCTGAACCTCGATGGCAACCAGTTCATCGCCCTGCCGCCCGAGATCGGGAACCTCACCGCGCTCACCTATCTGTTCATCTCCGACAACCAGCTTACCGCCCTACCGCCCGAGATCGGCGACCTCGCCGCGCTCACCACGCTGACCCTCGACAGGAACCAACTCACCGCCTTACCGCCTGAGATCGGGAATCTCACCAAACTTAAAATCCTTCAGTTTGGAGACCCACGATGGGGCGGAAATAAGCTCACTGCTCTGCCGCCCGAGATCGGGAACCTCACTGCACTCACCTGGCTGGACCTCTCTTACAACAAGCTCACCGCCCTGCCCCCGGAGATCGGCGATCTCACTGCGCTCACCACAATACACTTACGGAATAACAAACTCACCGTCCTGCCGCCCGAGTTCGGGGACCTCATCGCCCTCTTCAAGCTGATCATCGATCACAACCAACTCACTGCCCTGCCCCCCGAGATCGGCAACCTCACCGCGCTCATCAGACTGGAACTCGATAACAACCAGCTCACCGCCATACCTCCTGAGATCCGCCAGCTCGAAAAGCTAGTGTACCTCTTCCTGGATGGCAACCCCCTCCCCATCCCGCCGGAGATACTGGAGAAATGGAACGAACCCCAGACCATCCTCGATTACTACTTCAGTCATCTGGAAGATGAATAACCTCGGCCACCCGCCCCCCCGACCCCCTCGCCCTTCCCGGGAGAGGGGAAGCCCCGAAGGGGCGGGGTGAGGGTCATTCTCTGCATTATAATCACCCCACCCGACACCCATCCCCTTTTCCCACCACCCGCTCCAGGAGAGCCACTCCATGGCCGATGAATACGCCACCCCAGAACCCACCCCCGAAGACGCCTACCAAATAGCCGAGAGAATAATTGAAGAAGCCGCTCGCGAGGGAGCAACTAAGCTAAATCTCGATAACATGGGCTTGACTGAACTACCGAATGAGCTGTTTGAACTCACCGCGATCACCGAACTGAACCTCATCGATAATCAGCTCATTGCCCTACCTCCTGAGATCGGGCAACTCACCGCGCTCAACAGGCTGGACCTCTACCGCAACCAACTCACCGCCTTACCTCCTGAGATCGGGGACCTCTCCGCGCTAACCGTGCTGTACCTCGGTAGAAACCAACTCACCACCTTACCGCCCAAGATGGGCAACCTCACAGCACTCACCAGGCTGTCCATATTTGATAACCAACTCACTGCCCTGCCGCCTGAGATCCGTCAACTTGAAAAGCTGAAACGCCTCAACCTGCGCGGTAATCCTCTCCCCATCCCGCCGGAGATACTGGAGATGTACGAACCCCAGACCATCCTCAACTATTACTTCGAGACTGCCCTGGCCCCCACCCGCCCCCTCAACGAGGCCAAGATGGTGCTCCTGGGGCAAGGCTCGGTGGGCAAGACCTCCCTGGTCAACCGCCTCCTGCACGATACCTACAACCCCAATGAGAACAAGACCGAGGGCATCAACATCACCGAATGGTCGGTGCAGGCCGGGGAGGACGACATCCGCCTCAACGTGTGGGACTTCGGCGGGCAGGAGATCATGCACGCCACCCACCAGTTCTTCCTGACCCGCCGCACCCTCTACCTGCTGGCCCTCGACGCCCGGATCGGCGAGGAGGAGAACCGCCTGGAATACTGGCTCAAGATCATTGAGAACTTCGGCGGGGACTCCCCCGTCATCGTAGTGGGCAACAAGTCCGACCAGCAGGCCCTGGACATTGACCAGACCGGCCTGACGAACAAATATCCCCAGATCAAGGCCATCCTCTCCACCTCCTGCCAGAACGGGGAGGGCATCCCCGAACTGCGCGCCGCCATCCAGGCCGAGGTGGACGCCATGCCCCACGTCCGGGATGAGTTCCCCAAGACCTGGGATACGGTCAAAGATCAGCTCGCCACTATGGGGGAGGACTTCATCGAGTATTCCGGCTACCTGAAGATGTGCGAGGAGGCGGGCGTCACCGACGAGACCAGCCAGAACACCCTCATCGGCTTCCTGCATGACCTGGGCATCGTCCTCAACTTCCAGGACCCCCGCTACCCCGACCTGGGCGAGACCCCCATCCTCAACCCCGAATGGGTGACGAAGGGCGTCTACCAGATCCTCAACTCCTCTCGCTTGTTGGATATGGGCGGCCTCCTGGACTGGTCAACCCTGCGCCTGATCCTGCTCCGCCCCGCCTACCCCCGCGACCAACACCGCCAGTTCATCATGGGGATGATGCGCAAGTTCGAGCTGTGCTATTCCTTCCACGACGGGGAGCGGGAGCAGTTCCTGGTGCCCGACCTCCTGCGCAAGGAGGAGGTCTACACCGGCGATTGGGAGGGCAGCCTGGCTTTCGAATACCACTACGACGTGCTCCCCGGCTCACTGCTGGCCCGCTTCATCGTCCGCATGAACGAGCTGATTAACCAGAAAACCTACTGGCGCAGCGGGGTGGTACTCAAGCAAGGCCAAAACCTCGCCCTGGTCAAAGCCGACCGGGCCGACCGGGTCATCCGCATCCAGGTGCAGGGCCGGGAGACCACCCGCCGGGACTTCATGGCCGTCATCCGGGCCACCGTGGACGCCCTCAACGCCACCATCCCCAACCTCAAGGTGGACGCCAAGGTCCCCATCCGTCCCGATGTGCTGGTGGACTACGACCACCTGCTCACCCTGGAGCGCAAGGGCCGCCAAACCTTCATCCCCTCCGGCATGGAGGACGAGGTCAGCGTGAAGGCCCTCCTGGACGGCTACGAGTCCCAGGAAGAGCGCCAGAAGCGGGCCGAATCCCCTCACGAGCGCCCCCAACCAGCCCAACCACCCCAACCCGCCCCCAAGCCCCCCAAGGACAACCCCTGGATTTCGGGTTCCTTCTATCTGGTCGCCGCCCTCACCTTTATGGTAGCCTACTCGGTCATCTCCAAAAATCTGGAATGGCAGGCAGTCCCCATCGTCATCATCGGCGGGCTGCTCACCGTCATCGTCATCGGCCTCTTCCAACTCCGCCAGGACGATAAGCTCAAAGACGAATCCTTCACCGATCTCCTCAAGGAGACGATAAAACAGATCCCTCTCATTAGTAAGCTCATTCCCGACAAAGACAAGCCCACTCTCAGCTCTCCCGACACCGGCGGGAAGGACGCCGATTGACCCGTAGGGGCGCACCGCGTGCGCCCTGGGCGGACAGCAGTCCGCCCCTACAGAACCTTAGATAATCCCATGCCCCGAATAAAATACCTCCACTGGAAACCCGAAGAAGCCGCCGAGCGCGCCCAGCCCCTCCGCGACCTCGGCTACGAAGTAGACCACGACCTCTCCGGCGGCCCCGCCTTCATCCGCCAGATGGGGGAGGATCCCCCCGCCGCGGTGGTCATCGACCTCTCCCGGATGCCCTCTCAGGGGCGGGACATCGCCCTGATGATCCGCAAGCGAGCGACCACCCGCCGCCTCCCCCTGGTCTTCGTCGGCGGCGACCCGGAGAAGGTGGAACGCACCCGCCAACTCCTCCCCGACGCGGCCTACACCGGTTGGGAGGGGATCGGCCCGGCCTTGGAGGAAGCCATCGCCAATCCCCCCGAGGACCCCATCGTACACGATTCCACCTTCGCCGCCTATGCAGGCAAGCCCCTGGTGGACAAGCTGGGCATCAAGGCTGATACCCTGGTCGGCCTGGTGAACCCCCCGGAGGACTTCCTCCAAACCCTGGGCGACCTCCCTGAAGGCGCACGGGCGGGGGAAAAATACGTGAATGACTGCGGCCTCACCCTCTGGTTCACCCGGTCCTCGGATGAACTGGAGGCCAAGATCGCCGCCATCTTCTCCCAGGCCGCCCGCGGCCCGGTATGGATCGCCTGGCCCAAGAAGTCCTCCGGTTTGAAGAGCGACCTCTCCCAGCAGGTGGTGCGGGAGACCAGCCTGGCCAATGGCCTGGTGGATTACAAGATCTGCTCCATTGACCAGACCTGGTCGGCTCTCCTCTTCCGCCAGCGAAAAAACAAGCAGCAAACCCCTATATAAACCTATTCAGTTATTAAGGTTCCAACCTGACATGTTAAAGGAAATCCTTTAACATGATTGTGAAATATTTCATTAATTTGACTCGCGGGCCGTTTTGCGCGATAATGTATCCATAGAGCACTCCGAAAAGGCAAACCAAGTGAAAACTTGGGACGCAGAGTCATGGGTCTAAAGCTATTGCAAAATAGCCATGATAACCAGACCATCGAAGTGGCAAACCAAATGAAAATTTGGGACGCAAAGTTATGGGTCTAAGATCAATCAAAAACGGTTGATTATGATCGCCAGACTACCGAAAGGCAAAACCAGTGAAAGCTGGTGACGCAAAGTCTTGGATCTAAAGTCACTTTTTACAAATTGACCAAGATTGCCTGACTACCGAAGAGTGCTTTTTTCATTTAAGAACCTCTCCCTGCAATCTGCAACCTCCTAACCTGCGCACCTGCAACATGCAAACTTGCCACTTGCACACCTGCAACTTGCATACTTGCCACTTGCAAACTTGCTCCCTTCAACCGTCCTACCGCCTTCCCAAAGCATTGAACGGATTCTCCGCCCGCGCCGTGCGAGAGAATATCCCCGGCGCTAGATGTCCCTCCGCGGCCCGCAGCATCCAATAGACCGCGTCCAGGGTGTCGTCGTGGGGAGCATGGGGCCAGCCGACCCACTCATCCCGGAAAGCCCGCAGGAACGGCGTGATCACATCCGACACGAAAGCTCTGGAGAACTCAAACAGCGGAGCCATCCCCTTCTCGAAGCGCTCCCCCTTGCTGGCCCGCCCGGTGTGGAAAGGCATCACCGGCAGGGGCGTAGTGCGCAGCAGCATATGGTAGAACTCCTCCCCCTTGCCCACCGCCTCCACTCCGATCACCTGCAAGGTGGGATACAGCCTCGCCAAGGCCACCAGACGCTGCTCCGCCTCCCCCTGGGAGACCTTCCCCCGGTAGCCGTCCACCACCACCACCCCGCCCCCGCCGGGGATCGCTCTCCCCACCGCCACGGCGAAGTAATCCCGCCGTGCGCTGGCGAGCTGGTCGGCCGCGGAGGCGTAGTCCACCCCCATCACCACCGGCCATCCAGGGTCTATCTTCTCATGGGGATAGCCGTGCAGCCAATCCCGCTTGAGATGGATACCGGAGGCCGCTTCAATGTCCAGCAAGAACATCCGGGCGAACTCCACCTCCCCGGTCAACTGCCGCTGCTTCTCCACCTCCGCCAGCGAAAACACCTCCGGCCATACCGCAATGGTGAACCCATTCCGTAGGGGCGCAGCGTGCTGCGCCCCTACGGAATGGATGGAGGCGTCATTGGGCGCAGCGCGCGGCTCAACTGAGCTCGCCGAGGTCTGCGCCCCTACGGCTTCATCAGATTCATCCTGAGCCTGCCGAAGGGTCATCCTTCCGTTCTCCCTCACCACCGGCGTCTGTACAGAAACGAACCTCCCCGTCGCCTTCACGTAAGCCAGCACGTCGTTCAACGCCCAGGGCGTGCCGATGAAGATCTTCCAAGTCTCCGGCGTCACCGTGGGGAGGATGGTCCCGGTCAGGATCTTGATCACCGTATCCAGCTCGCGGGCCGAGCGGGTGTTGTTCTCGTCGTGGATGTCGTCTACCACCAGGCAGCCGGTGGGGTGCTTGCCGATGATGGCCCGGGATTTATATCCCAATCCCACCAGAGTAGGGTCCTTGCCCTTGGATGCCCCGCACAACTCCCGCCAGGCGGCGTACTCCAGATCGGTGTTGACCACCTCGTACCCCCCGGCCCCCCAGCCCGCCTTCCGGTCCGGGACGATGTGAGGGAAGACCCGCTTCCAGCCCGGGTTGTGCTCGATGAGGTCGGCGATCATCTGGGCGGTGTCCTTGGCGATACCATCGCCCACCTGCACCAGCAGATAGCTCTTATGCGGTTCCATACCAATGCGGTAGGCGGTGAAGGCGATGGTCACCGAGGTGGTCTTGGTAGAGCCGCGGAAAGCCTCGATGCAGATGCCCTTCCCCCCCTCGCGGGCCGCGTAGAGCGGTTCAATCCACTCCCGCAGGGCGTGGTCGGGCAAGGGACGCCCATACACCACCCGGTAGAAGTTGGCAAACCCCCAAGGGGTGTCTTCGGCGCGAGCGCCCGCCGCTCGGAGTTCCAGCTCGACTTGGTCAAGCTGCTCCGGCGACAAGTCGCGCAAATTTTTTCGGAATACGTTCAGGTTTGTCTTGATCGTCCAGTCCCTTATACTCTCTAGAGTTCATGACCGGTGAGCAGCGGGCGATGACGGGGGGGTGAACGCCAGGCGTTCTCCATCACACGCTGCCTACCGGTCACGAACTGTGGACGGCTTCAGCCGCTAAAACAAGAAGCAACTTCCGTACCAGGTCAGGCCCTAATTCCAGCCGGGCCGTGGGGGAGGTCTCCTCGGCCTGGGGTTTCGCCGGCATCAAACCGGTCGCCTGGGCCACCAGCTTGAAGGCGTCTATGGCCTGCTTGCCCTTCCCCGCTTCCAGGGCGATCTCAGCCTGCACGCCCACCAGCACCCCCCAGGCATCGGCCGGGTCACTGGCCGTGTAGCCGCCCTCCCGCACGATATGCAGAAGATGTTCCCGCGCCGCCTCCCGAGAGTCGGGGGGGGCGGGTTCCTCCGGGACAACGGCAAGCGCTGGACGCAGGTCCTTCTCTTGAACGGTCACATACTGCCCGGTGGACTTGTCGCGGAAACGGCCCTCGCCATCCCGCCACACTTCCCGTCCATCCGTCAAGGTCACCAAAGCGCGGTTGTCCTTCGTATCCAAGCCCTTCTTTTTGCTCATAGGCGCATTATAGCACACTTGTTCTGTTTGTCAATATTATTAAGAGTTGGCGAACACTTTTGTAAATATATTGACAAAATAAACGATGTCTATACGCAAAAAAAGGCCTCCGGGGAGGCCTTTACATGTTGAGGGGGTTAGATTCTATCCTTCCGGGATGCCAAAAATAACGATCTCACCCATCCAACTCGACATCACGATCCGTGTCCCATCCCATAACCATTCCAATCCCCCTCCGTAATCAACCAATCCTGGTATTTCCTTTAGAATACCCCCGGTGATCGGATCCCAGAAATACAGGGTTCCATCTCTTGTATTGGTCACCAACCATTGACCATCCGGCGACCATGCCAAACCAATTGAACGCCTTGAAGCCCATCCTAGTTTTACGAATGTATACGTGTTGGAGACATTCCTTACTAAGTCGAAGTCAGTATATATTCGAATCGCCAGACGGGAATTATCTAAAGACCAGGTTAGTCCACTTATACTTCCCCCTATCAAGCGATTTGAAGTACCCCGGGTCAAATCCCAGATATCAACCCCAACCCCATACTCAGCCACATATTGACAATCAGGAGAAATTGATTTAGGTCCCCAAGCATTGATCGCATTCAAAAGCTGTCCCGTATATGCGTCCCAAATCAAGATAGCCCGTCTAAAAGCTACCACTAATTTATCGCCATCGGTTGACCAACATACTTCATAAATATAATCTTCATCAGGATAGGATAAGTCATGGATTTTCTCTCCGTTGGCAAGGTTCCACACCTCCGCGGATCCCATCATTCCGACCAACAGCTGGTTTCCATCAGGCGACCAAGCTATATCATCAGCGAAAAAGATGCCGCTCAACGAGGTACTCATATATGCAAATCGATCCATATCATAGATCCGAATGCTGCTTCGGCCAGCAATCGCAAGGAGCGGCTCCACAGGGCTAATCGCCAATGCATACAACGGGCGAACCTCAAACCGGGCTAACACCTGAAGCTGGTCCACATTATCAGGCGTAATCACCACCGGCTTCGGTGTGGAGATAGGCGTGTCAGCAGGAAGTATCCGCGTGACCTCGACGGTGATCCTGGTCACCGCTGGAATAGGTGACGGCCCATTTCCAGCGCCAAAATCCAGCACGGCAATGAGCAGCGTCCCCAAGACCAGCAAGATTATCGTCCAGGTTCTGTTTCTACGCATAGCTTTCTCCTCGTCTCCGTTCTATCCTTCCGGGATGCCCCAGATGCGGATGGTGCCATCATTGCCCTCAGACATGATCCGGGTGCCATCCAGCGACCAAAAGATTTCAATGTATTTTGAAGAATGTCCTACCAACTTGTGCAGCAGTGTTCCCGTGTATGAATCCCAAATCGCTATGCTTTCCCCCTCTAGCGTCGCGATCATCTTGCTATCTGGCGACCAGGCCGCGTAGTTAAATTCATCAACCAGATCATCAATTCTAAGTAATCTTTTGCCATTGGCTGCGTCCCAGATTTCCAGCCAACCCATGGAAAAATCATCTCGATACCAACCAGAAATTGCCAACCGGGTCCCATCTGGAGACCAGGCCACATTCGGATATCCCTCCACCATAATTTCCATCGACCGGCTGCCGGTTCCCACCCCCAAAACGAGCACCGAGGATTCCCCACTTCCCAGCCCCAATGCGATCCGGGAGCCGTTTGGCGACCACGCAAGACTACGAACCATAGAATCTAGACCCCAATACGACCAAACCTCATCGCCGCTGGCTACATCTACTATGCGGATCCCATAATCACCCAGCACGGGTGTCCGTTGTTCAAAATATAAAAGCTGTGTCCCGTCATGGGACCAGGCAAAGGCACCGGAACTGTGTTCGGTCCTGAATTCATCAACTACAAACGCTTCGTTTTGGTCCCTGTTGATCTCCCAAACCCTAAAGCTGTATGATGTAGTATATTGGGTCGAGTCAACAATCCGCGCCTCGGCCAGCCACCTCCCATTGGATGACCAAGCCAGGTTGGAAGCAAAATGCGAATCGGTATGAATATAGAACAACCTCGCTCCTGTATGGGCTTCAATCAGACCCAAACTGTAATAAGTGGAAAAAGTGGAAACCGCTATTCTGGTCCCATCGGGTGACAAGGCGGCTGAAGA
>CBDUUP010000048.1:0-16828 GCA_965370435.1 uncultured Anaerolineales bacterium | reverse complement strand
GGTGGGGTAAAGTATGCTGTTTATCAAGATTACAATAAACATTATGACTTCCAGCCACCAGTCGGACCCCTAGTGCGGGCCGCCCGCGGCGGAACAGCGCACAACGCCATTGGCATATACGGCGCGTACTACGTTCGCATAACCCACACAGACGGAACTTATGGCTTCTATCTCCATTTAAAGGCCAATACCTTCATGGTCCCGGAAGGAGCGCAAGTGAGTCAGGGAGATTGCCTAGCAAAAAGCGGAGACACTGGTTGGACAACTGGCCCCGCCCTTCACTTCAATGTCCATACCTCGCCAACCAATTTTCCTCTCGGTGATCCGTTAGGTAGTGCATACACGGCGATTTCTTTTGTTGAAGGAGCAATTCCAACTGGCGGCGCGCTAACACCTGCTTCACAAAACAGCACTGCTTCCTGTAGTTCCCCCCCTTCATCCACCGTGATAGTAAATCCACCGTCGCTCCATCCTTCCTATACAGGTGATATGTGTGTAACTGCCTGGCACCGAATCCCCGGTTACGGCGGACAATACGCTTACCTTACCCTGAATACCAACCAACCGTCGCAATCGACCAATTGGGCTGATTGGAGACCTAACATAACGATTGAAGGTAAATATAAAGTAGAAGCCTATATTCCATCACACACGAGAACCTATTGGCAATGCCCAACCCTAACCATTGATTGGGACACATCTGATGCTCGCTATACGATCTATCATGCAAACGGTCAAACCACTGTGTCGCGAAACCAAAAGCCACTATTCGCAGATTGGTTAAATCTGGGAAATTATTATTTCATCGTCGGTACCAGCGGTAAAGTCAAGCTAGTAGACCTGAATGGTGAAGCCAATCTCTCACGCACGGTTTCATTTAGCGCCATGCGATTCACCCTTATCGCCACGCCTACGCCAACAAAGATCCCTACAGATACTCCTGCGCCAACCGATACACCAACAGACACCCCTACCCCAACTTCCACCCCAACTAATACTCCAACTGCAACGGCTACATCCACAAATACTCCTACGCCAACAGATACCCCAACAGACACTCCTACACCGACCGATACACCAACAAACACCCCGACACCGACAGACACCCCAACTAATACTCCAACTGACACGCCGACATCCACCAATACACCTACGCCGACAGATACCCCAACAGACACCCCTACACCAACCAACACCCCGACTTCTACTCCAACAGATACGCCTACATCTACCTATACACCTACACCTACGCCAACGCCCATAATTGGCTCCGACACCATCGGCACCTTCAATCCCTTGACTGGACGCTTTAAGCTGCGCAACACCAACGACGCGGGCCTGCCCGATCTGGATTTCACCTTCGCCACCGACATCACCGGCGGGATCCCCATCACCGGAGACTGGGACGGGGATGGGACGGACAGCATCGGTGTCTTCGATCCCATCAACGGCGAGTTCCGCTTGCGTAACGCTAACAACTCCGGCCCGGCTGATATAATCCTCACCCATAACTTTCTCGTAGGCGCGCTGCCTCTGACCGGAGATTGGGACGGCGACGGGGTAGATACCATCGGCATCTATAAGAATGACACTTTTTACCTGCGCAACAGTAATTCCATTGGCACATTCGACCTGACATTCACTTTTGGCGACCCTGGTTTAACGCCTATCACTGGCGATTGGGATGGCGACGGGATAGACACTATCGGCGTCCACGACTCAGTCAATGGCATAATCCAACTCCGCAACAGCAACAGCGCAGGCACTGCTGACATCACCCTCTCCCAAAACGCCTTAAAAAATGTAACCGCTATCGTCGGCGACTGGAACAGTGACGGCGTGGATACACTGGGTATTTACAAAAACGGGAAATTCCTGCTACGCAATACCAATGATCTCGGCCCAGCAGATATCAAATTCTCTTATGGCAACGTCGGCCTTACCCCCATCACCGGAGATTGGGATGGACAATGAAACGTTAGAACGTTCAACCTTCCAACGTTTTTTATACTGTGAAATCTGTTTCTGAGGGTAAAAATCTCATACGTATCTCTCTCGCCAATGAGGTTTCCAACGCCAGTTCGGTGTGTTCCACGCGGACCACGGTGACGGGGGAATGCTGCACCACCTTCAGGCATTGGCCCGGCCTCACTCCATAGGCTTGCAGGTGGTCGCGCCGGTTGGAGGGGATGTGAGGGTTGAACCCGACCACCTCCGCCTCGCACCCGACCGGGACTTCGGCCAGGGTGAGTTCCTGCATCTCAGGCGTGACTCGGTGAAGGTCTCTCCGGCGGAATTTGCGCCAGACTCTATGGCGCGGGCTGGGGTTATCGTTGGGCATCTTTGGGCCTCTCCTGAGGGAAGAATTTGGCGATCATCTGGACTAATCGGGACTGATGGATGTTGATGGTCTCGTAGCCGCATTCGGGGCAGCACACCAACTGGCACCCTTTCTGGATCGGACAGGACGAGCAGCGTTGGTGTCCGGCGGGGTCAAATTCATGCCCGCACATGGCGCAGGTGATGGTCTTCACGTTCCCCACCCCACAGCCAGCAATATTTTATTCAACACCCCGCCGATCCCGAAGGCCAGCGGCAGGATCAGCGCCATCATCCCCACCGCGGTGCGCCAACCCCGCTCTTTGGCGATAATCATCACGCTGGCGATGCAGGGGATGAATAACGTGATGGTCACCATAGACACCACTACCTGAAGCGGCGACAACAACCCCTGGGAGGCCATGATGAACAGGCCGGTGGCCCCGAAATCCCGGCGCAAAAATCCTAACAGAAAAGCGGCGCTGGCTTCGGGAGGCAATCCCAGCCACCCGGCGGTCACCGGCTCCCCGGCGCGTATCAACCAGGGGAGGATGCCCAGCTTCTCCAAGCCAAACATCAGCGCAGCGCCCAGGAGGAACAAGGGCATCACTTCTTTGAGATACCATTCCAGGCGAGCCAGGGTCTTGAACAGCACGTTGGAGAACATCGGCCAACGCAGGGGAGGCAGTTCCACCAGCAGCGTTGAGCGCTCTCCGGGGGTCAGCTTGGCGGCCAGCCAGCCTACCGCCAACAGCACAACCATCATCACGCCGCCCCATATCAGGGTGGCCGAAAGCGAAATCCCCGCCAACATACCCATCACCACCCCTAATTGGGCCGAGCATGGCACCGCCAGAGCCAGCAGCAGCGTCACCAGGAATCGTTCCCGCTTGTTCTCCAGGGTGCGGGTGGTCAGGGTCGCCATAGTCACGCAGCCCAGGCCCAACACCATAGGCAGGACGGCTTTACCGTTCAATCCCATCGCTTTGAACATGCGGTTGCTCAAGGCGGCCAGGCGGGGCAAATACCCCGAATCTTCCATAATGCCAAAGGCCAGGAAGAAAGTGGTCACGATGGGCAGGATCAAGGCCAGAGCGTAGGTCACCCCCATCGTCCACAGGCCGTAGTCTCCCACCAGGAAATCAGCCAGGAGGGGAAACGGCAGCAGCTGATTCACAACGCCATCTATCCAGGGATTGATGATCTCTCCGAACAAGTTGACTTCCAACAAGCCCACCAACGTCTGCGCGCCGAAAACGCCCACGAACCAAAAGAGCGCATATAGCACAACTGCCAATATGGGCAGCCCCCACCAGGGATGGGTGGTCAACCGCCCTAAGAGGTTGGCCCAGCCGCCCGCCGCCTCGCCAGATTCCAGGATCACGGCCGAGGCGGTCTCTTCGACGTAAGCCAGCCGGGTACTCTGGATGGCCGCCAAAACCGGTTCGCCGAGGGTCTGTTCCAGGAGGTCGCGCTGTCCGGTCATTTCTTGAAGCGCGTCTGTGTCCAGGCGTTCTTCGAGCCAGGCCTGGGCCACCGGGTCGCCGCTCAACCACAGCAGCGCCACGGCTCGCGGGGCAATATTGGTCTCCGGCAGGCGGACACAGACCGCTTCCACCGCGGCCTCGATTTCGGGAGGATACGCCAGACCCAATTGAGCGGGAGGCGCGTTTTCAATGGCGGCGGTCAGGTCGTCAACGCCCCGGCCCCGGATGGCGACGGTAGGGATGACCGGCAAAGCCAGAGTCTCCGAGAGACCGCGATGGTCAACCACCACGCCTCGCGACCGGGCTTCGTCCATCATGTTCAAAACTAACACCATCGGCAGCCCCATTTCGGCAAGCTGCACGGTGAGCAAGAGGGTCCGGCGCAGGTTCTTGGCGTCCCCCACCTGCAAGATGGCTTTTAGCGGTTCCTGGAGCAGCACCTTCTGGGTGACGATTTCGTCTTCGGTGTGGGGGGGAAGGGTGATGACGCCGGGCGTGTCCACCACCACGGTTTCCGGCAGGGCACGGGCCTCGCCTCGGGTGACCTCCACGGTAGTGCCGGGGTAGTTGGAGACTACAACTTGACGTCCGGTCAACTGCTGGAATAACACTGATTTCCCCACATTGGGATGGCCCACCAGGGCGACGCTGCCATTCCGGGCGGTCACGGTGGGCGTGGATGTGTCATGGCACTGCATGGGGATTTGGTCTCCTCGTTATGCTGCCTCCGGCTCAACGCCGGAGACTCGTACTGCGATCTGATCCACAATTTCCTTGATGACGCTCACCTGGCGTTCGCCCACTTCCAATAAAGCGGCTCCCCGGTCGCTCACCGCCAGGAGGGATACCTCGGCTCCAGGGACGATCCCCTCCCCTTCCAGAAAAGCGCTCGCGGCGGTCTCGGTCTCCACATTCACGATCTCCCCTCGCTGACCGACTTTCAGGTAGCCCAGCGGCGAGGCGGGCACGGCCGGGCTGACCAACCCGGCGGAGGGGATGGGTCTGCCCTCGGGGTTGAAATCCGGCTCCCCGAGGAAATTCGCCAGATTCTCGGTGACCTTCTCGGTGCAAACATGTTCGATTCGGCAGGCCAGCTCGTGGGCTTCTTCAAAAGAGAGTGAGAGGTGGTCAACCAGAAATACCTCCCAGAGGCGGTGCTTGCGCAGGATGCGCTGGGTGGCCTGGCGTCCCGCCTCGGTCAGTTCCGCGCCCTTGTAAGGGAGATATTTGACCATCCCTTCCTCATCCAGCTTGCGGATCATCTGGTTGGCCGAAACGGGCAACACCGAAAGCTCCTCCGCGAGACGGGAGAGCGGAACCGGGGCGTCTACGCCGGCCTCCGCAAGCTTGGCGATGGTCAACAAATACATTTCGCCGCTTTCACTCATGTCAATATCCTTTGGTATGCCATAAGTTTATCATAATTTATTTTATGGCTTACCTAAAAATAACCCATTATGCTATTTTTGGCAACTTACAAATGTCCTCAACAACAAGGGACATTTGTCCCTCCAGCCGGAAAAGACCTGACAGGTTTTAAAAACCTGACAGGTCTTGGTAGATAATGTGGCGGTGAGCAGGCGGGGAGACAGGGATAGGATGAGCAGTGAATCAATCTTCGGCTTGGCGGATCTCTTCCAGCAGTTCTAGGATCACTTCTTCGGCGCTTGAGAGGACGACATCGGCGTCGGTGTCAGTCTCTAAATATATAATAATGGCATTCTCCAGCGGGGTCCAGTATTGGTCAAGTTCAGGGGTCAGGATGTAGGGGACGCCGCCTTCTAGGGCGGTCTGGGCTTCAAGGCGAAGGCGGTCGAGTTCTACGCCCGAAACGGCCGGGATGAAGCCCGGATCTGCGCTGGCGAAAACAGCCTGGGCCTCCGGCGAGAAAAAGTAGGCAGCGAAAGTTTGGATCAGGTCAGCGTCATCTTTAGATAAATTGGGATTCAGATATAGACAGTCGCTGAACACAAACCCAGACATCCCTTCGGGCCAGGGATCAACTGTCAGGTTCCCTGCGCCCAGCGCACCGGCTATATCCAAGAGGCTCCAGGTGGTGTCAACCAGGATGCCCACGTTCCCGTCCTTGAATAACTCCAGGTCAAAATCTCCAAACCATAGATCGGCCCCCAAATCTCTGAAAGTACCCAGCATCTCCAACCAGGCGACGCCCTCCGGGGTGTTGAAAGCTGGATCGCCGTTGGGATCCATCAACGCGCCTCCCAGAGCGTACAAATGGCCCAGAGAATAAAAAGGGTTCATCTCCAGCAATGCGCCGTAGGTTTCCTGGCCGATCGCCGCTTCGGCAAGGGCGACCAATTCATCGAGAGTGGAGGGGGCTTCAGGGACGAGGGCGGTATTGCGATACATCACCACGCCGCCAATCCGATAGGGGAGGCCAAATTGCCCGCCCTGGAACTGGCTCAAGGCCAGGGCCGCCGAGTTGAACTGAGGCATGGCTGGATTTTCAAGGAAATCGGACATATCATTTAATAAGCCGTCTTCGTGAAGGGACGGCCCCCAATCGGCGAGGCCCAGAAGGATGTCAGGGCCGCCCCCGGCTGCGGCTGCGGCCTGGTATTTATCCAGCAGATCGGCGGAGGGGATGAACAAGACTTCAACCACCAATCCGGGATTCTGCTCCTGGAATAAGAAGACAATCTCATTGAGCGCTTGAGCTTCGGTTTCGGGGAGGGCGTGCCAGATTGACATCTTCCCTGAATTGGCGGGGATGGGCGTGATCTCTGTCTGGGGGCGGACAAAAGGTGATGATGTGGGGGTCTCTGTGGCTGGCTCCTCGGCGATTTTTTGGACGCCAACAGCAATGTAGATCATTAAAGAAATTATCAGGAGGATGATCCCCGTTATCCAGAACCAGCGCGGCAGATCGCCGGGCTGGGAGGTATTTTTCGAAAGGGGATTTTTCTGGGGCATGGTGTTTGCTTTGGATTTGCAGGATGTTAAGGGCGGCGCTCAATCAATGTGCAATTTTTCCCACTCGGTCAGGGCCTTTTCTAGGGTGGTCTGGATACGGACGTACTCCGCGCCGAGCTTTTCGACTTCGGCGGGATCGGGAGGCGGGATTTCCAGTTTTTTCCCGGCGGCGGACAACTGCTCTTCCAGTTTTGCGATACTGGATTCTAATTCGCCGAGGCGTTTCTGGCGGCGCTTTTCTGCGTTCCGATCCGGGTTGCGGACTGGAACACGGGATTTCGCCGTTTTCGGCTCCTCCTCACCAGAGTCCTGAGCAGCCTGGGTTTGCTGTTCGGCCTTGTATTCGCTGTAGGTCCCTTTGAAAATAGTCAGGGTCTTCGACTGAGCGTCAATCTCCCATATTTGGGTAGCCAGGAATTCGATCAAATAACGGTCGTGAGAAACCAGGATGATGGTGCCTTCATACTCAGACAGCACATCCTGCAAAATCTCCTGGGAGGGGATGTCCAGGTGGTTGGTGGGTTCGTCGAGGAGCAGGAGGTTGGAATCCATCAAGGCTAATTTCGCCAAGGCCAGGCGGCCGCGCTCCCCACCGGAAAGCACTGAGACGGGCTTGTACACGTCGTCGCCGCGGAAGAGGAAACGGCCCAGATAGTTTCGGATCTCTTTAACGAGCATTTTGGGCGCGACTGACTCGATCTCTTGGACAAGAGTGAGTTCGGGCTGAAGCTCTTCGTGGGCCTGGGCGAAATACCCAATCTTCAAGCTGGCCCCTAATAGTGTCTCACCAGCCAAGGGCGGCAGACCCTCCAAAATCGTGCGCAGGAAGGTGGTTTTCCCGGAGCCGTTGGGGCCGATCAAGGCGGCACATTCCAGGCGGCGGAGTTCGAGGTCCTGGGTGGAGAAGAGAGGGGTACCGGGATAGCCAATCTCTAAATCATAGGTGCGCAGAACCAGGTTGCCGCTGCGCTGGCGGGAACTCAAGTCGAGGTTTAGGCGGGGAGGGCGGTTGTAGGGCGCGCGCAGGGCCTTGAGGCGCTGTTCGGCTTCGGCTACACGCATGGGGTTGCGGTTGACCTTTATCTGGCTGGCGATCCGGCTCCAACTCTTGCCCTTGATCCCTTGCAAGCCCAGCTTCTCAATCGCCTCGATCTGGCGGCTGAGGCGGCTCAATTTGCCTTTAGCCATTTGGGAACGCTCCCCAGCGATGAAACGTTTGACAAAATCCAACTCTTTGAGCATGCGGTCAATCTCGCGGGTGAAGTCCTCTTGTCTCCGGTCCCAACGTTCCTGGCGCTGCATGAGATAAGCGGTGTAATTTCCGCGGTAGACCTCCAGGACAGAAGGACTCATCTCCCAGATCATATTGACCACCCGGTTGATGAAATATCGGTCGTGGGAGACGATGAGGGCGGCCCCGTCCCAATCCCGGAGATAGCCCTCCAGCCACTCCACTGCGGCGATGTCAAGATGGTTGGTCGGCTCGTCGAGGATGAGCAGTTCGGGGTCGGATAGCAGCAGGCGGGCCAACAAGGCTCGGGTTCGCTGTCCGCCGGAGAGATGGCTGAGGGGTATCTCATGTTCATCGGGCATGAAACCCAGCCCGGTCAAGGTCTGGCGGATGCGGGTCTCGTAGGTGTAGCCGCCAGCCAGATCAAAGGCCTCTTGCAACTGTCCGTAGCGGGGCAAGATCTCCTCGGCCAGGGCGGGGTCGCCCATCTTGGCTTCCAGGCTGGCAAGCTCGGCTTCCTGGGCTATCAAGCCTTGAAAGACGGAGAGGCATTCCGCCCAGAGGGAATGGTCAGCTTGGAGGTCGGCTTCCTGGGGCAGGTAGCCCATCTTTAAATTTCGCGCTCGCTGGACGCTGCCTTCGTTGGGGGTGTCTTCTCCGGCCAAGATACGCAGCAGGGTGGTTTTGCCTACGCCGTTGGGACCTACGATAGCGATTCTGGCCCGGTGAGGGATGCTGAGAGACAGCCCCATGAAAATTTCATCGGGTTCGAAGGATTTGGAGAGATTGGTGGCGGTGATAAGAGACAAGGGTCTATCCTATTATGAATTTCAGCCAATTCTCTGGCACAGTAGTTGCACAAATACTGAAGCCAGCATCAACAGGCTAGTATTTTACCGCAACCAGGCTGTTCTATGCCGTCCATGTTATAATCTGGGTTCACGCAAAAAATGTCAATGAGAGACGCAACCTCCCGCAGGTTCGTCTTGAAACAGCCATTTTCAAAGAAAACTTTAGGCTAAACCGGACATTTTTATCAGAGAGACAACCTGCGGGAGGTTAAGGCGACAACATTTGCGTGAACACTTATAATCTCATCCTAATGTAAAAATACATAAAGATTGATAAAATTAAGGTAATTATGGAACCATTACAACCGAACGAACTCAAACCGATACCTAAATCTTCGCCCATACCCGCGCCTCCGCCAAGATCCCAAGATAAACGGCTCCTATACGGGATGCTGGCGGGATTTGCCATCATAATGGTCATCACCGGCATCCTGGCGTTCACCAATACACGCGATTTTTTCTTGAATACCAGCCAGCTCTTAGATGATGATCCGGGAGATCAATATCGCACCCCTACGCCCCTGCCGGAAGGCGTCTTCGTCCCTGATGAGCCATTCCAGGGGTCGACCGGCCCCATCGCGGAACCCTGGGACGGGGCCAGCCGAGTCACCATCCTGCTGATGGGATTGGATTACCGCGATTGGACGGTAGGCGAAGGCCCGCCGCGCACCGACTCCATGATGCTGTTGACCCTGGACCCGGTGGGAAGAACGGCGGGGATGCTATCAATCCCCCGCGACCTGTGGGTGGAGATACCCGGTGGATTCGGATATGGCAAGATCAACACCGCCTACCAGTTGGGGGAGGCCTACGAAATGCCCGGCGGGGGGCCAGGACTGGCGATTGATACGGTAGAGAAGTTCCTGGGAGTGGACATCCATTTCTACGCCCAGATTGACTTTGGAGCCTTCGAGCGGTTCATAGACGAGATCGGAGGGGTGAAAATCAATGTCACCGAGGAGATCACCATTGACCGGTTGGGCGGCGATGACATCCCCTTGACCTTGCAGCCCGGCGTGCAGACTCTGCCCGGCGACATCGCCCTGGGGTACATCCGCACCCGCAAGACCGCCGGCGGGGATTTCGACCGGTCGAGGCGGCAGCAAGAGGTCATTATGGCGATCCGGAATCAAATCCTGCGCTTTGATATGATCCCCACCCTGATCGAAAAAAGCGAGGCGCTATTCACAGAACTCTCCGGGGGGATCAACACCAATTTGGATATGACCCAGATCATCCAATTGGCGATCCTGGCCCAACAGATCCCGGAGGAGGACATCCACGGGGTCGTCATTGACGTAGAACACGTCACCTTTGCGGTCTCACCGGAAGGATTGGACATTGTCAAGCCCATACCGGATCAGATCCGCATCTTGCGGGACGAGATCTTCGGCACGGCGACGGCGGCGGGGGCAACCTGCTCGACCGACATCACCCAGTGCGTGCTGACCGAGGGCGCGATCATCTCGGTTCGCAATGGGACCAGCGTGCCTGGGCTGGCGTCAGGCACGGGGGATTACTTGCTGGGATTTGGCTTCAATATCATAGAAGTCACCAACGCCAACCAGCCCTACCAAAACACGACCATCATTGACTACACCGGCAATCCATACACGGTTCAATACCTGGTGGAACTGCTCAGCATCTCGCCCAACGCCATCTTCAGCAGCTATGATCCCAGCAGCACGCTAGATATCGTTATCGCTCTGGGGTTGGACTGGGCATATAATAATCCGCTGCCTTGAGGGGTGGCGGGCGGCGAAAAAATAATTAACCACTAAGGCGCTAAGACACGAAGAAAAACAAAAGATTTTTATCTTGGTGTCTTTGTGCCTTCGTGGTTAAAAGCTCTTAGTTACTCCATCTAATCAGCTATAATACTTCCATGGAAACCCTGACCGGTTCGGTGGAGCGGATCACGTATTACAACTCGGAGAACGGGTACAGCGTGGTGCGGCTGCGGCCGCGGAAGCGGAACCTGCCGGGGGCGAACCGGGAGGGGATGGTGACGGTGGTGGGCAACTTGCCGGAGCTGTCGGCGGGGGAATATCTGCGCTTGAAGGGGCAATGGGTCAATGATCCCAAGTTTGGCGCTCAGTTCAAGGTGGAGGTTTGCGAACAGGCCCTTCCTGCTACAGTGAACGGCATCCGGCGGTATCTGGGATCGGGCCTCATCAAAGGCATCGGCCCCAAGCTGGCGGAGCGAATCGTGGACCAGTTTGGGGCGGAGAGCCTGGAGGTTATCGAAAACGAGCCGGAACGCCTGAGAGAAGTTCCCGACATCGGCCCCAAGCGTTCCCGCCTGATCGCGGAGGCCTGGGAACAGCAGCGGCAAGTGAAGGACATCATGCTCTTCCTCCACAGCCACGGGGTTACTACCAATCTGGCGGTGAAGATCTACAAAGAATACGGCCAACAGTCCATGCAAATTGTCAAGTCCGACCCCTACCGTCTGGCCACGGACATCTACGGGGTGGGGTTCAAGACGGCCGACGGGATCGCCCGCGCGTTGGGGCTTCCGCTTGACCATCCGACGCGGCTGGAGGCCGGATTGCTTTACGTGCTTGATGATATGTCCCGCGGTGAGGGGCACGTGTTCACACCCAGGGAGGAGTTGATTTCAAGGGCGGTAGAACTTTTGGGCGTTGACGATGGACTGCTGCCTCCGGCCATCGAGCGATTGGTCAAGGGCAAACGAGCTATTACAGAGGTTCTTCCCTTCCTGGAGGCGGGTGAGAAAGGTACAGAGGCGCAAACGGGGGTGTATCTCAGTCCCTTGTATCACAGCGAAGTAGGCGTAGCGAGACAATTACGGACGCTGGCAAGCTGTATCCCCTCCAATTTGAGCGACCTGCCGCCCGCTTTCCTGAGGTTTGACGATTCGCTCTCCCCCGAGCAAACCGAATCGGTGCGGACCGCGCTCACCCATCCGGTGAGCGTGCTGACTGGCGGCCCCGGCACGGGAAAAACCACCACCATCAAAGCCCTGATCGCGGCGTTAGAGCAAGGGAACAAAAGCTGCGCGCTGGCCTCCCCCACCGGAAGGGCCGCCAAACGTCTGGCGGAGGCGGCGGGGCGACCGGCCAGCACCATCCACCGGCTGCTAAAATATTCTCCCAGGGATGGATTCCAGCACAACGAAGAGTCGCCGCTGGAGATTGACTTCCTGGTGGTGGATGAGGCCTCCATGTTGGACCTGCACCTGGCCTACGCGCTGCTGCGGGCGTTGTCGCCGGGCACGCACCTGCTGCTGGTGGGCGACGTGGACCAACTGCCCTCGGTGGGGGCGGGGGACGTGCTACGGGACGTGATCGCCAGCGAGATGGTCCCGGTGACGCGGTTGAGCGTTATATTCCGGCAGGCGGCCGGTTCGCAAATCATCGCCAACGCCCACCGCATCAACCAGGGAGAGAACCCGATTTTCTCCAAGGAGGGGGAGGATTTCTTCTTCTTCTCCGCTGAGAGGCCGGAGGAGGCGGCCCAATGGGTGAAGGAGGTGGTGGCGATCCGCATCCCGCGCCGGTTCGGGATACAGGCGAGCGACATTCAGGTGTTGGCGCCGATGTATCGAGGCCCGGCGGGGGTCCACAACTTGAACGCCACCTTGCAGGAGACTCTCAATCCCCCAGGACCGTTGAAGCCGGAGCGCAGTTTATACGGGCAGATCTTCCGAAAGGGGGATCGGGTGATGCAGGTCAAGAACAATTACGATAAGGCGGTCTTCAACGGGGACATCGGGAAGCTGAGAGACATCTCCATCACCGACCAAAGCCTGACGGTGGAGATTGACGGCCGCCCGATTGAATACGACTGGAGCGAGGCCGACCAACTGGTGTTGGCGTATGCGGCCTCGGTGCATAAGGCGCAGGGATCGGAGTTCCCGGCGGTGGTGGTCCCGCTGCTCACTTCGCATTATATGATGCTCCAGCGCAACCTGCTGTACACGGCTATCACCAGGGCCAAGAAGCTGTGCGTGCTGGTGGGCAGCCGGAAGGCTATTGCTATCGCGGTGAGGAATAATAAGGTGGCGGAGAGGTATACGGCGTTGGATTGGCGATTGAGTGATTAGGTGATTAGTGATTGTGGATTGGGCAACAAGTTGGTGAATGGATGATTCTTTGTGGAGGAGGTTTTGGCTATGTATGAGGTTGAAGCGCAAGAGAAACCCAATAGAGGGCTGAAAATATTGTTTTGGGGGATTTTTGGCGGGACGTTTGGGATCGCGGCGGCTACGATTTGTTCGTTCCTGGCGTGTTTTGGATTGATCGTCTTCGGGGTGTTTGGGGCGATCCGCTCCAGCGATTTCTATGAGCAAGCGCTGGAAACGGCTCAGAACGACCCGGATGTTATCGCGGCGTTGGGAGAGCCTATCGAGGCGGGCTGGTGGGTGATGGGGACGATCTCGACTTCGGGGCTGTCGGGCGAAGGGGATTTGATCATCCCGATAAGCGGGCCGGATGGCAGCGGTACGCTCTACGCCACCGGACGGCGGGACACGGGCGAGTGGACGTATTTCACCCTGGCGGTGGAGGTGGATGGGAGGGAGGAGTTGATTGATTTGATGAGGTGAGGATGGTGGAGTTGGGTATAATATTAGGCGGCTCAACATTAGGAATTGCGAATGGCAAAAGAAAAAATATCCTTTATCCACCCCGGCGAGATCTTATTGGAGGAATTCCTGAAGCCCATGGGAATCAGCCAATACCGTCTGGCGAAGGATATGAGCGTTTCTCCCCAGCGAATAAACAAAATCGTGCATGGGAAGCGCGCCATCACGGCAGATACGGCGCTGCGGCTCTCCCGCTTCTTTGGCATGTCGGAGCGGTTTTGGATGAACTTGCAGGCGCGCTATGATCTGGAGGTGGAGAAAGACCGTCTGAGGGATAGATTGGAGAAAGAGGTTCAGGTTTATGCAGCATAATAGGAGAGGGAAATAATAAGCGCGCTATCACAAACTCCCTTGAGCGTTAGGGCGGATTGACCGTATTACCCGTTGTAATATCTCTACCGACGATCTAAATTTTGCTTTTGAGCCAGCAGGGCGGCCTGGACGCGGCTGCGCACCTGCAATTTTTGCAGCACATTGGTCATGTAGTGTTTGATGGTTTTTTCGGCCAGGTGGAGACGCTCTCCGATCTCGCGGTTGGTGAGGCCCTGAGAGACAAGGGTCAGGATCTCATGCTCGCGCGGGGTAAGTTCGCTCAGGGGATCTGGGGAACGGGGGCGGGAGAGTTCCAACAGCAAGTTGGCTGCTAACGCCGAGGTGACATACACCTCCCCTCCAACGACCTTACGAACCACTTCTGCCAGCTCACGGGTGGAAATACCTTTGAGCACATACCCGCGCGCTCCCGACTTGAGCGCATTCATCAAATCATCCTCATCCTCAGAGATGGTCAGCATGATGATGTTCACACTGGGGCAGGCGGCGGAGATTTTCTGAGCCGCGGCGATGCCGCCCTCGCCCGGCATGGCTACATCCAACAACAGCACGTCAGGCAAGAGATTTATGGCGATCTCAAGGGCCTCTTCGCCGCTTCCCACCTGACCGACAACGGCCATATCGGCCTGCCCGGTCAAGGAGTGGACGACTCCCTCCCGGAACAAGGGATGGTCATCAGCCACCAATATGCGTATTTTCTCAGTCATCATCATCCTTGGGGATGGTCAGCGGCAAGGAGGCGCTGACGGTGGTGCCTTCTCCGGGATGGCTTACAAGTTCGAACCATCCGCCTAGCGCTTCAACCCGTTCACGCATCCCGGCCAATCCGATTTTTCCATCCGGCTTGACCTTCTCTGGATCAAAACCTTCTCCGGCGTCAGAGATGATGACGAACAATGTGTCCTCATCGGCATGAAGGCGTATAACCTGGTCTTCCCCCTTTGCATGGCGATATCCATTGGCCAGCGCTTCCTGCAGGAGGCGGTAGAGGGTGATCTTCACTGGCAAAGGAACCTCCGGGGGAGAATTTTCCATATGCACGGTGACTGCCTGGCGAGTTTTGCGTTCGTAATCGCGGACCGCACGGCGGACGATCTCATCCGTATTGAGAGGCTCGATCTCCGGCAAGCGCAGCCCGGCGGCGATGGCCCGGAGGTCGTTCAAGGCCGAGGTGAGGGCATTATACACAGTATCAAAATCATCCGCCAGGGACTTCCCTTCCTCTTGAGGGAGTGGACAGCGGCTGCACTCTTCAGCCAAGGATTCGACCCTCATCAAAGCCAAAGCCAAGTCCTGGCCAGGGCCATCGTGGAGGTCGCTGGAAATGCGGCGCAGGAAGCGTTCATTGAGCGCGGTGGCGCGGGCAGCCGCGCGGCGAACACGAGCGTGCAGACGCTGATTTTGGACCAGCAGAGTAGAGGTTTGGTCAATTTTCTCTTGGAGAATTGACTGCTGCTCCAGGATGACGGCGCTGGCTCGATTCACCATACCGGCCAGAAGCAGATACATAATCAGGGTGGCGAACCCGACCAGAGGCCAGGTGCGCATTTGAGCAGCCCATACTTCGGCCACGAGATCGTCCGGGTTCTGGTAAAACTCCATAACGGCGATCACGCTGCCGGTACGGTTTTCTCGAATTGGGGCATAGGTTTCTATCAAGGTATCCCAATATTGGCGTTCATATTCATGCTCAGGTTTATCCAAATTGCTGATTTCGGAGACAACCTCGCCGGCAAAAGCGCGGATCAAATCATCGTCACGGGAAAATTGCTTTCCAATCAGGCTGGGGGTTGGGCTGTAAAGGATGCTGCCATCAGGCAGCCAAACTTTGAAAGTCACGATCTGCTCACCGAGCAGCGTTTCAGTCAGCAGACGGTCAAGTTCCTTCAGCTTCCCGGCATCCAATTGATGATCGTCAGAGAGATCTTGTAGATAAGGCGATAAGAAACTATCCACATACAAAGAGGTGACGGCCGCGGTTCGATTGATCACTCCTGTCCTGATCTGCTGGCCCACCCAGAAGCCAATCACGACCATACCGGTCAGCAAAATTAGAAAGCTCACCAGCATGAACTGGCGGGCCAAACTCAATTTGGTAAAGGCGAACATATCCATAACTCCGTTAGAAGCAGCGACCCACGTAATCGTATCTCAGTAAAAGATGAAAGAAATACCGACAGCACAAGGTTATTGTAGCATTTTTCCGGCAATCGGAATACAGACTAAGGTCTGAAACATCTATGCTTTTCGTCGGACAGTATTTATGACCAATGCCCGTTGTGAAAAACCTTTATATTTCGGATAATAGATTTACCAATATCAACTATTTTTCCTGGAGGTAGATCAATGAACCAAAAACGTTATACCCTAAGCGCCATTGTAATTCTGTTGAGTTTGCTCCTGAGCAGCTGCGGCGGAGCGGCAGGCACTGGTCTTTCAGGCAGCGAAGTGACCTTCGATATCAGCGTCATCGAGATCAAAGGCGCGACCGATGGGATCTCTGCGCCCGACATCGATCCCCAAACACTTTCGGCTGGATACCGCTTCAAACCGCCGGGAGAGTATGATGCCGACAACCCCGATAAATGGCAGGTTTCCACCTACTTGTTCAGCCCGGCTGAAATTGTCGTTGTCCAGGGAGACACCGTAACCCTGCGGATATTCGTAATCAACGGCGACCATCACGGCGTATGGCTGGAAGCTCCGGATGGCTCCAAAGTGGACGTGACTGTCTCTATGGAGCGAGGCCGCCAGTACACCTTCACTTTCTCCGCCGACCAGGCCGGATACTATACCCTGCACTGCGACGATCACGCCCCCACAATGAGCGCGATCATTCTGTCCTTACCGTAGTTGAACGACGCTTAATCAATAAGAGACGGCATTCGAATGAATGCCGTCTCTTGTTTGTTAATCCTATATGACTTACGCAGTTGAAAGATTTAATGGCAACCTTGCGAAGGTTCCTCTGTTTATGAAGTGATTTTATACATTACAATCGTTTGCATACAGTCATAATTTCTCAAAAAACCTTCGCAAGGTTTCTGAAGTGCGTAAGTCCTAT